>NZ_CABVEW010000006.1:0-200109 GCF_902497445.1 Faecalibacterium sp. Marseille-P9312
AACTCTGTTCCAGTCGATGGTCAGCCCTTGGATAAACAGATCATTCATACAGTACTCCTTACTATATAATGTAGGAGAACGCTTAGTTCCGCTCAAACCCAAGATAGCGGGTGCCCTGAAAACTCAGCTTTCCGATGTCGCCCTGCACGAGCAGACCATAATCGCTTCCGTCCACTTCAAATTCCATCCGGTCGCCGCTCTCCACCTGAAAAGTCACATAGTACGATGTAAATGTGCTAGTGTCGTATCCGTGCGCACCGGACATATCTCCGGCATTGGCACTGCTGGAATGCGAAACATCGGTGCGCTTTGCTACCACTGTTGCCGGAACGGTAAGCCGCGGCGAGTGGTTGTTTTTGTTCCATGTGCGGAGATTTGAAATTAGAGCAAAGAAAAACATTCCAATAAAAAGCAGGAACAGGATTGGGAAAATGAAGCTGAATATAGCGTCAAACCATCCAAAAAACATTTTACTCCTCCAAAATTTCTTCCAGCAGGTCTTTTACATCGTTCAGAAAAGATTCTTCTCCGAGGGTGTTCACCTTGAAGAACACCGCTTGACTGCCTCCTGCGGTGATGGCAGACAGCCGAACCGGACTGTCCGCATTCTGGAACATGGTCAGAGTCAGACTCAGGCGGTTGCCGCCCATCATGCTGTACCGTTCAAACACCCGGACACTGCACCGAGCATCGCCCTCTTTGAAATCACTGCCTGCCTCCAAATCTGCAGATCAACTGCTGTCTGGAATTTCATTTTCCAGCTTCCGAAGCAACTTGTCAAAGTTTTTGTTTCGGATGGTCTTTTCAAAGATTGCCATAATGGTTCCTCCGTTCTGACAATAAAATTCAGTCCCTTAATCTTGATACGAGCAGAGCCACGGGAAAATTGCGGAGAAATCGCTTGAAGAGAGGAATTTTGTCTGATTTGATTATAGCATATCTTTTGGAAGAACAAAATACTTTATGTACGCCGCCCGCAGGCGGCAAAAATCAGTCCGGGGGAAATTCCAGTTCGGCAAACTCCGCATCGGTCAGCAGCTTCAGCTTTTCGATAACCCCCTCCGACAGTTCCCGCAGGGCAGTTTCATCGGGCATCAGGTAGCACTGCATGAGCCGCAGTTCGTGGACAAGCCCCATCCGGGTGCCGGTGTTGTAGAGCATCATCAGCATCAGCTCCTCATGGTTAAAGTTCATGTTCAGCCCTCACTTTCCGGCATACCGTGGGATTGCACTCCGGGGCATCGCACTTTTCCTTTAGATTCATCAGCACCGAAGGGCGTTCCGGCTGCTTGTCCAGAAACCCCGGCAGTTCCTTGAAGCCGATGCTGTCCACATAATGCACAGATATCTCGCCATTGCGTTTGAGTGCAATCACATCGCTGACGGACAGGCTGTGCCCCTCAAAATCCTGCGGACGGGAGAGGTTGAACATCTGAAACAGTTCTTCCAGAACCTCGTTGTCCGGCACATCCTGCCACATGGCGGGCAAATCAGCATAGTAGGTGACCTCATAATGCTCCGGGTCTGGCGTTTTGCCCCGACGATGCAGTTCCCGCATGGAAGCAAATCTTTCATCGAGGTTTTTTTCGTCATGCCGCAGCTGCATCACCATATAAACATCGCACCCTGCGTTCAGAAACTTCTGCGGGATGTCCGTCATGGGTTCACCGTCAAAATTCTGATCCCATTTTTGCTGCATCGTCCACCTCACAGTTCCGGTGCAGAACGTGCAGAGGATTTTGGCGCAGACGTATCACTTGCCAGTTCTGCCAGCTTTTCCAGTGTGGAAGGGCGATGGTCTGCACTCAGTTCCTCGGCTTCCGCAACTTTATCCATGACGGCATCGTAGTCCTGCAACAGCCGCCGCCCCTTTTCCATGTGGTGTGCTTCCAGAATCTGCTCACGGGCTTCCTGAATGGTCAGTTCCGGGGCATCCAATTGCCCGCCGTCCATCACGGAAAAATCGCTGTGGTAAATGGTGTAGTCCCATCCATCCTCACAGGACTGGATGGCAAGATAACCTTTGCCACCCAGTTCCCATGCGGCCGGCTCGTCCTGTGTCTGAATTTCGGGGTAGAAGTCAGCATGGTTCCGCTCCATGACCTCGGCAAACTGGCAGATGTGGAACACATTGCCCAGACCGCCCATGTCAAAGTGATAATCATCCAGATGTTCCACCCGTGCCGTAAAACTGCGCCCATCCGGGTAATCCACCTGAATCACGCCGCCATCTGGAATGCGATAGAGGTCATCATAGTGGCTGTTGATGAGACGAATATCCTTCGGCAGCGTTTCCGGCTCCCAGATGCGCCGTCTGCCGATGCCCGCCTGCGGGATGTTTTCGAGGATCTGTACGCTTTCCTGTTGGATGACCTTGCGGTCATCGTCCGAAAGTTCAAACAGATACCAGTTCCGGGCGGCAGAAATGGCGTTCCTGCCATCGGGCGGCAGGTTCTTTTCCGAGATCTGCCCGCTTTCCAGCGGCTCACCAGTTACCTTGTTGTAGGTGGCAAAGCCGACTCCTGCACCGTTTTCCCGGAGGTGGAGATAGCGTTCATCGTTGATAAGGTAAACCGCTTCTTTTTTCTGCTCCATCAGCAGCCACCTTCAAATTCCAGAGAAAACTTGCTGCGGCCATCGGGTTCGGTGCCCAGCAGCACGGTGGCGTTGTAGGTCTTGCCCTTAGCACTCTTGCAATCCTTCAGGCGGACACGCCCATCCCGCAGCAGCTTGTCCGCCATTCGGCCATCCAAACGCTTGCCCAGACGCTTAAAGAACGCATTGTCCTTCCACAGCACGAAACGGCACTCCCTATTCTCACAGAACCAGCCCTTTTCACGCTCCACGACAGGCTTCCCACAGTTCGGACAGACACCAATGATTTTGTTTTTCATAAGCGCATTCGCTCCCTTCGCAGCCTCGGTGGTCGTTACCAGCGAGGAGATCATCTCTTTGATTTCAGTCATAAAAGTTTCCGGTTCCATTTCGCTGCGCTCGATTTGCAGCAATTTCGCTTCCCAGTCAGCCGTCATATCCGCAGACTGGATTTCTTCGGGCATCACGGTGATGAGGGCTTTGCCCTTGTCGGTGGGCAGAAGCACCTTGGTTTTCTTGGTGCCTTTCCGTTCCAGAAAGCCCTTCTGTACCAGTTTTTCAATGGTGGCGGCTCTGGTTGCCGGGGTGCCGATGCCCTGACGTTCCACACCCTCCGGCATACTGTCTGCACCAGCGGTTTCCATTGCATGAAGTAGAAGGTCCTCGGTGAAATGCTTTGGCGGGGACGTTTGACCCTCCTTCAGTTCGGCGTTGAGAATGCCGCACTCGTTTTCCGCTGCATTGGGCAGGGCAGTGAGTTCCTGCTTCCGGTTCAGGATGTCCGCCAGCACCTTGCGCTCCACCGCTTTCCAGCCTTCCTCCAAAACCTCCTTGCCCTTGGCGGTAAATTCCTCCCCGGCGCATTCGGTGATCAGCAGGGTCTCCAGATAACGGAAGGGCTTGCTTACCGCCATCAGCGTCCGGGCGATGATGAGCTTCAGGACGTTCTGCTCGCCCTTGGGCAGTGCGTCCAGATCTGCTTGCAGCATACTGCGAGTGGGCAGAATGGCGTGGTGGTCGGTGACTTTTTCCCGGTTGACGGTGCGCCGTGTCCGAGGCACAGCCTCGTCCACATCTGCCGAGGTAATGTCGAGAAAACCCTCCAACTCCTCAGTCAGTTCCTCCAGCATCTCCTCGTCATCGTCGGTGATATAGCAGCTATCAGTTCTGGGATAAGTGGTAAGTTTCTTCTCATATAGGCTCTGTACATAGTCCAAAGTCTGCTGTGCGCTGTACCCCAGCAAGCGGTTAGCGTCCCTCTGAAGGGTGGTCAGATCATACAGTGGTGGTGGATTCTCGGACTTTTCCTTGCGGGTGATGCGCTGGATCGTTGCTACCATCTCCTTTCGGCAGGCTTTCAACAGGTTTTCAGCAACGGATTTTTCAGGAATGCGGCGGCTGGATGCCGTGCAGCCGCTGGTCAGTTCCAAATCCACCGTGTAGAATTTTTCCGGGGTAAAGGCGGCGATGGCGGCTTCTCGCACCACCGTCATGGCAAGCACCGGGGTCATAACACGCCCCACCGCAAGCGGCTGACCGTACAGGCACGAAAAAAGCCGGGATGCATTGATGCCGACCATCCAGTCGGCACGTTCCCGGCATAAAGCCGCCTCATACAAGGCATCGTATTCAGTTGACGGTTTGAGGTGGGCAAAGCCCTCCCGGATGGCGTTTTCCTCCATGCTGGACAGCCACAGACGGAAAAAGGGCTTTTTGCAGCCTGCTTGCTGGTACACCAAACGGAAGATCAGTTCTCCCTCGCGCCCTGCGTCCGTAGCGCAGATCACGCTCTCCACATCCGGGCGGTGCATCAGTTTTTGCAGGATGCCGAATTGCTTTTTGGTGGACGCAGACACAAGATACTGCCACCTTTCCGGCAGAATGGGCAAATCTGCGATACTCCACTTGACGTACTTGGCATCGTAGACATTGGGCGGTGCCAGCTCCACTAAATGACCAATACACCAGCTCACCAGATAGCCGTTGCCCTCCCAATAACCATCCTGTCGATTGGTCGCACCGAGAACCTTTGCGTAAGCTGCCCCGACTGAGGGTTTCTCGCTGACCACAAGCTGATAAGACAATAAGCATCAACTCCTGTTCTTTTCAGATTTAGATATGTAAGGCGGCAAATGCCGCCTTAAAATCAGATGGGTTCGGTATCCTCCTCGCCGGTGTCCTCCGGCTCGTCCTCGGTGGGAATCTCAAAATCGCCCTTGTCCTCGGTATAACCTGCATCGGGGTCGAGGGCTTCTTTTTCTGCCTGCTTTTTCTGCTTCTGCTTCGCAAAAACGTAGAAGCCGCCGCCTGCCGCCAGCGCAATCAGCACGACCACACCCAGAAAGCCGGATGCGATCTTTGTGATCTTGTTTTCCTTGGGCTGTTCTGTGCCGGATGCTGCTTCCTCCGCAGCTTTCTTGGCTTCCTCCTCGGCTTTCAGCCTGTCCTGCTCTGCCTGCGTCGCCGCTTCTTTTTCAGCGGTATAAGCGTCCGCATCTTCTTCCTCCATCAGTGCCAGCAGGTCGGCTTCGTCCACAAGGTTCATAAAGTGGACGGTCTGCTGTCCTTTGGCGTTGCGGTCGATGACCAAGTAGAACGTATTGCCCGACTTGCTGACCAGCGTAATAAACTGCTGTCCGCTGCCATCGGAGTAGTTGGTGTAGTAATCGTCCACCAGCGTCAGATTGCCCTCCGGGGTCAAGGCACCAGAGGTTTCGTCCGTGACGGTGACAACATCTTTCTCCACGACTTCCGGCAGAACCGGCTGCTCCACCGGGGCAGCTTCGCCCTCAAAGGCAAAGGCGGGAGCCGCCATGCCAGCGCACAGTGCCGCCGATACCAGCAGCGCGCCCAGTTTCTTAATCTTCATCTGCATCGACCTCCTTCTCGAAAGTTGCACCCACGGCAGACAGCGCAGCCGGGTTCGGGGTGGCGGTTGCGGACTGCCGCAGCAGGGCGGCAAGCTGTTCCGGCGTGACCTTTGCAGTCCGCACCATCTCGTTGACCTCGGCAGAATCCTCTTCCTGAATGCGCCGCTCCAGAATCTCGATGCGGTTGTTCAGCTTGATGCGGCGTTCCTTCTCTTTTTCCAGCATCGCCCGCAGCTTATCCGATTTTTCGCTCATAGTAACTCCTCCAATCATTTTGAAAGCCGTCCGAACCCGGCGAGATGTTTCTCCCAGTAGGACGAATGAATGTTTGCGTACTTGATGGGGTCGCCGGCACTGACCATCATGCCGTTGCCCAGATAGATTCCGGTATGGCTCATGCCGGGGGTGTCGTAGGTTCCTTTGAAAAAGACCAGATCTCCGGGCTTTGCTTCGGCTTCGGAAATGTGCTGGCTCTTGTTCCACAGACCGTTGGCGGTGGTGCGCCCCACATTGTAGCCGTTCTGGTTGTAGACCCAGCAGACATAACCGCTGCAATCAAAGCCGGTTTCCGGGGTAGAGCCACCCCACACATAGGGCGTCCCCACATACTTTTGGGCTTCCTTGTAGATGGCGGCAAATTCCTCGTCCGTCAGGGCTTCGGCAGGCACAGTATAGTCGATGCCCGGTGTACCAGAGCCATCGGAGCCACCGGGCGGCAACCCTCCATTAAAGAGGTAAGGTTTGCCACCCAAGGTGTCCTGAAAGATCTCGTACCGTTTCCACTGGTCGTTGTCCAGTTCCTCCCGGATAACTACTTCCAGCCCTTTGTTCACCAATTTGGTGTGGAAGATTTTGTACTCGTAGGGCACCTGCGTGGGAACCGGGATTCCTGCCGGACTGATGACCCAAACGGTCTTGTACCGTATCTGCACCTCTACCCATGTGGTCAGCTTGTACTGCTTTTTGAAGGTCTCCTTCAACTTGCCCTGCACCTCCGAACGGGTATAATCGTCATACAGAGTCGTGAGAAAAGAGGTCAACTGCCATGGGTCATGCTCGATGGGGTCGAGGTGGTACTGGTACTCGTTGTAGCCGGGATGGTCGGTGGGGGTGCGCTTGATTTTCTTGTCCAGTTCTTTTTCCAACTTTTTATAATCCTGCTCTGCACCCCGGATGTCCCTGTCCTCGGCGGAGTACATGGTCTGCCCGGACACCTGTGTGCCGCCGGAAAAAAGGATACCGCAGGACGAGAAGCCGGACATGACCATGAGAATGAGCAAAAGAAAAACGCCCACGATCACCAGAACGTGTGCGTTGCCCTTGGCGGCATTCATCAGCCCCTTTACAGCGGTGCTGACAGCGGTTTTGCCTTTTTGCACCGCCTGTTCCACGCCCGACCGGGCAGCAGATGTGCCATTGGATGCCGCCTTGCCACCTGCGGTCTGCGCCGCTGTGCCTGAACGGACGGCGGCGTAATAGCTTTTGTGGATTTCTTGCCGCTGTTTCCAGCGTGAAAGCCAGTTGGAGCCGCCCTCGCCGGTGCAGGATGCGCCTGCATCTTGTGGCGCAGTCGGCTCTCGTGCAGAAGATTTTGCGGTTTTGGTGCCTTTCTTGCCCTGCATCTTGGCTTTCTTCTTGAGCTTCCGGGCATAACGGCTTTTGGAAATATCACGGACATTTCCTGCCGCTTTTTCGCCCTCGCTCAACGCCTGCACACCGACATTTTCATCTTCGTACTGGTCAACTTCGTGGTGCACCGCAGACCGGGCGGCATGGGCAGCGTACATCTCCCGCTTCTGCGCCTTACTCAACCGGCTCAGTTCGTCCGGGGTCAGTTCCGCCTTGCCGAACCGCAGGTGTTGGTTTTTTTCGGCGGTCTTTTCTGCATCGGTTTTCAGTTTCTTCTTTCTGGGCACCGACTGCTCCACCTTGGTTTTCTTCGGGGGAGAACGGGTCTTTTTTGCGGACAACTCTTCTTTGATGTTCAGTTTCGGCTCACTCATTTCTGTGCGCCCTCCGAGATCTCGTTGAGTTTGGTCGTGAGGATGCGGTAGAGTTCAAGGTCTTTCGGGAAGTGGTCAACGAAGGGCAGAATCACGTTGCCGAAAAACAGCAGCCCTTCGCCCTCGCCGGAGTGGGTCACATAGGAAAGCTGGTGGGGCGAGATGTTGAGCTGCTTTGCGAGAATCTGCCTGTCGCCATTTGCCTGATTGAGCATATACACGAAGTCCGAGTTCTCGAAAATGTTCGATACTTCGGGACTTGCCAGCAAATCTTTGACGTTCTGCGTTAGGGCTGTCGGGATGCCGCCCCACTTACGAAAACGCTTCCAAATTTCAACGCTGTATGCCGCAGTCTGTTCCTCTTTCAGCAAAAGGTGGAACTCGTCTGCATAGTACCGGGTGGATTTTCCGGCACTGCGGTTGGCGGTGACACGCCCCCACACGGCATCCTGCACGATGAGCATTCCCAGCTTTTTCAGCTGCTTGCCCAGCTGCTTGATGTCGAAGCAGACGATGCGGTTGCGGATGTCCACGTTGGTGTGGTGGTTAAAAATGTTCAGACTGCCCTTGACGTAAATCTCCAATGCCGCCGCCACATGGCGGGCTTCCGGTTCGTCCTGCGTCAGCAGGGCATTGTACAAATCTTCAAGCAGGGGCATATTTTCCGGGGTGGGATTCTCGAAATACTTGCGGTAGACCACATGAACACAGCGGTCAATAACCGTCTTTTCTACCGGTTGTAAGCCCTCTTTGCCGCCCACCACCAGCTCACACAGCGAAAGAATAAAGTCCGCTTTCAGAGCCAGCGGATTGTCCTCCTCGCTGTAATTGCTGTTGATGTCCATGGGGTTGATATACTGGGTGCTGGCGGGACCGATGTGAATAACCTGCCCATGCAGACGCTCCACCAACGGAGCGTACTCTGCTTCCGGGTCGCAGATGATAATATCATCGTCCGTCACCAGAAATGCGTTGGTGATCTCACGCTTTGCACTGAAGGACTTGCCAGAGCCGGGAGTGCCGAGAATCAGACCGTTGGGGTTTTTCAGCTTCTTTCTGTCCACCATGATTAAGTTGTTGGACAGGGCGTTCAGCCCGTAATACAGGCTTTCTTTGCCGGACTGGTACAGTTCCTGTGTGGTAAACGGAATGAAGATGGCGGTGCTGCTGGTGGTCAGACCGCGCTGGATCTCGATCTGACAGTCTGCCAGCGGCAGGCTGCTCATCAGCCCCTGCTCCTGCTGAAAGTCAAGGCGGCACAGGTTGCAGTTGTGCTTTTGGGCAATACTGGATGCCTGAAAAACATTGTTTTCCAGTTCCTGTTCAGTCCTGCCGGTGTTCAGCACCAAAAAAGTGACGAGGAACATCCGCTCGTTCTGGCTCTGCAACTCTTTCAAAAGAGCCTTTGCATCTCTGCCGTAGGTCGCCAAATCCGACGGAATGATGTCGATATCATATCCGGCACGGATGGCTTTCTTCTGCTCCTCGATCTTGCTGCGATCCAGTTCCGTGATGGTGCGCTTGACTGTCTTGATGGCCTTGTTCTGGTCAACGGACTGGATGTGCATGGTAACAATCTGGGATGAATCCATGTCCAGAAAATCCTTCAACAGCTGGTCGCTGATGTCGGATGCCGTGATGCTCAGAAAGCTGGCGGCGCAAAAAATACCGCCCATCTGGAAGGTGCGGCTGCTCTTGAACGCAAAGGCGGTGGGTGCAATGGCATCCTTCACCGAAAGGCCGCTTTTCACAAGGTCTTTCCAGTCAAAGTGAAATTTGGATGCACCGTCCATGTTGAACATATCGTGCATGAGTTTCAGCCGCTGGACACCGTTCAGGGGCTTTGCCTGCACCCCCAGTCGGTGAAAGTTGTTGAGCAAATCGTTTTGGATGTGGTCAAGCCGGGGCTTGACCTGTGCCATGCTCTCGCCCTCCACACCAAAGGTGATGAATTTGGTCTTGGTCAGACCATTATTGCCCTTGGCAAGCTGCTGGCGCAGCATCTGGGAATACTCGGCACGAACATCGTCGAAACCGTCCTTCTGGAACGGAATGCGGATGCTTTTTTCAAACTCGGTGCTGTCGGTTGCCATGTTCACGAAGGACAGTTCAAACTTGATGCTGGAATCGAAGAAGTTCAGAAAACTGCACCATTCCTCGAAAATCGCCGTCTTATCCTCCTGCTGGGCGAGCTGGTAATTGATGTCCTGATACTGGATGGTACGGGTATAATAGTTGGGCTTCACCCGGCAGGTACCATCCTCAAACATCCGCTGCATGGGGATGGACTGCTGGGCGGTCCGGGGCACAGCAGGCTTTGCGTTCTGCCTGCGCTTCTGCGCAGACTGCGGCTTGCTGTGATTATCGGTCTTTTTCCAAAACGGAATCATGGGTCACGCCTCCCTTCATCAAAATCGCATAGTAGTTGTTGGTCTTGTAGGGGCGAATTTTCGGGCGGACAAACCGGGACTGCACATAGTACGACAGCAGCTTTTCCATGGGCTGGCCGTTTTTCTCGTACATCCCAAGGAAGAACGCCGGCAGCATCACCGCCATCATGCCGAGGGTGGCGGTAGTGTTGCCGCCGGAATCTCGGAGAACAAAAAACAGCGGCACTCCAATGAGAGCCGCTGTGCCAAAGCAGACAAGCTGCCGTTTGGTCAGGTTGAACGCTACTTTGGATTTGACCTTGGTCAAATCACGGGGCACAGAGATATACGCAGCCAATCAAACACCTCCTTTAGTGCGCTCCGAGGACAGATTTTGTCACGGAACTGGTCTTGAACAGACTGAAACAGAGCAGAACGGTATAGCCTACGATGCTCCAGATGGAATTGATGGCATCCCCGGAAATTGCCACGCTCTGGATCAGCACCGCATAAATCGCCACGCAGATGAGGATGAGAAAGCCCTGAAAGCCCAATGCGAACAGGCATTTCAGGTAGTTCTGTCCCATGTGGCTTTGCTCGTGGTTGCCGAAGGTCGCCATCGGGATGGGGGCAAGGCTCACCATGCAATATATCTCAATCATTCTTCCGTACACGATGACAAAAATAATGATGCTCAAGATTCGCATGGTGATGCCGATGAAGAAACTTTGCAGGAACAGCCCGAACAGGGGTCCTACGTCCATCTGCATCAGGCTGGCTTCCAACATCGACAGACCAATGTCGTTGACACGGGTGTTTCCGGCAATGATGCCGCTGGAATCGGACACCACCTTCTGGGTGATGTCGAACACTGCCATCACAATATCGAAGGTGTTGGAGATAAACCACACCGACACCGCCGTTTTGAAGATCCAGCGCATGATGAGGGCAGGCTCAAACTGTGCCATGTTGTTGTGCTGGGTGATCATCTCAATCAACTCATAACAGGCGATGAAGGTCAGGATGATGCCTGCAATGGGCAGCACTACATTCCGGGAGAGGGCTTCGATCATAGCGAACACTCTCGGCTCAAAGCTGGAGGGCTTGGTGCCCACCTGCTGGGCGATATTGCCGACCTGCGTGTTCACATCGTCGAACAGGCCGGAAAGGTTTGACATAATGCCTGCCGTCAGGATGCCTTTGATCCAGTCGGCAATGGCTTTGAGAACGGTTTCCATTCAGTCACCGCCTTAGCTGAAATGGTTGATAAGGGTCTTGAGGAGGTTCAGGAGAAAAATAATGTGGGTCAAAAACTGCATAATAGCACCGCCTTTCATTGATGGGTGGATAAAAACGCGGCTTGGAGTACGGACATTCAATAAACCTGCAAACCGCAGAGGGCTATCCTTTGCTGCTCAAGCCACCGTATGGAATAATCGCCTCAGAAGCCGATGAAAACAAAAATGCCGACTGCTTTTGGCAATCGGCAATGGCAACAATATTTATATAAGTTCTTCCCAAGGCTCCAGTCCCATTTCTTCCCATGTGACACCATAAGGGGCACCGCCAGAAGTATAACCAGCAATAAAGAAGAAATCATCATTCTGTTCTAAGAGCGGCTCAAACACCTGCTTCTTTTTCTTCTTTCTGTGGGGCTGTGTCGTTTTTACAGCGGGATGATTCGGTTTTTCCTGCCTGCGTTCCTCACGATGAAGCAGATGTTCCGGCAATCCTTTCTCTGCAAGGCGCTGTTCAATAGCGGAATGCTTTTTATTATATACGGCATAGAACTCATCGAAGGAAACACGGTATGGAATGTGCGAAAAAATTTGGCGAGCAAGCAATTCATGTTCATCTGGGGTATCAGGAAACCGTTGATTATCAGAAAAGAACTGATGAAGCTCTTTATATATCCGCTCTACAACTTTAGCCTTCTGTTTCTGCTTGAGCTGTTTGTAAGGCTTGTAATCGTTCATTCACTATGCTCCTAGCGGTAAGAAAGTGGGAATCAAGCAAGCATTTTGCCCTCCAGATAGGAGCAGCGGAGATAATCAGGATTGGTGTAGTACACGTTGGAATTGAAATCGGAGATCTCATCCGTGATAAACGACGAAAAAACATCCAGAATTGCCTGTGCAGCATCCTCATCCTTCATGGTGGACAGCACTAGCCCCTGATACAGCATTCCGATGGAGGTTGCAGCAGGGACCGTATAGCGGCACTCTGCGGCGGTATCAAAATCCCCATCCGGGATGTTGAGATCCTCGATCAGTTCATCCGAAACCTGCTCAAAGGACAGGCAGTGGTTTACTTCTGCCAGCCGGAGCTGCCGTTCGATGTCGGCTTTTGTGAAGTGACGGATCACATCCTGCCGATGATTTTTGGTCTTGCGGGCAATGGTCTCGATCAGGCTACAAACATAGAGAACATCATTTTTCTGCTTTTCGGTCATGGATGGGTTCACTCCTCTCAAAGGCCAGGCAGTGCAAAGCGTTCACGGTATGAAAGCTGATTTGGTGTGTTGGATGCTTGAATTTCGCCAATGCCCAAAATGCTTCACGGCTGATCTGCCCGGACGTAAATCCGTTGACGTAATCCCAAATGGTGTCGTCTGCCATGGGTCCCTCCACAATATCGTAGGGATGGGTTTCGCCTGCACGACATTTTGCAATAAAATCCAGCCATTCGTCCGACATTTCAGGGAAACGCAGGATCTTCAGGTCGGGATTTTCTACATAGCGATAGACGTTCACAAGGCCATCGGCAGAACGGCGGTCTGCCCAGCGGTAGGCTTGCTGATAGTTGTTCGTGCAGTAGAATCCCCAAGAAAAGTCCTTTGTATACCGTGTGATGCGGATTTCGGGATAGACAACTTCTTCTTTACTGCCATGATACAATAAAATCTCGCTCATCTGCTTCACCTTCTGTATGAGAGATCGTTACTATGGCTTTCCTTATTATAATATGTACCGGGCGGCAATCGCCGCCCACTGTTCTTAACCGAACAGACCGCTCAGCAGGGGAATCAGGGTGATGCCCACCAGAGCGACACCGCCGCCAGCCATGAGCTGCTTCATGCCCTGACTCTTACTGCCGGGGTTGTCGTTACCATAACCTTCCAGCAGGTTGATGGCACCCCACACGCCGAGACCGGCACCCAGAGCCACGACCAGAGTCTGAAGAACTTCGATAGCAGAGTTGAAGAATTCCATAGTCTTTTCTCCTTTATTATAAAGCGTTTCCGGTCATTTGTACACACCCGAAATCTTGTAGTTTTACGCTGCATAACCGCAGCAAGGCTGATTTTCTGGTGCACCTTTCTAGCCGGGATAAAAATAAAACCGCCTACCGGGTCAGGCAGACGGGAGCGAATCAGCGTCCACCACGATGAACTCATCACCGGGGTGGATTTTTGTTTTTCGGTTCAGATACTTTTCAATATCGAAGATGTTTTTGGGGTCGTAGTCCGAGGTCAGCTTGTAGTTAGGGTGCTGGGTCAGATCGTACTTGTCAGAAAGAAACGGTCTGACACCACGCAACTGCAAAATGCACTTGCCGCCGTCCAGCACCGCCAGCTCGTCCCGGCTCAATAATTCGTGCCCCATCTTTTGGAAGGTAGTGCCGTAGCTGGGGCTGTTTCCACGGGTGTCCGAGGTGTTGAACGCATCAATCGTTTCTTTTCCCAGCATCTCAGACAGGTCTTTCAGGGTGGTAGGCTCGCTGCCGCCGAGGAAAATCTGGCTGTCCATGTTGCCCACAATGGTGTCCGCGTTATCCTTGTAAATGGCTTTCAACTGGCTTCTCGCCTGCAAAACAAGGCAGGCAGAGATCTCACGGCTGCGGATGGTCGCCACCAGCTTTTCCAGATTGGGAATCTGCCCGATATTGGCGCACTCGTCGATAAGGCACCGCACATGGATGGGCAGTTTGCCGCCGTACACATCATCCGCTTTGTCGCACAAGAGGTTAAAAAGCTGGGTGTAAACCATCGAAATCAGAAAGTTGAAAGTGCTGTCCGTGTCCGACATGATGAGGAACAACGCCGTCTTCTTATCGCCCAGCGTGTCCAGTTGCAGCTCATCGTACATGGTAAGGTCCCGCAACTCTTGGATGTCGAAAGGGGCTAATCTGGCACCACAGGAAATGAGGATGGATTTTGCGGTCTTTCCTGCGGCCAGCTTGTAAAGTTTGTACTGCCGCCCGGCAAAGGAGTTGGGCTTCTTTTTTGCCAGTTCTTCAAACAGCAGATCCACCGGGTTCTGGTATTCCTCGTCGTCCTCCAGCACCTGCATGGTGTTCAGCATTTCCAGCAGAGTAGCAAAGTTTTGTTCCTCCACCGGGGCTTCATAGTGCAGATAGGCGATCAGGGCGGTGAGCAAAAGACGCTCCGATTTTTCCCAGAATGGGTCCCCGCCGGACCCTTCACCCTTGGTGTTGGTCATCAGGGTCGTAACAAGTTTCAGAATGTCCTTTTCGCTGTGGACATAGGCGAAGGGGTTATAGTGCATGGACTTTTTGAAGTTAATGGTGTTCAGGATTTTTAGCTTGTAACCGTTCTTCAGAAGTGCGTTCCCGCACTCGACCACGATACTACCTTTCGGGTCAGTGACCACATAGGAACTATGACATTGTAAAAGGTTGGGTTTAAGCCAAAATCTCGTCTTGCCGCTGCCGGAGCCTCCCACCACCAGCACATTTTTGTTCCGGGCGTTTTTGGGGTCCGGTGGGCGGTTGGACATCATCAGCCGTTCCGTTTTGGTCAGGATGATGTTGTCTGCAAACTTGGGTGCCATGAACGGCTCAATATCCTTGGCGGTGCCCCACCGGGCAGAGCCGTACTCCATGCCGTGGCGGTACTTCTTGGCGTTTTTTCCACGCAAATAGACCGCCAGCCGTAGCCCTGCGCCGCAGCACAGACCTACCAGCAAATCAAGCGGATGCAGGCTGGGCAGAGGGTTCGCAAATGCCACCGGGATAGTGCCCATCATGGACATGATCTTATCGCCCAGTTCCTTGCCCTCGGTAAACCGCCATGCCTCACCAAAGTTGGTTACCACCAGCCCCAACAGAAGATACGGCAGATAGAGCGCCAGCAGCTTTGTCAGCTTTTTCGTGGTCACAGTCCACGCTCCTGTTCCTTGTGCCGGACTTTGCCGGGGAGTTCTGCCGCCGCCTGCACCAGCTCCTGCAATCGTGCCAGCACCGAGGGCCGATTGCCTTTGTTCAGCAAAGATGCCGAATACTCCTTGAACGCCGATTGAAATGCTTCTGCATCCGGGGCTTTGAAAAAGACCAGATACCGGGGCGGAACTTCGGAGGTGTCCTTGCGGATAGCATAGTCGATGCCGTACTTTTTGGCATAGCGTTCCAACCCACGGATGCCGGTCTTGCCGATTTCCACGCTGGATACGCCACGGTTTTGCCGCAGAAGGGTGCGGACACTTTGTTTGCCTTGGGATGCCTTGGACTGGTACAGCCGAAGCGCTGCTTTTATCGCCCGCAGGACAGTCCGGGCAGACAATTTCGTGGTGGAGATCATCAGGTTGAATGATTTCTGTTCGATTTCTTCCTGCACTGCCATCACCTCCTGTGCAGCAGGGTGCTTTTAATCCTCCTGCCCGGCACGGGCAGCGTTCAGCAGAGCCGCCACGAAGAAGCCGAAAAAAGCACCTGCTTCAAAAAATGCGAAACCGTAAAAAAGTTCAGCATGGCACACCTCAGTCGATACAGATGCAGGGCAGTTTCTGGTCGTCTGCCATCAGGGTGATGCTGTGGCTTGCCAGATACTTCTGGAACAGGTAGACCTCATCAATGGTCAGCGAGATGACTTCGCCATCCATATTGGTGCGAGCCAGAATCACCGGACCGGTCAGGTAGTGCTTGCCGCCCATCTTCAGCACCTGCGCCGGGTTATAGCAGAGCAGCAGCGAGGTGTTGGGGAGGTTCAGACAGGCATCGTCCTCCTCAAAGCAGGGCAGGATGTCGGGAGCCTCGTCCAGCGTGATGATGGTCAGCTCCATATCCGGGGCAATAGCTGCGAGGTAGACCACACCGCCCCGGTTTGCCGCCAGCGCAGCGCAGATACGCACATCAATGGTGATCTCCTCGGAGCGGATGGCACGGGTAGCGTTGTTTTTCATAGTCTTTTCTCCTTTTGTTTGCAAAAGAAAAAGACCCCATCGGGTCTTTCGTTACGGTATAAGTCAGCGTTCATTCTGCCGCTGCTGTTTGCGCTGCCACTGTTCCAGCAGCTTGATGATGGTGTCCTCCATCTGCTTCGGGGTGTAGCTGCGTGGGAAATACTTCCGCAGGGTGTCGTTTTTGATGACCACCTTGTCCAGCTCGTCCTTTTTCTCTTCTCCCATAACCGCAAAGGCAACGTCATACGAGAAGTGCCCTTCCTGCGCCAGCTTTTTAAGCCGCTGCGCTTGGGATAAAGACGGCGCATTCTGGGTGTCGTTCATGGCTTCTAAAAAATCCCGCTGTTGACTTTCGTCCAGATAGGACAATTCCACAGCGGGATTGAAGGCAATTTTCTTTTCGTCTACCATGTCCAGCAGTTCAGGAACAAGATTGGTGAGCCGAATAAAACGCTGAACGTTTCGTGCGCTTTCACCAGCACTTTCGGCAAGTTCTGAATCCGCGCGGAACTTCGTGCCAAGTTGGCACGAAGTTAAATCTGACCTAGCACCTTGATTTTTTAGAGCTTCCAGCTTCATTTTGTAGGCGAAAGCCCGTTCACTGGGAAGGATGTTTTCACGTTGGAGATTGCTATCCACCATAAGCAGAACAGCGGCATCATCATCCATATTGCGGACGATGACAGGCAGGGTTTCCAGCCCGGCAAGCTGGGCGGCGTGCTGACGTCGGTGCCCGGAGATGATCTCATAGCCGCCCTCTGGTCTGGGGCGGGCAATCAGCGGAGACAGCACACCGTACTGCTCTACGCTTTCCACCGTGCGCTGCATGGACTCATCGTCCAAAACCTTAAAGGGGTGGTTTTTGAATGGGAACAGTTCGTCGATGGGAATCTGCTGCACCTGCTCTCTCTGCTGTTCCTGCCGGGATTCCTCGGTGGAGAAGATGTCATCTGCCCCTTTCAGCGACACGTTTAAGCTGTTTTTCGGCATTCGCCATCACCTCCTTCGTCAGAGAGCGGTAGGCTTCGGCCACCTTGCCTTTGGGGTCATGCTGGAAAATGCTCTTGCCCACAGCACTGATCTCCGCAGCACGGACAGACCGGGGAATAGTCTGGTCAAACACCTTGATTTTGCTGCCGTAGGCACCCCGAATCAAATTGTCGATTTGCTGTCCGTAGTTGGTGCGGCTGTCCGTCATGGTGAGCAGGATGCCCTCAATTTTCAGTTTCGGGTTGATCTGCCGCCGGACCTTCTGCACCGTCTGCAAAAGCTGTTCCAGACCCTTTGCCGACAGATACTGCGCCTGCACAGGAATCAGGGTAGTGTCCGCTGCTGCCAGTGCATTCACGGTCAGCATCCCAAGGGAAGGGGTGCAGTCCAACAGAATGAAATCGTATTCGTGCTTTGCACCGTCCAGCAACTGTTTCAGCATTTTTTCCCGGTTCATGCAGTTGACAAGGGACACTTCCAGTCCTGCCAGTTCGATGTTGGCAGGGATCAGGTCAACGCCCTCTGCATGGTGCAAAATGCCCTCACCGAGCTGGATAGGCTGGTCGTTCATCGCTTTTGCCAACAGGGTGGAAAGGGTGGTGGGCAGTTCATCGGGCTGTTGCCAGCCCATGCTGATGGTCAGGCTGCCTTGTGGGTCGGCATCCACCAACAGAACTTTTTTGCCCTCCATCGCCAGCCCGATGCCCAGATTTTCACAGGTGGTGGTCTTGCCGGTGCCGCCTTTCTGGTTGACGATGGCTATCGTGGTTGCTTTCTTTGAAATTTTCATCACCTCCGATTCGCTAAGTCGTGGTTGGTCTGGTTCTGGTAGGAAAGCTGCATGGTGGTGGGTGCGTTATACAGAGAAGCGAGCAGGTATTGTTTCATGTTCCTGATGGGACTGATGTTCTCTGCAAGGCACTTCAGCACAAAACGGATATGGTCAGCGTTCAGCTTCATAAATCGACTGCATACCACCTCGGCGGGCTTATCATCCCCGGCAATGCGCAGCAGCTTGCGGTTGGTGGCACAGGTATCCACCAGCAAATTCACGATTTGGTAGAGGGTATCTTCATCATCCGGGTAAAGCCGGAGCAGAAGGTCTACCTCCAAAGAGCATGAAAAATATTCTTCGAGCAGTTCGCGATTCTTCATCTTCTCCGATTCGTCGGAAAGGATAAGATTCGTATTATTCATCTCTGTTTTAGTCTCTTTCTTCTTAATACCTCGTGATTTTACCGGGTCTTGACAAGCGGTTTTAGAGCCACAAGAATCGTCATTATCACGATTCTTGACACTCTCCTTTGAAGATTCTGACGAAAAGTTTTTCACATACACCAAACATGGCTTTCCTTGCCCTCGACGTTTTCGTTCAATCAAACCAAATTTTTCAAGTTCCCGAAGCAGTCGGGTCGCTTTGTTGTCTGCGCAACGCAAAGTCCTCTTGACATCCTCAATCGTGAAGATGATGAACACTCGACCTTTTTTGTCAAACCATTCATTTTTAACAGAAAGGCTCATGCGGTCAAGCAGGATGCCGTAGAGTGTTTTGGCATCGGTTGACAGATTTTGAAACCGCTGCTCCTGAAACAGTGCTTTGGGGATGCGATAGAACGAAAAAAGTTTTCCGGCCTGTCCATAGAAGTAGTCGAGCGTCATACAGTTCTGTCAAGGATGAAAAAATGACGATGTTTCATTGACATGGTTGACAAATCCTCCTTATGAATAATTCGTGCAAACAAAAAAGCGCAATCTCGATTTTTGAAAATCGGAATTGCGCCATGTAACTTAGTAGGGGAGAATGGTCATTTGTCAGGGTCGGTTGACCACAATTTGACCACAAAAGAAACGAAACATCTTGACATCTAACGAAACAGAATGATAAAATAATTTTGAAATTTGATGATACTGCGTACAAGTGGTATCGGAGTGTCCATTGCGTTTTTGAGAGAAGCACAATGGGGTTCAAGAGGCCGTGAGTTCGATTCTCGCCACTCGGACCAGACGCATCCCAGACGAACTTTCTTTTTGTAAGTTTGTCTGGGATGTTTTTTTGTTTTTGTTAACGGTTTCGTCCGAAACATTAAAATTGATAACCAGTTCACGGCCGCTAACTACCATACTTGTTACGAAAGTGTTAACAAGACGGCGACCATACTCCGGTGTGCGCTCGGACGGCTCCATCAAGAACTGTTCCAGCAGGAAAAGGTACTGCTCTTTTGTGAACACAACAGGCTTCTCCTTTTCCAGAGAAGAAAGCTGGAAGCTCAAGGTCTGCTCCTGTTCGGTCAGATCATCCAGACGGGCGCACAGCTGCGCATTAGCGGTGCCGTTTTCAATGGCGTCCAAAATGTTTTTACTGCGGCGGCGGACATCGGAAAGGCTCTGTTCGATGGCTACACGTTCGGCGTTGGGCTTTTCAACGTCGGCCTTTTGCACCTCGACCATGGCTTCGGCCAGTGCTTCCATAGATTCCGGCTGCAAGAGGTGATCCACGATGGACTGCATGACCTTTCCTTCCAGATCGTCCTTCGGGATGTTCCGCAGGTGGCAGTCCTTATTGGGGCAGGTGTAGTAGCGGTAGACTTCGCCGGTGGCACTGTGGCCGCTCATACCGCGCATGAGGGAACCACAGGAGCAGTAGAGCTTGCCGGACAGGATGTAGTCCGCTTTTGGTTCATTCTTTGCCTTGAGCTGACGGTTCAGTTTCAACATGGTTTGTGCCCTCTCCCAAAGTTCATCGTCGATAATGGCCGGAATGGCTCCTTCAATGCGCACGTCATACGATTTGCTGATGTACACGCCGCGATAGGCTTCGTTCTGGATGATCCGGGGAATGCTGCTCTTGTTGAAGGGGTTGCCCTGACTGGTGCGCAGTCCTTTGGCGTTGAGCTGTTCAACAATAGACATGGCGGATTCCCCGGCGGCGTAATGCTCAAAGATAAAGCGCACAGTGGGTGCGGTCTTTTCATCAATGACGAACCGTTTGTGCTCGTCCGTTTTCAGGCCAAGGGCGCGGCAACGGCTGATGGCCTGCCCTTTGAGAGCACTTTCCCTCATGCCACGGCGCATCTTCTCAGCCAGCTCAGCGGAGTAGTATTCGGCCAGCGCTTCCATCACGCCCTCAATGATGATACCTTCCGCACCGGAAATGTTGGATTCAGCAGCATAGACGATCTCAACACCGTTGTCACGCAGACGCTTCTTGTACACGGCAGAATCATAGCGGTTCCGGGCGAAGCGGTCTGTTTTCCAGCAGATCACCATATCGAATGCACCCTTGTCGCTGTCAGCAATCATTTGTTGGAATGCCGCACGATCATCGGTCTTGCCGCTGATGTGACGATCCACATATTCTTTCTGGATGGTCATATTGTGCAGGCGGGCGTAGGCCTCGCAGTCCCGGCGCTGGCCCTCAATGGATTGCTCAGTCTGCCCGCTGCCGCCGCTGTATCTGTAATAGGCGACCAGCCGAACCTCGCCGCCCTTGTTGAGTTTTCTTTTTGCCATACCTTGAGCGTCCTTTCGAGTAATCGTCTCATTTAACCCGCAGATTAGACGAAAGCGCAACGTGTGAGACGAAAAATCATAAATCGCTGCTGAATTATATAAATACAGTTTCATCTATAGCCCGTCAGGCTTCGGCCCGGCGGGCTTTTTCTTTTTGCAAATTTTACGAAAATGAAGAATAAAAGATAATCAACGTAAAATTGTGGAGTAAAAAGGCGAATTGACTTTGGAAAAGATGGCGGCTCCGCGTGCTACACTGGATATGTAAGCAACAGAGTGTAGCACGCGGAGGTTCCCCTGTATTGACAGGGGAACCTCATGGATTCTATCAAGCCTCACCATTGAGATCAAGAAGTTTGCAAACTGCGCTCTGAATGGCAGGTGTCGCGCTTCGATATTGCTCCAATAGGTTACGCTCAAACTCCGAGAGAAGGGGATAACGAACACCACGGCTGCTTCCAAGAAGATAGTCGATGCTGCAATTGAAGTATTCACCGAGCTTTAAGAGCGTTTCATAGTCCGGTTCACGCTTGCCGGATTCATAGTTGCCGTATGCTTGACGAGAAATACCGAGATAGTCAGCGACTTCCTGCTGGGTAGCGTGAGATTCTTTACGGATGATAGTCAGATTTTCCATTGAGCATCCCCCTTTTACTTTATTATAGCAACTGATTGTTGCTTTTTCAACAGAGGAAACAAAATGTTGCAAAGAAACTGTGCAATACGCTGAAAATGCAACGTATTGTTGACATTTGAAAGGAGCAAAGCTATTATGATAGCAACGACACGTTGCAAGGGAGGGAGAGAACAGGTGAGAGAATACCTTATTGAAGCCCGCGAAAAGGCCGGTCTTACGCAACAGGATGTTGCAAACCGCATTGGAATCTCGCGGCAGTATTATCAGATGGTCGAAACCGGAGAGCGTCAGAAGCGGATGGACTTGTCCCTTGCGGGCGGTCTGTCGGTGGTTCTGAATATTCCGATTGCTGAGATTGTGCAGAGGGAAAGCGCCGCACAGGAATCCGAAAGGCAGGAGGGCGGAGCACATGACGCTGAAACCTGAACACATTGTAGAAGCGCTGAACAAAAAGACGTTTGATGAAATCGACCCGGACGAAGTTCTGAAACATTACGGCTACAAGCCGGAAGAAGTTCGTTGCAACGGCGTCGGGATCGGTGTATGGCGCAAGGAAGAAGCGTTTCAGAAGTTGGGGGACATCGGGGCATTCATGAGGTTTGTTGACCATAAAGCAAAAGCCCGGATCGAGTTCAACTACGACCCGGACTTTCCGGCGGCGTTGCTTATTACACACGCCGCCACAAAGACGTAAGATCAGTTTCCCAGAAGCGTGCATTTGCATCCTTGAGGAAAACAAGGAGAAGATTCAAAGTCCTCTGGCGATGTCCAGCAAACCTCTGCGGATTCAAGGCCGGATGTTCCAACCTTTTCAAAGACTTCCCATGCGTACTGTTCCATTTTCTTACAAGCTGCTATACGTTCAGATATGGGTAGTGCGCGAAGATCGACAAAGTAGTATTTCATAAATTCACCCCCTCCCCATTTTATATGTTCAAATTATAGCACGGCGGGGAGTACAAGCACAACAAGGAGCACGAGGGTATGAGCAAATGGCCGAAAAGATGAAGCCGGACAAGCTGATGCTGGATGTCCGGCAGGCCGACGCCGCGGGGCTGTCCTACGGCAGGTGGAGATTTGAAGAAACCGAGCGTATTCGCAAGGGAAAAGAGATCATCCGCCGTCAGTGCGAAGAACGGCGGCGTCGGCGAGATGAAGCCTTATCTGGCAAGGGCTGAAAGAACACGCCAGAGCGGCCCACATGGGCAGGCGGTATGTCCGACACCGCCTTTATATGGTGCGGCCAGCACCGCCGGGGAGCGTCAAGCCCCGCCGCCCGGTGTCAACTCCGGGGCGCACCCACATATCCGAAAATTTACCTGCAAGCAGAAAGGACAAAGAGTATGGCATACGCATTTATTCACGGAGAGGTCAAGGGCAGCGGTGCGTCGGTCGAGTTCAAGGGAAACGGGCTTGATCTGCTGGATTTGACGATCCAGATCGTGGGCAGCGTTGTAGCAGAAGTTCCCGAACCGCTTCGTCCGTACGTTATCAAGAAGATTCAGGACAAAATTCCTGATGCAGTGCAGAACGATTTGGAAGCGCAGGGAAAGGCGGCTCCGGCAGAGAAGAAGGAAAAGCCTCCTGTTGGCGAGACGGTAGGGTTCCGCATGGCACGGCAGTTTGCAGAGACAGAGCCGGGCTTCAAGGACTTCATTGTGGCGCTGGCAAACAAACTGCAGAACGGTTGACTTTGAAGGATAGAGCATGAACTGTAATGTGGAAATTACAGCCGTGGGAACGGCTGATGGTCTGGAAGTCAGCATTCACGGCGGTTCGGTTGGCATGATGACGGCGGCAGAGCTTATTGTGGCCCGTGTCCTCATGGCGGTAGCCGATGACGAGGAAAATCTGGCAGGTCTGAAAGACAGTATGTTTGAGATCATCAATGAAATGGTCAAGGACTGCTGGGCTGAAAAGACGGCCAAGACGGAAGCCGAAAAAGAAGCTGCAGTGAACAAGCTGAAAGCCTTTGTGGCAATGCTCTTTGAACCGGAGGACTGACACAGGGCGGTTCCAATGGCGGGAGGAACGAAAACAAAACCCGCTGCCAGAAATACAGGCAGAAAGGCGGGGGAGTGTGAGCAGTGAATTTACGCCCTTTGTGGCGGCGTCCATGCGGGAAATGCTTTTGGATATGCTCGAAAAGCACCCGGAGATTTTCGACAGACCGACAAGATACCCGGAGGGTCGGGCAGAATTTTTGAAACAGAAGGAGCCGAACCATGGATAACGAAAAACTGTATGAGGACATGAAGCCGAAAGAAAAGTTTGAGGTTCTCTGGGCGGAGAGCGGCCTTGCTGATCGTCCGGGAGCGGAAAACCTTTGGCAGCAGATGGTGGCTTTGGGGTTCTTTGAAAAGCCTGCAAGCATTAAGCACCATTCCAACCATCCCGGCGGTCTGTGTGAGCACTCGGTTTGTGTGGCAGAGGCGGCAATGGAACTGTGCAGAACGAATCACGCTTTCAAGAAATGTCACCGGAATGAAGTTCTTGCGGCAGCGCTTCTGCACGACTATTGCAAGGTGGGCAAGTACCGCGATAAAGGCAAAGGTGAGTACGAATACTTTGACGCCGGTCTGGTAGGCCATGGAGAAGGAAGCGTCATCATGGCACAGCAGTACATCAAGCTGACGGCGCGGGAGATCGTGGCGATTCGCTGGCACATGGGAGCATACAGCGGGTCGCAGGACTGGGATACGCTCAGTGCTGTTTATGACCGCTACCCGGAAGCCCTGTGTCTGCACTTCGCGGATATGATCGCTACACACTACGATGAAGTTCCTTTCTGAGGCTGTAAATGAAGGTACATAACAGAAGTCCCACCGAAAAAGACCTGCACAAAAATGAACAGTGCAGGCACACGTTCGAGATCACCCACAAACGGTGTGCACCGTGCAGTGGCTATGATACGAACTGTGAACGTTACGAAAAAACCAAGGGTGCTGCTGATACAAAAACATCTAAGGTATGAATGAGCCGCCACGCACCGCGTCAGCGCGGCGGCTTTTATATGGCGCGGGGCTGAACCTTGAAACGACGCAGGGGGAAACCGCCAGCGGGGCCACACCCCGTCCGCGCCGCTTTGCAGCAGGTATTCATGGAAGCCGGTGCGTTTGTCCATAATTTGACGCACCGACAGGGGCAGAGGGTGCCGTATGGCGGCGTTTCTCCCGTGTAAGCTGGTGCAAGACCACGCTGCCTTTCTGCCAAGCTACGCCCGCATGACGGTGCGGAAACCGATTTGGGCGTGCACGCCGCATGAGCGAAGAAATGCCTTGTCCGATCCACCCAAGCCAAAGGTGGAAGGTCTGCTTGACCAAGACCGGCCCGCCGCGCTGCTCTCTTGCGCGGTGGGTTCTGATATGCGGGTGCAGCAAGGAAGTTGTCCGCCGTCCTGATCCCCCATCGGTAGGCAAGCCGGTTCGATTCCGGCCACCCGTGCAAGAACTATGAAAAAATCAATAGGAGGTAAAAAGAGTGCTTTACGTCGATGCAATAAGGATTTTGG
The DNA here is from genome assembly GCF_902497445.1 of Faecalibacterium sp. Marseille-P9312. Classification (NCBI taxonomy): domain Bacteria; kingdom Bacillati; phylum Bacillota; class Clostridia; order Eubacteriales; family Oscillospiraceae; genus Faecalibacterium; species Faecalibacterium sp. Marseille-P9312. Next base: position 24,626 of record NZ_CABVEW010000006.1, read on the forward strand.
AGAAAATTGCACAGGCGAGATTCCTTCACGCGACAATGCCGAAACAAGAAGAAATCGAAGAAGCGATTAAGGTTGTGGCAAGTCAGGTAACGGTTCAGGCTTGTCCGGGCTTCGCGCTTCATGCCGCACTGTGGTGGATGGCAATTAAATCTAAAGAGGCAGAAGAATGATTCATTTGGGCGACATTACTAAAATCCATGGAGACCAGATTGAACCCGTGGACTGCATCACGTTTGGTTCGCCTTGTCAGGATTTGTCCATGGCAGGCTTGAGAGCTGGCCTTGAGGGGAAAAATTCCGGTCTGTTCACAGAAGCCATAAGAGTTATTGTAGAAATGAGGGTTGCCACAAATGGAATGTATCCAGCTTTCGCTATCTGGGAAAATGTTCCCGGAGCTTTCAGCTCAAACGGCGGAGAAGATTTCAGAACCGTGCTGGAAAAACTTGCCCACGCGGCACAACCAGACGTTTCAATTCCTCGACCTGCGGGGGGGGGGCGATGGTGCAAGGCCGGAGCAATCATCGGAAACGGCTGGTCTCTGGCATGGCGGTTGCTCAACGCTGAACGTTGGGGAGTGCCCCAGCGTAGAAAGCGTATCGCAGTTGTCGCAGATTTTAGAGGTCAATGTGCCGCAGAGATACTTTTTGAGCGCACGGGCCTGTCAGGGAATCCTGACAAGAGCATCCCGACGTGGCAAAGCGTTACCGGATTTACTCAAAACTGCCCTGCTGGACATGATCGAGTGGTGGCAGGGGAGGCAGCCTACACCCTGAAAATCCGTTCGGGATGTGCAGGAGGCGGGAAAGGCGCACTGGTGCAGACAGAAAAGACGGGAACGCTCTCGACGCTTCAAGACCAGACCCTTTTCCAGCCAATCGTCTTTGACGGTCGTGGAAATGGCAACGGTAAGACAGTTCCGACCATTACCGGGGATCATGAGAGCCGCGTCACAGACTATACGGCTATTGCGGTCGATCTGTACAACGGAGCTGTTACCGGAAGCAAGGCGGCAGCCTTGAGTTGCAAGAATACCGGGACGACAGCGGGGCCGCAGGTTGCTGAAAGAAAAACCTATAGCGAGCAGACTTTCTCTACATACAAGGAAAGCGACAGCAGTGCAACACTGAAAGCGAAAACGGGAAATATCGGAAACGGTGGGGAATGCCTTGTGGCGGAACGTGTCGTGCGCTGGATCGTCCGAAGATTGACCCCGACGGAATGTGAGCGCCTGCAGGGATACCCGGACGGATGGACAGACATCGGGGAATGGACGGACACCAAAGGGAAAAAGCATAAACCGGCAGATACGCCGCGCTATAAGGCACTGGGAAACAGCATTGCCCTTCCGCAGTGGTTCTGGATTGTCCAGAAGATGCGGCCATACCTGAAAGATAAGCCAACACTGGGAAGCCTGTTTGATGGAATTGGCGGTTTCCCGCTTGTGTGGGAGACGGCATATGGAGCAGGTACAGCAGTGTGGGCGTCTGAAATTGAAGAATTTCCAATTGCAGTAACAAAAAGGTGGTTTGGAAATGACACGGAAAATGAAAGCAATTCTGGTGCTGTTCTTCGCGGCTGAGATCGTCAACAGCGCAAAGGTCGGCGTACTAAAAGGCCGTATTGCAGACCTTGAGACCCAGCGGGATATTTACGCAAGCCGTGCCCAGAACTGGCTTGACCGGGCTGTAGAGGACGAAGAAGTTATTGATTCTCTGCAAATTCGCCTTGATGAAACAGCGGACAGGAAAATCGAGCTGACAGAGGCAGGTACATTTTTCTGCACGGCATATTGCACAGAACAGTACGAACATATCTGCGGAGAAGGACACGGAATTACGGCCAGCGGCCAGCCTATACAGGCAGGCGTCACTGTGGCAGCGGACACGTCCATCTTTCCGTATGGAACGGTTCTGTACATTGAGGGCGTAGGAATCCGCATTGTGCAGGACAAAGGAGCCGCCATTCAGGGAAAACACCTTGATGTAGCTGTGGACACTCACGAGAATGCCGAGAAGTGGAACGGCTGTGGAAATCATAGAGTATGGGTTTTGAAGGAGGAATAAACTATGGCGAACTGGGTAAAAGGAAAACTTAAAATCCGCGGAAAGCCGGAAGATATTAAGCGGTGGGTGGAAGAATGCCTGCACTGCTACTTCACAAAGTGGTTTAGAGATGGCTCATACGAAGATGAACTTGTAGATGACGCTGTCGTATTTGAACATGATCCGAAAGCCCGCGAGATGCGTTTGGATACGATCGAGGACGCTTATATCGAAGGAACGAAAAGAAACTTTGTTGAAAAGGGGGTCTACGGGGATTCTTACAGAGAAGATGAAAAGCCGATCCTTGTTGTAAGCATGAAAGCAGCATGGAACGTTGATGAAACGCCCTACATTGAAATGTCCAAAAAGTACAATGTGGATTTCCGCGTGTATGGATATGAAATGGGTTTGGAGTTCAACAGGGAAATTGAGATCGTGGAGGGCAGACTTGTCACGAACCGGAGAATCAAATTTAAGGACTACAAATGGGAATGCCCTGATCCGACGCTTGGAGGGTGAGCGGTGAAGATAAAAAGAGCGCTGGAAGAAGTTGCAGCAGAGGCCCAGAAGGATGGGTATGGGTTTGAATATATGCGAAACATCCGGGATGGATCGCTTGAAATGAGAATTTTCAAGGGACGATTTGGCGAAAGGGTGACTTTACCCGTCAGGGAAGTGGTCGAGCATGAAACGTCCGGGACGGGGCACAAGCTCATTTTCGATACTTACTTTGCCCTGAAAGATCAATACGAGAGGGACGAAGTATGGATGTGAAGCAGTCTCAAAAGGCAGGAAATAATGCAATTCAAATCCAGCAAACGGTTGTCGGAGACAATAACTATGTTGTCGGAATTGAAATTGAGAACGACAGCCGCAAGCCGAACGACAACCAGCCCAAAAGGTCACTTCTGCGTAGGCTTGCTGCTTTTCTAAATGATATGGTAGCGGAGATTATCGACGCATTGGAGCTGTGAAATGACCCAGTATTGCAGATATTGTTCACTGGCGTCCCTGCAGGACGACGATCTAATTTACTGTGAAGCAAGAAAAGAAATCCGGGATAAAAAGAAAATTGTCAGCCCGAACCGCTGCAAGCAGTTTGAATTTAATCCGGTTGATGTCCTGAACGAAGAAAAGGACTACAAGCCGCGCGAAACGAAAAATAAGAATCCAGAGGGGCAGGTGAGCTTCCTGTAATGCGATTATCAAAGTGGCGTCCCTATTTACCACGATCCGATTTAATCCAGCTTTCGCCCGTACATAAACGCATGAGCGAAAGTTGAGGAAACATGATTCTTTTTATTATCGGCGCACTGTTTGTACTGATCGCGCTGGCTATCCTGATTTTCTCGGATGATGCAAAAAGAACTGCAATCATCCCGGCGGTGGTGGCTGTCATTTTTATCGGCATTTCCTGTGTGTCCTATGTCCCTACCGGCTATACCGGCATCGTCACGACCTTTGGCAAAGTCGAGGATGGCACGAAGGACGCAGGTGTGGTGCTCAAGGCCCCGTGGCAGTCCATCGTGAAGATGGATAACCGTGTTCAGGAAATGAGCATGGATTTGTCAGCGTTCAGTTCTGACATTCAGGAAGTCTCCACCAGTGTGGCGGTTGGCTACCGGATCAATCAGGCAAATGCAATGACCATCTACAAAGAGGTCGGCAAAAAGTATGAGGACACCCTGATTACTCCCCGTGTCCTTGAAACGGTGAAAGCCGTGGTTGCCCATTACGATGCAAGCAGCCTGATTTCCAACCGGGATGCAGTCGCTTCCCAGATGGACACGAAACTGCGGGAAGTGCTGGCACAGTACAACATCGACCTGCAGTATATCAGCGTGACCAATTTTGACTTCACTGATACCTTTACCGATGCGGTGGAAGCAAAGGTCAAGGCCCAGCAGGAAAAGGAAAAAGCCGAGACTGACGCCGACAAGCGCCGTGTCGAAGCACAGGCCACGGCGGACGCTGACCTGATCGCAGCCAATGCGGAAGCGGAAAAGTCTAAGGTTGCAGCGGACGCAGAGTTGTACGTTGCAGAGAAAAAGGCGGAAGCAAACCGCGCCTTGAACGACAGTCTGAACAGCAACCTGCTGGAATACTACAAGATCACCGACGTGGAATCCCGCTGGAACGGTGAACTGCCTGCCTATGTTGGCGATGGTAACAGCATCCCCATTATCAACGGCATCAACTGATCTTTTGGAGCCGCCCAGAGCGGCGGCTCCTTTTTATATGAGCATAGGGAATAGGCCCCGCCAGGTTCAAGCCCGGAAGTGCCCACCGAAAGAAAATGAGCAGAAAGGAGCAGAAAATGGCAAAGTTCAGTATCATGCTGTTCGGCATTGACAGCTACACGAAAAACAAGATGCAGCTACCGTACAAGCTGGACGCAAAAAGCTCAGATGCAGCACTCCGTGAGGCACGGATGTGCGCAATGACCTTTTATCCGAGGTTTAGTGAAACGGAAAAACCGGACGTGGAGGTGGTCAAAAGATGAAACTTTCAGGGCTGACAAAGATGGTCAAGCGGCAGCTTGTCTGCAATGTTTTCCATAACGACGAGAGTGATGATTTCTACATTGGAACTGCGTCGGCGATTTACTGCGCTACCGGTTTCCCGCGTCCGCTGAACCGCAACCAGATGGGCGCTATGCTGGGAATCAGCGAGGATACCATGATCGAAAAGGTGGTTTACAACGACTTCGACTGTGCATACAAAATTGATTTTCAGGGTTTCAATCTTGACGACACAATTAAGGATGAAGTCGAAGTGAAGAAACTGGGCATCGGTATTTACTGCAGTGGAGAAATCCTTATCCCGCTTGTGACCGAGGATCGCCACATGGTCGGCATTATCTGTCAGTCGCACCTTGCGCCGCTGGAGGATGAAATTAAGAATAACGGTTTTATCCGCTATTACCAGAGAAAACAAACCGACGGAACGGTTTATTATGTCGTGAAGAACGGCATGAGGGTACGAGCCGCCGTTATGGCATATACGGTGCCGGACTACGCAGAAGCAAAGCTGCAAGAACTGGTTGCAATGCTGGCAGAAACTCACATCGGTGAACAGGAAGAACCGGAACAGACATTCGATGATTTGAACGCCGAAAAGGATTCCGAGCAGCAGGAGTAATAAGAAGGAGAAACGACCATGAGCAAGATTTTGAAAAGCACAACTTTGGGCAATGTGAAAAATGGCGGCATCTTCAAGGCGCTGGGCAAAGAGTTTGTGAAGCTGGATGCAGACGAACACGGTTGTCTGGTGCTGGCAAAGGACATTTGGACGAAAATGCCGTTCCGTGACGGCGACGACCCGGAGTGTCCCAACGATCTGCGCCGGAGCGATGTTATGAAGTATCTGGGTAACTGTCTGGCAGAGTTTACCGAGAAGGGTACGCCGCTGGATACTTTTATTCCGTTCAAGATCGACCTGCAGGACACAACCGGACAGACCGAATACGGAACCGTTGAATACAGAATCGGCCTGTTGACCCTGCGTCAGTATGGAAAGTATTGGCGGCTGATCCCGAAGGTAGATACGCCGTGGTGGTTGGCGACGCCTTACGGTACGCCGAATTGCTCTCCGCTCACCCGCAGGTACAGCAGCGTCTGGCGCGTCGGCGCCGATGGCTCCAGCGGCTACAGCTGGTACGACCACTCCTATGGTGTTCGCCCCGCTTTGTACTTTCCCTCTACACTCTGGGTCTCTACCGAGGATGAAGGAGAAGCCGGGTTTTGCCTCGCCGATGTTCCATTGGATGATCTGCTGGCTGAAATCAAGAGCCGGGCGGAGGAATAACCATGGACGTTATCACAAAAGATGTCCGTGCTCTGGCAAAGAAGGAGCTGGCGGCAGCAAACCGCCGCTTTCGGATGTTCGCAAGTCCGCATGAAGGGTATGCGGTGATCCGGGAAGAACTGGACGAACTGATAGACGAGGTGCGGAAGCTCCACTTTGGCTTGACAATCCGGCTGTGGCGAGATGTCAAGAGAAACGAACCCATGAAGCGGGAGCACCTGAATCTCATTTATGATGTGGCAATCCACGCAGCGGTGGAAGCTATTCAGCTGGCCGCAATGGTCAAGAAATACGAACGCAGCCAGCGGCACGACTGGCCGGGCGGCTGGGTGCCGGACTATGGAACGGGGCCTGAACCTCTGAAAAAGAAAGGCGGGGAAACGGTATGATTTTGGCAAAGGATGATATTGAAAAGGCTGTCAGCTGGTGGGCTGGAAAGCTGATGGATCACCAGCCGCATAGCAACGGAGACGATAGCTTTACCTCTGTTGCAGTGTGCTTCCTTGCGGATACGATGCGACAGAGCGTTACGCTGGATCAGCTGAACACATTCAAGGCGGCATTGGCAAAAAGCATTGAGGAATACGCGAAAAGCATTCAAGCTTTCGGCTTTTCCATCGGGAGTGATTACGGCCCGTGCAAAATGCTGGCCGATGCTGCCGCCGAAGCTGGCATCGACAGAGCAAACTTTCCGTTCAAGACGACAATGTTTTTTACGGAAAAAGAGGGGGTTCTGGTACGGGATGGCTACGGTGCCCCGGCTGTCAGGATTTGTTGAGGTGACAGAATGGTAACAAAAAATAAGGCCCCGGCAGAGGTCGAGAATGTGACCATCACCATGAGCCGAGAAACGGCACAGGCCGTGAAGCAGGCGTGCGAAGAATACCTCCGGTTCCGCATGGGCCAGTTTGAGGACTTCACCAATGAGGTTTGCTGCTGGGATTATGTGGACAAGATGGAAAAGCGGTGCCACACGACCGAAGAACGAAAGCAGTTTCATAAAGACCACGAAGCGGATTTTCTCAAGTGTATGCGGCTTCGTAACCAGATGCGGCAGGGCATGGACGCACTTTGGAGACAGAATGTTCCGCCTGCATCTATCGACACGACCATGAAAGAAGCATACAGAGCAGAAACCGTTTGGCTGACGATCCGGTACGCGCTTGCGTGGCACGACTTCCCGGAGGGTGGACAGTGGGTCGATTTCTATGAACCGATGAACCGTTCGGATCAGCCCATGCCGAAAGTGGAACTGAAACTGAAAGGAGAAGAAAAATGACGATCACAACATACCCGGACGGTCATTCCGTCCAGCAGGGAACACCGGAAGAACTGGCGCAGTTCATTTTCGCGGCGACGGAGGTTCAAACCTTGCAAAAATTCAAAAGTCTGGTTGAGGCAATCCCGGCGGAAATGGAGAAACAAAGGGATGTTGTGGTAACAATACCGGATTTGCCCAAGAAGAAGCGAACGCCCAGAAAGAAAGCGGGAAAAGAAAATGGAAGAAAAACGTCTGGTTGATGCAAACCATTTCATGCAGGTACTCAAGAACATAGAGTATGCACTGAAAGGGGAGCTGACACACGGGAAAATCAAAACCAGTGTAGTGCAGATGATCGAGGGCAGTTTGAATGCCGAACCGACCATTGCCCCGGAGAGCCTGCAACCGCTGACATACAACGAGAACCGGGACTACGTAGACTGCGACGAATTTATTTGCCACAAGTGCGGCATTCACGTTGAGGACTGGAAGCAAATCAAAATCGACCCGGACGACGGGGAGAAAGAACTTTGCGAGTACACGTTTAAGCACTGCCCAGAGTGCGGCGCAAAAGTCACTTTACACAAAAGCTGTGAATTTTGCAGGTGGCATTTGCGGGACGGGACGTGTTTCAACAAACATCATTCTCAGCCCGTGACAGGCCGGGAAGCTTCCTGCTGGAACTGGGAGGAACGTGAGTGATGGAAAAAGAGTGTTTCACCTGCGCATGGCATGATAACTTTTCATGGGTGTGCTTCAATGGAAATTCTGAGCATCGGGCGGATTTCACAGACCCGGAAGATAGCTGCCCTGTGTGGGAAGGAAGGGAAGATAGTGATGAAAAAGAAGAAAAGTGAGTTCGGCGCTTACGCTATCGGCTGGCTGTACCTGCTGGCACCGGTGATTATTCTTGCCGTGGTGCTGGTGGTAAAGTATTTTATTGCAGCATCCGACCTGCCGGATTGGTTCAAATTCGCCCTGCTGAAATAAGCAAGACAAGCCCTTTACCTTATATATAAAGAGCGTCCGTCGTTAAATTGCCGCCCTGACGAGGCGGCAAGGGGCTTGTATATCGGAGCTAAACTAAGGGACATTCTGAGAAATCAGAGAAAAACAGGAGCTTTCCCCCGGCGGGGAAAGGGAGTGCAGAGGGAAAACGAGGGCAGCGTTCTGATGGCTTGCCGGAAGCAGGATCGTAGGGAACGCGGCCCGGTGTTGTTCCTCTGCATCGTTCCCTTCTCGTGTTTGTGGTTCAAGATTCAGAAAATTCCATGACGTGTACGGAAAGGAGGACGTGGAGAGTATGACCGCGGGATTCAGAGTACGAGAGCAAAAATTTATCTGCGGCAAAGACTATGCCACGGCTGACACCATGCAGGTGGATTTTTTCGAGATCACGGAACGGCAGCACAAGGCCAGCACCCGCAAGAAAAAAGAGCTGGCAAGCTCCATTGCGAAGGAAGCGTACAATTTGCGAAAAAGTGGACGGTATTTAGAGCTGTTGGTTCAGCGCAACTTCCACAAGAGCGATTATTCTGTTACATACACCTATGACGATGAACACCGGCCCGACCCGGCGGACACAAAGCGTGTGGATAAGGATTTTTCCGCCGCCATGAAAAAGCTATACCGGATGTGCGATAAAAAAGGCATTCGGCACCCGAAGTGGATCGTCGTGCATGAATACTCGACGTATGTTGACGGGGTGTGGGTGGGAAAGCACCATCACCATGTCATTATGCAGCGCGTTTACGGTCTGACCCGTGAAATTGTAGAGGAAGCGTGGAGCGGGCGCGGCATGGCCCGTTGCGAACCTCTACACTTCGATCATGGCTACATCACGAGCCTTGCAAAGTACATCATGAAGAATGTGAGGTGCAAGCGCCATTGGCGGCAGAGCCGCGGGCTGAAACCGCCGAAAATGCCCCGCCCGAACGATGGGAAAATGAGCCGCACAAAGTTGAAAGATGTTTGCGAGAACCGTCTGGAAGATCGTGCATTCTGGGAGAAGATGTACCCAGGATACACCCTGCACTACTGCGAACCCATAATCACCGGCAACAACACCCGGCACCTGATCGTGCGCCTATATCGCAAAGAGACTGGGATGCAGCAGAACAGGAGGAACCGGCCTTGAGTATGAGGATGGAACTTTCTGACCTGCCACCAAAGTATCGGGCACAGGCGGAAGCACAGATTGCGGCCAGATGCAGAGCAAAAGCACCGACGCTGGAAGCCGTGGCTGCAGCCGCCAAGAAAACAGGACGGGAGTTTGACAGCAGGGGCGAGTACGACTACTACATGGGAATGATTCTGCCAAAAGTCCAGCGCGGGGAGATCGTGAAGGTGGAATCGCACCGCAGGTTTACCATGCTGCCCGAAAAAGAATACGGCAATGTGAAACTACCGGCGATGCACTATACCCCAGATTTTGTGCTGACTTATGCAGATGGCACAGTTGAGGTTGTAGAGGTGAAAAGCAAATTCACCCGGCGGCAGCAGCGCGATTACATCCACCGCCGCCGTATGTTCATCGACCTTGTGGCGGAGCCGCAGGGCTGGCGCTTTGTGGAACACATTACCCCTGATACTGCAGCAGAAATCAAAGCATGGAAGAAGTGCGCCCAACAGACCGAAAGGAAAGGATGAAACATCATGAGCAGAGGAATCCCAAGGGCAGTGTCTATGCATATGGCACAGAATGCCTTTGCCCGGTGCGCCGAAAAGGTAAACACCAGAAAGAACCTGACGCTGAACCGGCAGGCCGTTGGCGAGGTGGTGAGCTACTGCACCATGATCGCCGCCAATGACACGCTAGATTTCAACCGGGACAAGCAGGAGCGGCTTTGCACGGAAATGAACCACCGGGCAGAGGTATACACGGTTGAAATGAGCGCATATGGGCAGCCGAAAGCCCGCGAGAAGCTGAGAGAGCGCACAGCACCGATGCTGGATAAGCCGTTTGTCCTCCCGGCGGGACAATACCCGCGCAAACAGCGTGAAAAAGACGCGCTGGCCGAACGGCGTGCCGCTGGTGATCTCGTGATCCGGTTCTTCATCGAAGCGCTGGATTCTATGGGCTATGATCGTGCCCAGATCAACAGCACCGTGGAAGAAGCCAGAAAAAACTATGAACAGTTCCTCGAATGGACAAAAGACGGGGAGTATGTGGCGTATACCAAACTGGGCCGGTGTGTCGCCCAGATGACCGGCGGCAGTACGGAGGTTGCGCGTGTGCCCGGTGCAGGGCCTATCTTCTCGACAGAATTTTGACGGTACGGAGCGTAGGAGGGCAAAATGCAGGCAGAAGAAACGAAAATGATTTTGCGCTACTTTGGCGGGATTGAAGCACAGCTTGATGATGTCAACATTGAGCTGGCAGAACTGCGAGACCGCTACAATCCCATCAAGGGCATTGCTATGGACGGTATGCCGCACGGCAGCACGCCGGGAGATAGTACCGCGTCGCTGGCTGTGAAGCTGGCTGATGATGTGGAGTGCCAGCGCCGGGAAAATGAACTTCGTGTTCGGAAGGATGTTCTCCGTGCAGATCAGACCACGATCCGGGGACAATTAGACCGGCTGAACAGTCGTTACAAAACGATCCTGTGCGGGCGGTATGTCTACAGTGATCCGTCGTTACAAAAAGGCTGGAAAACCATAGCCCGCGAACTGAGAAAAACAGAGATCACAGCCCAGCGGTGGGAAAAGTTCGCGCTGGTCGTTCTGGGTTCCATGCTGGATGAAGTCCCGATGGTCGAAGAACTGCTCTCACGTGCGTATGACGCGCGCGATTAAAAGGGGCTGTAAAATGGCTTATGCCTGATTTTTGATAGAAAACCTGCAAAAACAGGCCCTTAGAATCGAACTTCAGCGATCTTAATTCGTGCCGGAAAGACACTATAGGGTAGAGAATGAAGCGAATTTATGCGCGTGCAGAATGAAGGGCTTCCGCGAAACCTCCGAACAGCTCAGAAAAACAAACTTGCGAATCGTCAAAAACAGAAATCCCCCGGCGGGTAATTCCGTCGAGGGATTTCGTGCGTTTATGGTTCGTTTTTCTTGATGATGATTTTCGGAACGGTGGGCGGTTCGCCGTGCTGCTTCATGTACTCGGCGATTTCGTTCGGCAGGCCAACAGGAAAGCCGTTTTCGTCCAGCGGCCCGTCATACCCGGAAAAATCCACAACATGAACCGTGGGCGGTTCCTGCAGGGTGCCGCAATACTGGCCGTCCTCATAGTTTACATCCGTGACACGGTTCCAATAGCCAATGTCGCCGTGCTCGGTCTGGGCGGCTTCCATTGCGGTGTGGGCCTGTTCCTCGGTCAGTCCGTCGAACGTGGCGCGTGTGCCGTCGGCAAAACTGGCAACCAGACGCCAAGGTGCAAAAAATTCGACTTCGTTCGTAAAAATGCCCCCCTTTTTGCAAATTCGTTGCTGGAATTGAACTTTTCGCGCTTGAAAAGTCCAATTTCGTTAGTGAAAGTATATCACAAGATGCCCCGGCATGGAACCGGGGCACGGGTCATTCTTGTTCCTCTAAGCGCTTGCGAAAGGCTTTGTTAACGGTGTCGTACTGCTTGTTCAGAACATCGTTGCCGTGGTCGTACTCGCTTGCCCACGAAAGCAGCTTGTCGGACAGACACCGGCAGGCAGCCGCCATGCAGGCGCAATATTCGTTGTGGGTGTTGGGCAGGGGAAAGCTGCGCAGGATGTACATTTCATCGAAAACGGTGTGCCGGACTTCAATGCGTCTGTTCCAGATCGTTATGTTGACGGTGGCTAAGTGGCGGCAGGAAGTGATCCTGTGCAGGACTGAGAGAAAGCGTTCGTTGGTTGTCATGGTTCGTTGCTCCTTTTCGTGGTGGTGATGTTCAGCGTGCCGGGCGGCGCTGGAAGATAAAGCCGGGGTTGTGCTCGGCCATCCATGCAACGGCATAGTCGGCTTGATCCTTGAGGAAGCGCGGCGCATATACTTTGCCCATGCCGCGTGTGCCTTTCCATGGATTGCAAAGCGTGAAGCGCTTTTCGTTGGGGCCTTTGCAGTAAATGAAGTAGTACATTCGTTTCGTCCTTTCGTGATTTACCCCTGCGGGGCAGTGGATCGGCATTCAACCGACTACAAAATGAAGTCAATTCTCCTATTTTCCCCGGCGGGTCGGGTTGTCAGCAGATGCTTTGTGCGATTTCGTGCAGCGTCTTTTCCTGATCCCGGAGATAACGCGCATTGTCGGCGGCGTGGATGAACTTTGGGGAACCGTCCTCGTTCGTTTCAAGGGCCAGCCTTTCCCACGCTTCAATTTCACCGTTGCGGTACTTCGTGGAAGTGAGAAGGTAGAAATACAGGGTGTTCCACTGGTCAGCGGTGAGGGTGACGGTGCGCAGACCGCCGCCGGATTCGGTGCTTTGCTGTTTGGCTGTCATGGTTCATAGCTCCTTTTCGTTTTCGTGATGTTCCCGACATTTATGCCGGGAAGATGGGGCGGGGCCGCTTTGAATCGGTGCGGCCCTGCTGGGGTGTCCGCTTTTATTATTCGTTTTCGTTGCCGTCCAGAAACTCAATGACACGGTGCGCTGCATATTTGGCGTTTGCGGCAAGCTGGCGCTGCCAAGCGCCCTGACTGGGTGCCCACCGGAAACCGTTCTCTTTGAGCATGGTGCGGGTTTCGTCGTCCGGCTTTCCGGGAAAGATGAATTGCACGCGCATGATTTCGTTGTTCTCACGGTAGGTGTAGCCGTCGTGCTGATCTTCAACGGGGCCGGATGCAGCGGAGGCTTGCGCTTTGTCGAGTTCGTCAAGGCGGGTCTGAATCCGCTTGATCTTGCCGCGGATACTGGTCAACTCAAAATCGCCGTAGGGCTTGCGGTACAGGCTCATTGAAAAGGCGTCCGGGCTGGTGAGGGCATCGGCTGCCGCGTCGCTCATGTTGGAATAGCCGCGCAAGGTTTTGTGCTTCCGGTAATAGGCATTGGCACCCTTGCAGTATTCGAGCAGGTCTTGCTCTTTGTTCAGCTGATCCGTGAGCAGTTTGCGGGCGTGGGGGTCGGCCAGATCAACGGGGCCGGTGCCAACCGCCTTGATTTTCGTCAAGATGGCTTCGATTTCTTCATATTCGTGCCAAAGCGTATCCTCGCGGGCGTTCTGCTTCTGCTTCTTTCGCACCGGGAAGTTACCAGCACCGCACACCAGCACAGAGGGGCAGCTTGCACCGTTCCGGTTGTGGTCGTCCGTCCACTGTGCAAGGCGGCGGGCGTAGCTGTCAAGCAGCGCGTCCAGCTTTTCGTGATAGTATGGGCTGACTTTCTGCTTCTTTTCTTCGACCAGAGCGGCGGCTTTGTCCACGCTGGCACGGTATTCTCTGGTTGCATAGCCGTCCGGATAGGTGCTCATGCTGCGCATATTGTGGGAAGCACGGGCCAGATTTTCGTTGATGGGATAGTATGTTGTCATAATTCGTTTGCTCCTTTTCGCGTTTCGTGTTGTGCCTTTCGGCTGGGATCGGGTCGCTTTACGGTGCGGCCCGTCAAGGTATCCGGCGCGGATCAGATGCACCACGGCGCGGCGTTGTATGCTGCATTCTGCTGGGCGGCGAATGCGTACAAGTGGTTTGAAGTCTTTACAAGCGCTTTCTGTAAATTCGTGTCTGCCGTGGCCTGTTCTTCGCACTGGTAAATGTAGCAGTCAAGCAGCTTCAGGAATTTGAAGAAATCAGCATCGAGAAAATAATGCTCGTTGTAGTCCAGACGGTGCAGCAGGTGCGGCACATTGTCCGGCATGGCTGGCACTTCGTCGGTTTCGTCCGGCTTTGCCTTATAGCGCCCTTCATACGCGGCTTCGTTGTGCCGGTACAGAACGGGGTAGATTCGGCGGTCGTCATACAGAAAATCGTGCGGGTATCTGCAAGCGCCCAGCGCGTCGCGCAATTCGTCGGCGGCGGAAAGCTGGCACATTTCGGATTGATTGAGCAGGTACGCCAGACCGTGCGCAACGGTGGCGATGTGGGCGGGGGAAAGCATCATGCAAGACATAAATTCAAGCCTCCTGTTTTCGTTTTTCGTGTTTCGTGACGATCCCCCGGCGGGGTGCCGGTGGGAAGTGGGGCGGGGCCGCTTTGAGCGGTGCGGCCCTGCTGGGGTCTCCGTTTCGTGTTATGCAAAGCAAAGCTGCTGCACGGTGGGAACCATTTCGGGTGTCTTTGCCTTTTCCAGATCGTCAAGGGCCATCACAAACGCGGCGGCTTCGCGGTCACTGCTGATAAGGTCGCCCATGTATTTATTGAACTTCTGGACGGTGGCGGTAAACTGGGCATTGTTGGCGCTCATTTCGTCGAACTTGTCCACGGCGTCGTAAAACTCGCCGCTTTCGTGGTCGTCGTCGGTCTGGTACAGGCGGGAATAGTTCTTGACGAAAGCGTTTTTCAACTCTTCCATGTCTGGCCCGGCGGGTTTCGTTTCGGCTTTCTTTGCCGGGGCCTTTTTGGCGGTGCGCTTCGTGGCCTTTTTCGTGGGAAGCGGATCGGCGTGCACCAGTTCCGGCAACTCGTGGTGTTCTTCGGTGATGATCGGGGCGGCGGCTTCGGCCTTTGCCTTTTCGGCGGCGGCTTTCGCTGCTTTCCGTTCGGCTGCCAGCTTCTTGTTATACTCGATGATTGCGGCGGTCGATCCAAACCGGCCAGCCGGGGCGGGCTTGCTACTTTCAACCTGTAAGCAACTGAACAGGTGCGATTTCGTGGGGTAGTAATGCGGATCGGGAGACGCTTCCTTGCCCTCTGCCGCTGCTTTTTCTCGCTGCTCTTTGCTGGGCTTCGTGGTGTACTTCCAGAGGTAGCAGCAAACAAGATGCTTTTCACCCTTTTTGACGCTCTTACCCTCTTTCTTCCAGTGGTCGAACGTGTGCAGCTCGTCGGCTGCAAGCATGATTTCGACATCGGCCACGGTGGCGGGCTGCTCGTTGCCGTTCTCGTCGGTGGTTTTGCAAGCGGCGGCAATGGCGGCGATCTCGTCCGGGGTGTGGTGCGCGGTGGCGATGGCGTGCAGGGTGGCAGGGTCAAGCCGGGCGGCTTCGTTGCGGATGATCTGATTGTTCGTCATGGTAAATACTTCCTTTCAATTTTTGTTGTGGTTCTTCCCGGCGGGGCCGGGTGGATGGGATCGGGTCGCTTTACGGTGCGGCCCGTCAAGGTGTCCGGCGGGGGTCAAATCGTGTACATATAGCCGCGGTATGCACATTTCAGAGCAAGCCGGGCATGGTCGATCCCGTTTTGTACAAGATCGGGGCGGCGGGTGTATTTCATTTCCCGGCGCAACTTCTGGATGATGTGCCGCTGGTAAATGATTTCGCTGGCGGTCTCGATGGGGGTTAATTTGGTCAACATGGTTCGTTCTCCTTTCGTTCAGCGATCCAGACCGCAAGCGGCAAGTGCGCGGGTGATGATGTCAATTTCCATCTGGCCCCACTGGGCACGCTTGAGTGTGTCGGCCAGTGCGTCAAGGTCGATGCCCTGCAAATCGGCGGGCTTGATGGCTACAACGTCGCCGTTGCCCCGCACATATTCGGCGGCGTCTTTCTTGCTGGCGGCGGGGACGGTGACGCGGAAAACGTCTTTCCCGTCGTCCAGATACACGCTGTAAACGTTCAGTTTCTTCATGGTCGTTCCTTTCGGCTCGTGGTTCGTGTTCGTCTTTCTCCCGGATGTTTCCGGGGTGGTGGGATCGGGTCGCTTTACGGTGCGGCCCGTCAAGGTGTCCGGCGGGGGTCAATCTTCGGTGCAGTCGTTGCAAAACAGGGCATCAATAACGCGGTCGTCGGTGAAGTCGTCCGGGGTGCCGTTGGCGTCGATCACCAGATTTACACGGCTGTAAATCTTCAATTTGGTTTCGTTGTCCACGGTAAAAAACCAGTCGTCACCGTCCAGCGCGTCGGTGCACCAGACTTCAACGGCGTTCCCGTCGTCGGTGGCGGTCATGCCCTGCACAATGGCCGGGGCGATGTACCGACCCAGCGGGCCGACGGTGTAGGGGCAGACAGCAGCGGCGCGGGGTGCGCTGGACAGCAGCGCGGCGGCAAGTGCGGCGGCGGTCAAAATTCGTTTCATGGTTGTTTCTCCTTTTCGTTTCGTGGTGTGGCTTTTCGTGCTTTTCCCCGGCTATTGTCGGGGCGTGGGATCGGGTCGCTTTTCGTGGTGCGGCCCGTCAAGGTATCCGGGGGTCATGCGTAAATTTCATTGAACACTTCGACGGCGTTCCACTGCACCGCCTTTTCACGCTGGGCGGCTTTCGCGGCGTTCTGGTCGCCGCCGTTGGCTTTCAATGCCATATAGAAAGCATCAACAAGGGCGGATTTTTGCCGCTCTCGTTCCCGCCATGCGTCCAACTGTCCAGCGTCATACACCTTGACCGCCCACGATTCATAGTGAATCGGGGTCAATGTTTCATGGTGCAAGCCCTTGCAGCGGTTCAGAACGGCAACGATCTTTCCGGCATCCTCATAAGTTGGGGCGGCGATGATGTAGCAAGGGACAGCGGCGCGGGCTTGCTTCTCGATGTTCCACCGGTGGCGGGCGGCGATCTGGTTTACTTTCTTGTCAAATGCTGTCATGGTGTCGGCTCCTTCTGGTTTTGATTCACCCCGGCGGGGTGGTGGGCATGGGTTGCTTTGTTGAGCGGTGCAGCCCTTGCAAAGTGTCCGCTTGACTTTACCGGCGGAAACTGGTAAAATCATTGCAAGATGAGCTGTTCAAATCCCATCTTGCGAGCTGTCAACCGGTGGTGCGGTTGGCGGCTTTTTTCCTTGCCCATTCAGCCATGAGCGCGGCCCAAACGGCACGCTTGACGGCTTTCGGCAGCTCGAAAAAGTGCTTATTCATGCGGCTTTTCTCCTTTCGGCTTATTCAGCTTGCAACCCTGTACCGTGTCGCCCGCTGCGGCACTACTCTAGCACGGTACAGGGTTGATTGTCAAGCCCTATACCGTGCTTTCTGCGTTTTGCACAAAACCCTATACCGTGCTTTGTGCAAATTGACACTGTACAGGGTTGGGCGAAAATGCTATATTTTATATATAAAAATAAACAGGGGTAATATTATGGCTGTATCAGCAAGAAAAAGACTGAATAACGACAAATACAACGCAAAATGCACGCAAATAAACCTGAAACCGTTGACACCGGAAGCAAATGCAATAAAAGCCGCGGCAAAAGCGTCCGGGCAAAGCATACAGGGATATATTTTACAGGCCGTGCGGGAACGTATGGCAAAAGAGGGCCAGCCGTTGACGCTGGACGACTTGCCGGGGGCTGATTCCGCGGGCGGCGATTCCGTGAAACCGTGAAAAGCGGGGAAGAAGGGGGACTATAGGGGGTTACTGGGGCGGCATATAGCCTAGTTAACCCTTACCACTGCAGCGATATGCCGTTAAGTGAAGAATCTGACCCCTTCGGCAAACAGCAAAAACAGCCCTGCACCGGGGCGACAACAGCAGCAGAAAAGGCCGGGACGACCGACGCACAACGCGCCGCCGCCCCGGCCTTTTTCTTTTTGCCCGCTTTGCCGGGCCGCTCACACTGCACCGCCTGCAGCAGCCAGCGCCCGCCGCGCACCACCTGCAGCGGCCAGCACCCCGCCGCCCGGCCTGCTGCATACCATGCCAGCGCCGCCCGCCTGCCCTATGCCAGCATACAGCAGACCGCCGCGCCATACTGCACCGCCTGCACACTGCCAGCCATAAAGCAGCCAGCACCGCCCGCCGCCTTGCCGCGCCTGCCCGATGACGCCGCGCCCGGCCTGCTTTGGGGCGGATCGCTGGCCCGATGACCCCGCCCGCCTGCCGGATCGCCGCCGCGCTGGCGCCGCCCGGCCCGCCGCGCCGCCTCTTGCAATGACCCCGCGCACACCGCCCGGCGCCGGGCCGATGACCACGGCCCGCCCGCCCCCGCGCCCGTAGGTACTGGGAGGGGCGTTTCAATCCTTTACGGGTCCGAAAGCCCGAAAATTTTCTAGGTATAAACGGATTTTTGCCCTTCCCCAGAAGGGGGTCTGAAAAAATTTAGGGGGATTTTTTGAAGAAAATTTTCAAAATGATGTATCGTGATGCCTTTTTCCTGCTATAATCGGTACAGTGATAGGTGCGAAGCTCCATGACATTCCGTCGTGGGGCTTTTTCTTTTGCGTGTATTTTGGAAACGGGGTGCAGGAGTGATGCCGGATGCCGAAGCGGAACGACAAGCGCGACACCGCCAAGGCTGAGTACATCAAGCGGCGGCGGTCGGGCGAGAAAGTAAATCTCAAAGACCTTGCCGAAAAGCTGGGCGTGACATACGGAACCGTCCGCAACTGGAAACGCATTGACCAATGGGACGATGCGGTGGAGCGCAAGCGCGGGGGACAGCCCGGAAACAAAAACAGCCGGGGCAAGAGGAATGCCAAGGGCAATCCCGGCGGCGGTGCGCCGAACGGAAACACCAACGCAGAGAAGGACGGTGCATATAGCACGGTTCACCTTGAACGTTTGAGCCAAGAGGAACGGGACTGGCTGGATCAAATGCCGACCGGTGCAAACGAGAACAACATTTATGAGTTGAAGCTGCTTCGGATTCAGCAGCGGCACATCATGGAACGGATCGCAGAGTATGAAAGCTGCGACCCGGAAAAGCTGTTCACTGCATCCATCACCGATATGCGAAAACCGGGAAAGGACAAAGACGGGAAGCAGGCGGACGGAGCTGTGCAGAAGATGGTCATGGATAACAAGGACAGTGCCTTTGTTCGAGTGACCCAGCTGCGGGAGGCCCTGAACAAGGTCTCCGGCAGAATTATTTCCCTGACCACACAAATCCGTCAGCAGGAAGAATTTGAAAAACGGTACGCTCTGGAACTGGAACGCCTTGACATTGCAAAGGTGCGGGCGACCGGTGAGGTGGATGTAGACCCGGAGGGAGGGACAGAGGATGAAACTGTACACGACTAAGATCGTTGCACAGTATCTCGACCTGTCCGAACGCCGGGTGCGGCAGCTCCGAGACGAGGGCGTGCTGGAAGAAAAGGCCCCCGGCCTTTACGACCTGCGTTCCAGCGTCCGACGGTACATCAACTACCTGCGGGGCGACGAGGGCGGCAAAGCTGACCTCAACGAGGAACGGGCGAAGCTGACCAAGGAAAAACGGATCGCCGCCGAAACCGAGAATAAAGTTCGCAATGGGGAACTGTACCGGAAATCTGACATCACGGTTGGCATGACCACCGTTGTTATGAACCTGCGCTCAAGGCTCCTTGCCCTGCCCAACAAGTTGGCTGCAAACATTGCCAAGCTGGACGGTGATGAGGGCAAGATCATGGACTTATTGCAAAGTTCCCTCTATGAGATCATGGAGGAATTTTCTAATTATCAGGTGGCGTTGCAGCCGCCAAAGGATGATGAAGAAGATGAACAAGACGGAGAAGAAACCGGATAAGCCCGGCGGCGCTTGCAAGCACTGCCCGTGGGGCAAACGCATCCACCAAAGGCTGATCCTGTGTATGTTCCCAGCCTGCGTAAGAGGTGAACCGAAACGTGAAGAAAAAACGGATCGTGAAACTTGAACCGCAGACCGTGGAACTGTTCGCCGAGGTTCTAAGCAAACTACGCCCGCCGCCGCCCCTGACAGTCAGCCAGTGGGCGGACAGATACCGGGTGTTGTCCGCAGAATCCAGCGCAGAACCGGGGC
The DNA here is from genome assembly GCF_902497445.1 of Faecalibacterium sp. Marseille-P9312. Taxonomy (NCBI): domain Bacteria; kingdom Bacillati; phylum Bacillota; class Clostridia; order Eubacteriales; family Oscillospiraceae; genus Faecalibacterium; species Faecalibacterium sp. Marseille-P9312. The sequence goes on from NZ_CABVEW010000006.1 coordinate 44,438, forward strand.
GGTGGCACACCGAGAAAGCCCCGTATCAGCGGGCTATCATGGATGCCATCGGTGATCCTCACGTCCGTTCTGTCGTCGTCATGTCGGCGGCACAGATCGGAAAGACGGATGCTTTCATTCTGAACCCGCTGGGCTACTACATGGACTATGCACCCTGCCCGGTGATGTGTATGCAGCCTACCCTTGACATGGGGCAGACGCTCTCAAAAGACCGTATCGCTCCCATGATCCGGGACTCGCCCCGGCTTACCGGTCTGGTGGATACCAAAAGCCGGTACGCTGGAAATACCGTCATGAAGAAGAACTTCCCCGGCGGGCACATCACCATTGTTGGCGCAAACAGCCCGTCGAGCCTTGCCAGCCGCCCCATCAAAGTGCTGCTGGCGGACGAGATCGACCGCTACCCCAAGAGCGCAGGAACAGAGGGCGACCCTCTTGATCTGGCAAAGAAACGCCAGACGACCTTTTGGGATTACAAGACCGTCATGGTCAGCACGCCCACCATCAAGGGAGACAGCCGCATTGAGGACGCCTACCTACTTTCTACACAAGAAGAATGGAACGTGCCTTGCCCGGAATGTGGGGCATACCAGCCGTTCCTTTGGGAGAATGTCAAGTTCGACAAAGACGACCTCGACAAGGGAATTGGATATGTCTGCAGGGAATGCGGCTGTGTATCAAATGAATACCGCTGGAAAGAGCAGGGGAAATACGGTAAGTATGTTGCCGCCAATCCCGGTGCAGAATCCAGAGGCTTCCACCTGAACACGCTGGCTTCAACCTTTGTTGGCTGGAAAGAGATCGTGACGAAGTTCATCGAAGCGAAAATTGCCCTCGATCATGGCAACCCGGAACAAATGAAGGTCTGGGTGAACACAGAGTTGGGCGAGACGTGGGAGGAACGCGGCATTCAGTTGGAGGACATCGAGCTGTTCAACCGCCGCGAAATCTACGCCGCAGAGGTGCCGGATGATGTTCTGTACCTCACTGCTGGTGTTGACGTGCAGGATGATCGCTTTGAAGTTGAAGTGGTCGGCTGGGGCGAGGGCACAGAGAGCTGGGGCGTTCGCTACCAGAAAATCTTCGGCGATATGCTTTCGGATCAGGTATGGGACGATCTGGACAACTTTCTACTTCGGACATGGCACAAGGCAGACGGAACGGCATACCCGCTGTTGGCGACCTGCATTGATTCCGGTGGACACCACACCGATGAAGTTTACCGGTTTGCAAAGGAACGGCTCAACCGGCGCATCTTTGCCATTAAGGGCATGGGCGGCGCAGGAGTGCCGTTTATCCGCAACCCGTCCAAGAACAATCGTGTTCGGGCAGACCTGTTCATTCTGGGCGTTGATGCGGGCAAAACGACCATCTATCAGCGTTTGGAAGTCAAGACGCCCGGCCCGAACTACTGCCACTTCCCGTCAAATGAGGAAGCAGGCTACACCGAAGAATACTTCAAGGGCCTAACAGCTGAGAAGAAAGTGGTGCGGTTCGTCAAGGGTCATTTGAAAGAATACTGGGAAATCAAAGATAAAGAGCATAAACGAAACGAGCCGCTGGATTTGCGCAATTACGCAACCGCGGCTCTTGCTATTTCTCGCCCTGTGCTGAAAAAACCGGATGCAGACGGAACGCCTGCCCAGCCGGTCAAGAAATCACGGGGCCGTCGTCAGCTTTCGGGAGGTATCTAAATGGCAGGAATTACGCTGGAAACGGCACAGAAACAGCTTGACCTTTGGATTGCCGCCGAGGAAAAGGTGACACACGGGCAAAGCTACCAGATCGGCAACAGGTCATTGACCTACGCAGACCTGACGCAGATTGGAAAGCGGATTGATTATTGGTCGAACAAGGTGACGGAACTTTCTCAGCAGAGAAAGGGACGGAACCGGATGGGGCATTTTGTGCCGCGTGACCTGTAAGGAGAGTAGAAGATGGGATTCTTCGATACCCTGCTCACGGCGATTGCCCCGGAGCGGGCAGTAAAACGTGTTGCCGCACAGACGGCAATACGGGCAATCAATTCGGGATATTCCAACTATGGCGCAAGTCTGCACAAGAAATCTATGCGGGGCTGGATGTGGCACGGTGGAAGCCCGAAAGAGGACATCGAAGATAATCTTCGCGTCCTGAGAGAGCGGAGCAGGGACGCTTATATGGGCGTCCCGCTGGCAACCGGTGCCATCAAAACCATGCGCACCAATGTAGTGTGCGGCGGTCTGACACCGACACCGCAGATCGACAACGCATTTTTGGGTATTTCAGACGAGGAAGCCCAGAAAATCAATGAACAAATCGCAAGAGAATTTGCTCTGTGGGCCAATAAGCCGACCTGTGATGCAGACCGCATCGACAATTTCTATATGTTGCAGCAGTTGGCATTTACGGGATTTCTGCTGAATGGTGATTCATGGGCAGTCCTGCAGAACAAAAAGACGCCCGGTGTACCGTATGACCTGCGTGTGCGGATCATCGAAGCCGACCGCATTTGTTCTCCTGCGTTTATGGACATCCTTTCGCCGACGGACATTAACGAGCATCATGTTGAAAAGATCGTGCAAGGTGTTGAAACCGATGCAGACGGCATGGTCATTGCGTACTGGGTTTGCGACCGGCACCCGCTGGCGTCTACCAGCGTGACGGGATTGACGGCCTCGCACTGGACAAGAGTGGAAGCCTACGGCAAAAAGACCGGGCGGCAGAATGTTCTCTGTCTGATGCAGCGCGAACGTGCCGGTCAGCTGCGCGGCGTACCACTGCTGGCACCGGTGCTGGAAAGCCTGAAACAGCTTGGGCGTTTTACGGACGCAGAGCTGACAGCCGCGGTGATCTCCGCGATGTTCACAGTGTTTATCAAGAAGTCGGATCAATCTGACGAGGTGCCGTTTGGCGAAATGCTTCCCCCGGATGTGCAGGTAGATACGCCTGATAAGACAAGCGTGGAGCTGGCACCGGGCGCATTTATCGACCTGAACCCCGGCGAGGAAGTGCAGTTTGCAGACCCGAAGCACCCAACGACCGGGTTTGAAGCGTTCATGAACGCCATTGTAAAGCAGATGGCGGCGGCGTTGGAAATTCCGTCTGAGGTGCTGTACAAGCAGTTCAGCACCAGCTATTCTGCAGCCCGCGGCGCTTTGAATGAATTTTGGAGAACCACGGGAATGCACCGAGACTGGTTCGCGGATTCTTTCTGCCAGCCGGTCTATGAGGTATGGTTCCGGGAAGCCGTGTGCAAGGGACGGATCAAAGCGCCGGGCTTCCTGACAAACCCGGCGGTTGCAGCGGCCTACATGAACTGCAACTGGAATGGCCCGGCAAGAACAAACCTGAACCCCAAGGATGAAGCCGAAGCAGCCCAGATGCGGGTGAACAGCGGATTCTCCACGGCGGCACAGGAAACCGCTCAGATGACGGGCGGAAGCTATGAGGCAAATATGCGGCAGCGGAAAGCCGAAGCCGCACTGAAACGGGAGGTGGACGAAATTGCGGGAGCACAAGTGCAACAGCAAACCGCTGTTCCTCAACGGAGCGGCGGCGACCCCGGCAAGTCCGAGTAACAAGAAGTTTTGGGAGTTCCGCAATGCAGCCGAGACCGGCGGCACGGCGGAACTTCTGCTTTACGGTGATATTAGCCGTACGAGCTGGTGGGGTGATGAAGTGACCCCGCAGGCGTTCGCCGCAGACCTTGCGACGATTCCGGCTATGGATGACCTGACTGTCCGTATTTGCAGCGGCGGCGGGGATGTCTGGGCCGCACAAGCCATTGGCGCAATGTTGGAAAACAGGCTTGGCACGGTGACAGCGCAAATCGAAGGTATCTGTGCCAGCGCGGCGACCATCGTCGCCAGCCATTGCAAAGTGGTCAAGGCGGCAGAGGATGCAACCTACATGATCCACCCCATCAAGGTAAACCCGAACGGGTTTGTGGACATGGAGGGATTGAAGCAGCTCATGGATGCACTGACCGTGATGCGCACCAATGTCTTGAACCAGTATGCGAAAAAGACAGGACACACCGTCGAAGAAGTGGCGGCGTGGATGGACGCTACATCGTGGTGGACGGCGGCAGAAGCAAAAGAAAATGGCTTCATCGACGAAATCACGGAAAGCAACCAGACTGCAAAAATCGAAAACAGGAATGGTGCGCTGTTTGTCAACAGCATTGCCGTTCCGGGCACATTTGATGATGCCCCTGAATTTGTACGAAACCGCGCCGTGGTGGCCCCTGCCACGACTGAGGGTTTTGTAAATAACACTGACCCGGCAGGAAAGCCGGACAAGAACGATGGAGGTAACGACATGGAGTTCAAGAACGCAGATGAACTGCGCAACGGCTGTCCTGATCTGGTGAAAGAGATTGTGGACGAAGCCCATGCGGAGGCACAGAAGCAGGAGCGTGATCGTTTGGCTGCCATTGACGAGATCGCGGATGCAGTCCCGTCCGATCTGGTGGCCGAGGCAAAGTATGGTGACAAGGCTTGTTCTGCGGAGCAGCTTGCTTACCGTGCGGCGCTGGATGCAAAGAAGAAGGGCCACAAACTGCTGGATGATACCGAAGATGATGCAGATACCAGCGGCGCAAACAGCGTTGGCGGTGCTGCCCCGGACGGTGTCTCTGGCACTGGCACGAAGAACAAGAACCAGACCGACGCCGAAAAGCGTGCGATGGTCAAGAACCTGTTCCACCCGAAGAAGGAGGGCTAAACGATGGCTGAAAAAATGCTGAGTGAAAAGCTGGGCGAGGTTGAGTACGACGGCCTGATCGCAGGCGTGAACCCGAAAAAGCGCGTCGGCCCCGGCGTGATTGCTGGCCCGGAAGCAGAAACCACCTTTGTGCGTGGCACGGTGTTTGCCAAGAGCGCAAAGGATGGAAAGCTGCACATTCTGGGAACCGAGGCGTCCGGCGGCGATACTCTGACCGCTGACTGCATCCTGATTGAGGATGTGACTATGAAGGCCAGCATGGATGAAACCGTTGCAGTCTATCTGGCAGGCTGTTTCAACCCGGACAAGCTGACCGTCAAGGACAGCTACACCATGACCGAGGCAGACAAAGACGCACTGCGGATGCGGGACATCGTTCTGCTGCCTGTGGTCGAAATGTAACAGGAGGACGTTTCAATGGCAATTCTGATTAACTTCTTTGATAATGTTATCCTTCAGGCAATTTCCGAGGAAATTGTCCCGAAGGTCAGCTTTTTCAAGGATCGCTATTTCCCCACCGGGGCAGGTGACATCTTCAAGGCGAACGAAGTTCTGACCGAGTACCGTAGCGGCGACCGTAAGCTGGCGGCATTCGTGGATCAGAAAGCGGGCGACATTCCCATTGGTCGCCGGAGCTATGAGGTGCATTCCTATAAGCCCGCCTATATCGCCCCGTCTCGTCTGCTGACCCTCGACGAGCTGACTAAGCGTGGCTTCGGTGAGGCTCTGTATCCGGGCATGGATGAAGCACAGCGTGCCGCCCGCCTGCTGGCAGACGACATGAACGACATGGAAAACCGCATTGCCCGCCGCGAGGAATGGATGGCGGCGGAAACCATGATCGGCAACGGCTGCGTTATGCAGGAGTACATCGACGGTGCAACCAAGGGCGATTCTCTGGTTGTGAAGTTCTACGACGGCACCAGCGATCATACCTATACCGCTTCCAAGAAGTGGAACGAGAACGGTGGTGACTTCTGGGGCGACGTTAAGGCCATGTGCCGTATGCTGTCTGCTCGTGGTCTGCCTGCAAAAGACCTGATTCTCGGCACTGATGTGGCCGACTACATCCTGACTGACGAAAGAACCCGCCAGCTGCTCGATAAGAACAGCGGCATCATCGTAGGCGAGATTCGCCAGCAGCTCACCCAGTACGACGGCGTTGTGTTTATGGGTACGCTAAACTTCGGCGGTTTCATGCTGAACGTGTTCAGCGTGGACGAAACCTATGAGGACGAGACCGGCAAGAGCGCCAGATACTTCCCGGCTACGGCAGCTATGGTGACTGCGCCGGACTGCGGCCATATGATGTACGGCTCCATTACTCAGATGGACTACGGCAAGACCGACTACACGACCTATGCCGCAAAGCGTGTTGCAAAGCTGGTTGTGGATCAGGACAAGGATACCCGCAAGCTCCGTCTGGGCTGCCGTCCTCTGGCCGCACCCAAGACCTACTGCCCCTACATCTATGCAGCTGACGTTGTGGGCTAAGAGAAAGGAGCAGGAATATGAAGGTCGTTCAGATCATTTCCGGCGGCTATGGCTTCCGGGCGAAAGCTGGTGCACCCACGAAGCTGATTCTGGCGGGCGAGGTCGTTTGCGTTGATGATGCAGAGGCGGAACGCCTTGTGAAATTGGGCGTTGCCGCTGAAGCGGAACTGGATGCGGAAACTAAGGCCATTGTGGAGCAGGCTGACGCCGACTGCAACGATGTGGAAACGCAGGAAGAAGCATCCGAAGCCGAGGAAAAGCCCGGCAGAAAAGGCCGCAAGACTGCAGCAGAGTAAGCAGGTATTACCATGACCGACTTTTTGGAAATGGCAATGGCTGATATTGACGATGTGTTTTTTCAGGAGTTTGTAGAACAGCATACCATCGACGGAGAAACGTTTGATGTGGTGCCGTATGAAACCGGACTGAAAGAGCGCAAGTCACACTGGGAAGCCGGTGCCAAGCAAAACTTTGACCAAGGCTTGTACATCTCGCAAAAGCAGTTCTTTATCCGGGCGGCTGACTATGGCCCTGCTCCAAAGATTGGAAAGCCGATGGAGTACGACCGAATCAGCTACACGATAAAAAGCTGTCAAAATGAGCATGGACTGTATCTGGTCACGTTGGAGAGGGTGCGGCAGTAATGGCAAAGGCAATCTATGACGTGCAGGTGCCGAACATCGGTGAAGTGGAACGTGCACTGGGAGATATGCGGGATAAGGCCCCGCGGGCCATGAAAAACGCTGTCAACCAGACTGCGACGAGAGCCAAAAACATGATGATCCGGCAAGTGCGGCTTCGGTATGCTGTCAATTCTGCTGGCCGTCGTCACTTGAATGCGCTGAAAGTTCGCAACAGGGCGACAACGCAGAACCCGACGGCGGAGATTTTTATTTCCAGCCGGAGAAATGATCTGGGCGACTTCCAGTCGAACCCGTCTGTTCCGCATATGGGAAGGGACTGGGTGCTGTCGCCGGAGTTCCACACATCGCGTGTTTTGAAAAAATCGCCGATGGAAGCATTGACCGGCGGACATACGGCGCTGGGACAGGCAAGCAAGGGCTTTCTTGTGAAGTTTGACAGTGGGCACGTCGGCATGGTACAGAGGTTGATCGGTCGTCCGGCGGCAAATCCGAAATCGACCAGATGGCGCAGTAAGAATGGCGTCGTAGAAAAACTCTACACCATGTCCAGCCCGTCTGCCAGTGCGATGCATAGCACCGTATGGAGAGAGGAAGTCGAGCCGGACAGCGAGATTATCTTGCAGGAACGGCTGCAGCATGAAGTATCCAAAATTCTGACGCAGGCCGGGAGGAAAACAAAGTGAGAGCGAGTAATTACACACCGGTTGACGCTGTGAAAAAGCTGCATGAAGAACTGGACAAGCTCTTTGCAGGAAAGACATTCAGTGGTCAAGGCAAAAATAAGCCGCTCAACATTTTCGATTTTGAATTTCCGACCGACTTCGGCAATGACGAGGATGTGGATACGGTGGCTGCAGCGGCTCCGTTTATTCTGGTCAAGGCAGCAGGTTGGAGCATTGATAAGATGGAAGAACCTGAAATGGTGGACATGAGCCTGATTATTTGCACATATCAGACACCTATTCGCAACAAAGAGGAAGGTGTGCGGGATAAAAAAGCTCCCGCCGTTCTGGATTTGTACAACATCATGCAGGATATTGGACAGCATTTCCGCGTCTACAACATCTTTGGCGATTATTTCAACGTGTTGCTTCCCATTGACTGCGCAATTCAACAGGACGATACAAGCCCGTATTACTTCGCTACGGTGCAGATGGATGTTACTTGTCCGAGCATGAGCAGCGAAAACAACCCGGAAATCGAGGAACTTATATGAGCAATGCAAAAAATACTCAGACCGAAAAGGCGGCTGCGACCGAAACTCCGGTCAAGAAGGATGGGCCGATGGTTTACTGCGGCCCGACGGTAAAAAACACGGTGAAGCAGTACACGGTGTACCATGACAGTAAGGCGGTGCCGGATGCGGTGAACCGTTTCCTTGATGCCGTACCGATGGCAAGGGGCCTGCTGGTGCCTCTTGATAAATTCAAAGATACTCGCGTGGCTCTTGAGAACCCCAAGAGCAGCGCGGGTATTCTTTTTGCCGCAGTGAAAGCGGCACTGAACTAAGGAGGGAGAGAACATGGCATACAAGCATGGCGTTTATGTTGCCGAGCAGGGAACCAGTATCGTGGCACCCGTGACGGCAACTGCTGGCCTGCAGGTCGTTATCGGCACTGCGCCGATCAACCGCGCAAGTGATCCGTATCACTGCACGAATACCCCCATGCTGGCAAATACGCTGGCAGGCGCAACTGCCGCAGTGGGTTACGACGATGATTATGAGAAGTACACCGTCTGCCAGAGCATGGGCGCAAGTTTCAAGGTCGTCGGCGTGTCGCCGATGATCCTGATTAACGTGCTTGATCCCAACAAGCACAAGAAAAATCTGCCGGAAAAAACTGTGCAGGTCAATGACGGCGTTGCAGTGGTGGAGGAAAAGGACATCCTGCTGGACAAGCTGACCGTTAAGGCAGAGGAAACTCCGCTGGCGGCTGGTACGGACTACACCGCAGCATTTGACGATAACGGTTATGTGAACATCGTGGTGATCCCCGGCGGTGCTGGCGACAGCGCAACGAGCCTGACTGTGAGCGGTGTCCAGATCGACCCGACTGCTGTTACCCCGGCAGACATCGTTGGTGCGGTTACTGCAGATGGTGTTGAGAGCGGCATGGAAGTCATTCGCCAGATTTTCCCGAAGCTGAACATGACCCCCGGCATTCTGCTTGCTCCGGGCTGGTCGGAGAATGCACTGGTGTCGGCTGGCCTGCAGGCAAAGACAAGCCACATCAACGGTGTTTTCAACTGCGTGTGCATCGTGGACATCGACAGCTCTACTGCCGGTGCAACCAAGTATGACGACGTGAAGCGTCAGAAGGAAAAGCAGGCTGTGACCAGTGCGAATTGCTACGCTGTGTGGCTGTACGCAAAGGTTGGCGACGTGATCTATGCGGGTTCGGCAATGGCTGCTGCGGCGACCGTGGCGACCGATGCGAACAACGGCGATATTCCCAACGTAAGCCCGGATAACAAGCCTATCTCTATTTCTGCTGCCTGCCTGAAAGATGGAACGGAAGTTCTGCTGGATCAGGAGCAGGCCAATGTGGTCAACTCCTTCGGCGTTGCAACGTGGCTGAACATGAACGGCTTCCGTCTGTGGGGCAACAACACTGCCTGTTATCCCGGCAACACTGACCCGAAGGATCGCTGGTTCAGCGTCCGCAGGTTCTTCTGCTGGGATGATAACACCTTCATCCAGACCTATTTCCAGAAGGTCAGCGACCCGCTGAACAAGCGCCTGATCGAGGCTCTGGTTGACAGCGAGAACGTGCGCGGCAACAGCTTTGTCAGCCGTGGCATTTGCGCCCGCTATGAGCTGCAGTACATCGAATCCGAAAACCCCACGACCGATCTGCTGAATGGCACGGTGAAGTTCCACAAGTATATGTCTCCGTTTAATCCGGCGGAGGACATCGAGGAAATTGTGGAGTTTGATCCCAACGCGATTTCTACCGCGCTGGCGGGCTAACCCAGAAAGGAGGAATAAACAATGGCACTGGACACGAATCTGACCCCGGAAATCGTCAACAGCTTCAACGTTTACATTGACGGCGTGAAAGCAATTGGCACTGCACCGGAAATCACTCTGCCGCAGATCACCTCGGAGACTATCGACGTTTCCGGCGCTGGTATCCTCGGTAAGATTTCCGCACCGAACATCGGCCAGTTTGAATCCATCGAGCAGGAAGTTTCCTTCAACCTCGTATATTCGAGCTTTGTCAACGTCCTTTCTCCGAAGCGTCAGGTGAACCTTACCTTCCGCGTTGCACAGCAGGCGGTGGATAAGAGCCTCGGCTATGCCTATAAGGGCCTGCGCATCGTTGAGGTTGGCCGCGTCAAGGAGTTTACTCCCGGCAAGATCAAGGCGGGCGAGGGCATGGAAGCCAAGGTTAAGCTGGAACTGACCTACATCATGATCGAGAACGACGGCGAGGAAATCATTGCCATCGACAAGCTGAACGGCGTATACCGCGTTCAGGGCGAGGATATGCTGGCAGACGTTACCGCGCTGATCTAACGCCAAAGAAATGAAGCGACCGCCCCAAAAGACCGGGGCGGTCAATTTTTATATCTGAACAGAAAGGAAAACCACCATGGAAAAGAATGTTTCTTCCGTCGCAGAACAGGACAAGACCGCTGAGGTTAAGAAGAACCCGAAGCTGATCGAGTTGGCCCGCCCGTACAAGTTTGATGATAAGGAGTATACCGAGATCGACCTGTCCGGTCTGGATGATCTGACCATCAAGGATGCGGTGCTCATCATCAAGAAACTGTACAACGAGGGCGAAATGGCCGTGATGATTACCCCTGAAACTGCGACTGCATACACCGACGCTCTGGCCGCTGCCGCAACGAAGCTCCCCATCGAGTTTTTCCAGCTGCTTCCCATCGGCGCAAGCAAGAAGGTTCGCCAGACTGTTCAGGCGTCGCTCCGTAGCGACGCCGCAGAGGAAGATGGCGACGAGGACGAGCACAGCCACATCATGAAGTTCGGCAAGCCCTACACCTACAAGGGCGAAAAATACACCGAAGTTGACCTGTCAGGCGTGGCGAACCTTACCGGCATGAACGTCCGTCAGGCGGAAAACCGCATGGAGGAAGAAGATATTCGCGCAGCGGAAAAGACCCTGAACTACTATTACTGCTGCCTGATCGCATCTATGGCCACCGGTAAGGATGTGGCATTCTTCCTCGGCCTGCCGCTGGCGGAGGCTGTACAGCTTCGCGCAGGGGTGAACCACAAGGATTTTTTCGCCTAAAGGGCGGATACAAAACCATCAGAAAGGCGGCGATAGCCCTCGCCACGGCTACACACACGAGTGCAGATTTCTACCTGAATCTGCCCGTGCGTGAGCTGGTGGAAATCAACGAGGAGGTGGCGGAGGAGTGGCAAAAAATCAAACCCTAGAGCTTTCTATTTTGATCGGCGGTCACGTTGATAACTCGCTGACGCAGGCTGTAAAGTCTGCGAATACTCAGCTCGGCAGTATGGCGAACGGCGCATCGAAACTGGCAGCGAATATCGCAAAAGTAACGGTGGGCATAGCCAGCGGCATTACAGCGGGGCTGGTAGATGCAACAAAAGAAGCAGTTGCATTTGAAAGCGAAATGCTTGATGTGACGAAGTACGTTGGCGGTCTGACGGACGCGAACGGAAAGGTCAAAACGGACGCTTATGCGGAAATGTCGAAAGACATTCTTGACTTGAGCACACAAATTCCGTACACCGCCAAAGAGCTGACACGTCTGGCAGCTGCGGCTGGTCAGTCCGGAAAGAGCATGGATGACCTAATAAGCGGCGGGTTTCTAAAGGACGTTGCCGAAATGGGCACGGCCATGGATATTTCTGCGGATCAGGCAGGCGACTGGGCAGCAAAGTGGGAAGTTGCATTCAACATGAACCACGATCAGGTCATGGAGCTGGCAGACCAGATTAACTATCTGGGTGCCCACTACGCAACGACCGCCGCTGAAATTGCCCAGACCGTAAACGACACCGGCTCTCTGGGTCAAATCGCTGGCATGGATGTTCAGAGCACGGCAGCGCTTTCTACAGCACTGCTGGCAATGGGCGTTGATTCTGGTAAAGTGGCAACATCCATCCGCCGGATGTATACGAACCTTTCTATGGGTTCAAAAGCTACAGATGCACAGTCTGCGGCTTTTGAACAGCTGGGATTTACTGCGGAACAGTTTGCAAAGGATATGCAAAAAGACGCCCCGGCAGCATTGAAAAGTTTGTTTACCGCTATCGGTACTCAGCCGAAAGACAAGCAAGTGGGTTATCTGAAAACTCTGCTCGGTCAGTGGGCCATTGAGAGTGGCGCAAAACTAACCGGCAATCTTGACTTGTTTGTGAAAACGCTGGACGACGTAGGCGATGCTTCTAAGTATAACGGCAGTATGTATAAAGAGTTTATGCTGAAATGCGAAACCTCTGAATCTGTATTGACGATGCTTGGGAGCGCATGGCGGGCCGTCCGCATTGAGGTTGGAAATAATTTCCTTCCGGTGCTGAAAGATGTAGCCGGGTTTGGCATCGAAAAGCTGAATGACCTCCGCGCCGCTCTGCCGGATATTGCAGAACGTGTAAGGCAGGTAATTGAGTATCTGCTGAATAATGGCGATAAGGTAGCTACGACCATCGCGGGTATCGGCACGGCATGGGCAGGAATGCGGTTTGCACCGCAAATCCTGCAGGTGGTATCCAGCGCGACGAAGTTTGCAAGCGGGGCGGCAAGCCCTGTGGGGCTTGTACAGAAGGGCGTGTCTGGCGCAGGAAAAGCTGGCAATCTGTGGCAGGCTGCAAAACTTGGAACACAGCTGGCAAACAGCGCTGTTCCGGCGGGCAGCAATCCTAGCTTCGGGCAGAGAGTGCAGAACACCATCCTTGGTAGCGTCCTTGGAATGCAAAACAGCAAAAAGCTGTTTGGAGCAAAGACACCTGCTGGGATGGCAAAGGCAACGAGTGCGCTGTTTGGCAGCATTCAGCAGGCACAGGCTTCCGGCGGAATAATCGGATTGTTGAAAGGCAGTTCGATAGGGCAATACGGAGCCAGAGTTGCAAGGTCTGCAAAAAATCTGGCGGGGACAGACTTTATTCAGAACACGGTCGGCGTTGGAAAGTGGATCGGCCAAAAAGTTGCCGGTACACGACTTGGCGGCTTTGTAGGGAACATGGGCCAAAAGGCTATGGGCTTTGGACAAGGATTGCTGGGCGGAGCAAAAAACATTGCAGGAACGGCAATTGGCGGCGTAAAAAATCTGGCAGGCCGCGCAGCATCTACTAAAGCTGGACAATTTGCCTTAAACGTTGGCGGGGGAATTGCGAAAGGAACAGGGGACACGTTCAAGTTCCTTGGTTCTGGACTGAGCCTAGCCAACACGGCGGTAGGCCCGATAGCCGGTAAATTGGGCGGTGCATTTATGGGATTGCTCGGCACCTTCGGCCCGGTGATTACCGGAATCGGTGGAATCATCGCAGTGGTCAGTCTGCTGGGAGATCACTTTGAGGACATCCGCCAGATCGTCGGGAACGTGTTCGGCGAAAAGGGACTGGCAATGTTTGATGGATTTACGAGTAAAATCCACGATATTGCAGGCAACGTCCGAGATTCGGTGAGCAATGCATTCTCTTTGGAAAACCTGCAAAACATCCAGCAGAGTTTGAGCGGAAAGAGTATTTTCGGTATCGACGACTTGGGAACCACCTTCGGGGCAGTGATACCGATTATCGAATCGGTGAAAGGGCTGATTGGACAGATCGTAGACCTCGGAGTGAATCATATTAAGCCGCTGCTGGCTGATATTATGAGCTTCGCTGTAAACGAATTGTTCCCCGCAGTGTCGCCGCTGATAAGCATGATTATCAGTCTGGTTGGCACAACCCTGATAAACGCAATCAAGCTCGTCGTCGATGTGATCCACGGACTACTGCCGGTGATTGAACCGGTTATTCAGGGCATCGTCGGGTTGATAAAGGGCATTGTATCGGTGACGATTACGGTTGCGAATGCAATCATCGGCACGTTGAACAAATTGTCTTTTACGGTGCCTGATTGGGTGCCCGCCCTCGGTGGAAAACAATTCGGCTTCAACCTGAAAGAAGTTGCAATGCCTGCCTTTGCGAACGGCGGTTTTACTCACGGTGTCAGCATTGCAGGCGAAGCTGGAACAGAGGCGGTTATCAGCTTCAAGCCTAGTGTTCACGATAGCAACGTCGAAAACTGGGTGCGTGCAGGCCGGATGCTGGGAGTGTCTGGCGAGGATGCAACTCGTGCGGCGGGTGTACGGTATTTTGCAAACGGCGGTTTCACCGACGGAAGCAAGGAAAAACTGGACAACCTGATTGATTTCTCCAAAGCATACGGTAAGTACGCACTGCGTTCCAATGGCATCCGAACCACCGGCGACGCTTTGTCGATGCTATGGACGGTCGCCAACAACTCAATGTCTGGTGACGCTTCGCTTGCACTGGCGGCGACCAGCCTTGCAGCTGATGTTGCTCCGCTTCTGCTGAACAAGTACCTCGGAAGTGACAGCCCTGTAACCACTGCACTGACCGAAGCAGCCAAAAACTACAACGGCGGCACGGTGCTTTCAAGCTGGCAGGACGGTGTCCTTACAGACACAGGAACGCCGCTTTATGTGCTGCCGCCGAGGGATACCGGGCGCACGCTGTCCGAAATCCCGGTGAGCGCATATCAGAATACACCTGTACCCGGCGGCAACGGCGGAAGCTCTCCGCAGTTTGTATTTGCTCCGAACATCACAATCACTGGTGATGCAGACCGCCAGCAGATTGCTTCGATTATGGAGGACGAGTACGAAAAGTTCAAAGCCTTTATGGACAAATACAACCGAGAAAACAATCGAACCCGGTATGCATAAGGAGGTGGCCTGATGTCTTACACGACAAAGAGCGGTGACACTTGGGATGGTATTGCAAAAACTGTCTACGGTGACGAGTTGAAAGCCGATGTGCTGATGACTGCCAACCGGGAGTATATCGAGGTGTACAAGTTTGATTCCGGGGTGGTGCTTGCCACGCCGGAAGTGGAAGTTAAGGCAAAAACAGACGAAAGTCTGCCGCCTTGGAAAAGGTGAGGTGTGAGGGATGATTACGCCACGTCAAGCGTTCCTGACGCTTGAATATGACGGAAAGGACATTTCAGGCGACATCCGCAAAGATGTGGAAAACTTCACATACACCGATAGCGGTTCGGATTCGAGTGACAGCCTTTCTATTAAGGTAAACGCGATGGATCACAAGTGGATCGATTCGTGGATGCCAGACAAGGAAGCTGTGCTGCACCCGACCCTCTGCACGACAAACTGGATCGTGCAGGGGGATAGAACCGTTTTGGATTGTGGAACGCTGGTAGTTGATGATCTGAGCTTTTCGGCCTGCCCGGATGTTTTGACGATTGGAGCGGTCGCCCGGCCAAACGGGACGAGCTTTCATGAAAAAAACAGAGAGCAGGTTTGGAAGAACACGAGCATCAAACGCATTGCAGAAACCATTGCTGGGCGGTACGGCTTGGAATGCAAGATGGATGCAGAGGATGTAAGCGTCGCTCTGAAAGAACAGGACGATAATGACAGCTCTTTCTTGCAGAAAATTTGCAGCACATACGGGCTGATCCTCAAAACATACCGGAACAAAATCTGGATTTTTGACCGTGAAAAGTACAAGAAAAAGGATTCGGTAGCAACGGTAAAACCGATTGACATTGTGCCCGGCTCGTTGAGCTGGAACACAACGCTGGCAGGAACATACACCGGAGGCGAGTTCACTTATTCCAACCAAAAGAAAAAAGTGAATATCAAGGTGACAATCGGAACGGCAGACCGGATGTTGAAGCTAAACCAGTATGCATCAAGTGAAGCGGACGCAAAACGGCAGCTGCAGGCGGCTATCGACAACAAAAACCATTCGGCTACAACCATTTCCTTTACGACTATGGGAAACCTGACATATTGCGCGACGCAGTGTATTGACGTGGAAGGATATGGGAAAATCGACGGAAAATATTACATGGACAGTGTAGGGCACACCATGAATAAATCCGGCGGTTTTGTGACGAAGGTCTCAGCAAGCAGAGTGGGAGGGTGACACGATGAGCAGCGTCATTCGCATTGGCACAGTGTCCAAAGTGAATTACGAGGATGGCACAATTGAAGTTGCATATGAAGATCGGGACGGTTCTGTGACCGATGAAATCTGTGTGGTTTCAAATGCGCTGTACCGGATGCCGGTTGTCGGTGCTATGGTTTGCGTTCTCCACAATTCCGATAGTCAGGAAATGGGAACGTGCATCGGAACGTTCTGGAATGAGGATAACAAGCCGGTCGGTGGAAAGAAACAACGTTACCGGTATGACTACAACGATAAGAAGGGCAAAGCCTTTGAACAATACGATGGAGATAGCGGAGACTATGAAGAAAAAATCGACGGGAATGCAAAAGAGACCATCGGTAAAAATCTGGACTTCACTGTTGGTGGGGACGTGACCTTCAAGGTCGGGGCTTCGACCGTCAAGGTTTGCCAGAGCGGAACGATTGAAATTACCGGAACGACGGTGAAAATCACAGGAGCAACGGTGAATATTTCGGGCGGCTCTGGCGACTGCAAAATCAATGGCGTAAGCCTTGTGAATCACAAGCACGAACATGACGGGTCGGCAAAAGCTGGCCCGTATACTGTTTCGGGGAATACCGGCGTCCCGGTAAAGTGAGGGGGTGTTCTTTATGGCATGGGGCAGCATCGGTAGCTTTGCTGGACTGGTGTTTACAGTATCAAGTTGGCGAGTTCTTACGCCGGACAACATCAGTGGAAGTACGTCGAGCAACTGGGCGACGCACAGCGTGATCGGCGGAAAAGATAAAAGCGAATATGTAAGTCCCGGCCTGCGAGAGTATCAGTTCAACATTACGCTTAGTTCAAGGCTGGGAGTAAATCCGCGAAAGGTCTTTGACGCCCTAATGGATTTGTGCGAAGCCGGAGCAGTAGACTACTTCATCATCAACAACAGGCCGGTTTCTCAAAATCCGTTTATGCTTGAAAAAGTAGCGGATGAATGGGGCGCGGTACATCGGTTCTGGGGACTGACAAGCGGAAAGCTGACCTTGACGCTAAAGGAGTACACATGAGCGGTGAGCTGGAAAAGCTGATACTGGGCGATATTGATGTAGAGATCAATCCGTCCGAAAGCACAGAAGAACGGGATGTATATAACTGTCTCAAGACGCTTTATGGGAGCCGAGAAGGTGAACAGGCACTTGACCGGGAGTTTGGCCTGAACATGGACTGCTTGAGCCTGCCAGCCGAAGCTGCCGAAGCGAAGCTCACGGCAGAGATCATCCGAAAGACAAAGAAGTACGAACCGAGGGCACAAGTGCTGGAAGTAAGCTATGAAACCAGCCGAAGCCAGCAGGGGAACATTCGACCGAAGGTGGTGATAAACATTGTCTAATATCGCTGAATTTGCCGAAATCCCGGAGTATAGCGTCACAGATAATATGACGCTTGAGGATGTAAATAATCTGGTGACAGAAATTTACACCCGAAATTACAAAGCGGTAAACGGAACAACCCCGCCGTTGCACAGTGCTGACCCAATCACTCTTACGCTGAAAAGTATTTCTGAGCTGTATTACATGGTGCTGCAGGTTGCAGAAAAAAGAACCCGCTGCGCCTTGCTGAAAACAGCAACGGGTGCAGCGCTGGATAATATGGGGCTTCCGTTCGGCGTGAAGCGGAATGAAGCAACCTATGCAACGGTGACAATCCGATTTAATCTTTCGGCTGAACAAAAAACAGTTGTAATGATTCCACAGGGAACCCGCGTCAGAACTGCCGCGGGTATTTATTTTGCCACAGCGGCCTATGCACAGATTGCCATTGGCGAGACCTATGTTGATGTGTTGGCGCAAGCCGAGGTGGTAGGAGCCAGCGGAAACGACGTTCCAATCGGCGTTGTCGATACGCTGGTAGACGCCATTCCTTATGTTGCGGCAGTGGAGAATGTGGATACATCCAGCGGCGGCGCAGACGCGGAAAGCGACGATAGCTTGACCCGGCGGATTTGGCTGTCACCGACAACGTATAGTTGCGCAGGGCCGCGAGACGCCTACGAGTATTGGGCAATGAGCTTCCGCTCTGATGTGGAAAATGCAATTGCAGTCAGTCCACGGAGCCAGCCTTGCACAGTGTATATCTTTTTCATGCTGACGGGCGGAAGGATGCCGAGTGAAAAGGATATGAGCGAAATGCAAGCATATCTGATGAACGAAGCTCGACGCCCCATGACAGATCAGGTGATCTGTAAGGCCCCGGAAGAAGTGGAGTACGGAATTGACTTTACCTATTATATCGGAGCGGGCAACGCGAAGGGCGCAAGTATTGTTCAGGAAAACGTTACAAAAGCTGTTGAGGAATTTCAGCAGTGGCAGCGCTCCATCGGGAGAGACATTAGCCCGATGGAATTGATTTATCGCTTGCGTGTCGCTGGCGTAAAACGAGTAGAGCTTAGACAACCGGTTTACATGGTAGTCGAAGGCGGTTCGGATTTGGAAAAAGCAACAGTGCAAATCCCAAAACTGAGCGGAACCCCGACGATCATCTACGGAGGTGTCGAGGATGATTAAGCTGCAGGACGCGAGAATTGCAGATGGACTGCCGCGGGTCGTTGCTGAACAGCCGTGGGCAAAGGTGCTGTCTGCAGTATACGGGGAACTTCAAGGCCGGATGCTGGAATATCTGGCAACGGGCATGACGTTCTCGGATGTGGATAACTGTAGCGAGGGAATGCTGGATCAAATGGCAATCTATCTCAAAATCGAATGGTACGATTCTGCCGCCGATATTGAGACGAAGCGTAAGCTCGTAAGAACCGCAATTGAAATCCAGCGTTATGCAGGAACGGTAAAGGCTGTTCGTGAACAGGTGGAGACAATTTACAAAAAAGCCAGAATTGAGGAATGGTTCTCGTATGGGGGGACACCGGGATTCTGGAAACTGTATGTTGACATCACCGACGATCAGGAAACATATCACACCGCAGCAGAAATGGAAAAGCTGCTGGGCTACACAAAACGCTGCACTGCTCACCTTGAGCACATCATCTACATCGTCGAACCGCATGAACGGTCGCCCGCTTATATCGCCGCCGCACCCTGCGGCATGGCGACATCCTGCACCGTAAAGATCCCCGGTAGGATCAAGCCGCGGGAAATCGGCGCAAAGGCGTATGTTGCTGGTGCGGTCGGAAGATCGAAAATGCAGGTTGCCGTGGCGCTGCCCGGTGCCGTTGAAGCAAAGGCAGTGAAAGCACGAGCCTTTACGGCGGGCACCGTTGAACGGTCGCACACGGCGATAAACATTGTTATTGGAGGACAGACAACGTGAGTTGGGAAAAATCTAGCTACACCGCCGCCGGTGCCGCCCTGCTGTCGGAATCTCTCTCCGGTGGTGCGCTGGTAATCACCCGCGCTGTGAGCGGCACCGGTACGGCTGACGCAGACCTTTCGGGGGAAACCGGGGTAAGCGGCGAAACACATGACCTGAAATTGCTGGACATCGAAACCGTTGAAAGCGGCGGTGAGACGGCTCGGCGGGTAAAAATCCAGATCACCGGTGCGGATGAAACGTACATCATGCATCAGGTGGGCGTTTACGGCAGGCTGAACGACGATGCCGAAACACTCCTGTTTATTATGCAGGATGCACGCGGAGTGGAGGTCCCGTCCACGAAAGTGAACGGCGATTTTGAGATTGAGCTGTCGGCGCTGCTTGCTGTGTCGAACAAGGCCAATATCAGCATTACCGTTGACCCGCAGATGCAGGCTCTCGCAAAAATGGTCAAGGCAGAAGTCGAGAAGCACAACGCCGACGCCAGTGCCCATGCGACTACCATCACGGCAGCGGTCAGCGCAACCGTGAAGAACCTGTCTGAATCCGGGGAAATCCTGAACGAAGAACAGGTAAAGGCTCTTATCAAGGAACAGGTGGACGGCGGCACAGGCGGCGGCTACTATGGCTCCTACAAACTCACCCTTGCAGCTGACGGGTGGAAGCCCGCCCGCAGCGAGGATGATTACGAAAACGCTGGCGGTATGGATTACTACCAGTGCATTTATGACGCAGAACTGTCGGACAGCACCAGCGAGCTTGTACCCGTTGGCGTTGTATCTCCTGGCAGCTTCTATACTACGACCAAAGCGGGCGTCCTGAACGGGTGCGAAACGCATGATGGTTTCATCAGATTTTTCGCTCAGCGCATCCCGGAAGCAGATATTCAGGCGACCGTAACCCTGTTCGGGAAAGGAGGTGGTTCGGGTGAAACCGGTAGCGTAAGCATCGGTCAGGGCTTGAAGCGCGACGCAAGCGGCGCTATTGCCGTCCGCATCGGCGAAGGCCTTGACTTCGACAGCGCAAACGCGCTGACTGTCCGCAAAGAAACCGTTATGACGAGTGAAGACCTGCTGAACGAGGAAGAAACGCAGCAGGAAATCGTTGATATGCTGAAATAATTTTAGGAGGACACTACTATGTCTAAGCAGATTTCTACCAAGACCACCATCCGCAACCTGACCGCCGAGATCAAGAAGACCTTCGTTAAGAAGGACGCCTTTACCCCTGTGCAGACCGCAGCCAACGCTGCTATCAAGTCTCTTGGCGTTGACGGCAACACCGTGAACTTCTACACCTCTACCGACAAGAGCGGCACTGCTGCTTTCTCCGTTGACTTCCCCTCTGAGCTGTTCCTCGACCAGACCAAGACCACCTTCGTGGCCAAGTTCAAGTTCGATGCTGCGACCTACCCCGGCGCTACCGACCCCAAGCTGGACGGCAAGCCCGTCATGGTGCTGGCCGTCAAGGGCGAGAATCCTGACTCCTGCACCTACTCTTTCCTGAGCATGGCTGCGCTGGTGGATACCTACAAGGCTAAGGCCGTCGGCAAGGATGCTTCCACCACCGTTACCATCGCTGGCTATGAGGTGGATGTCAAGGTCAATGTTTCCGCTGCTGCGGGCAACGCTCTGACCCTGAAGGACGACGGTCTGTATGTTCCCACCCCTGAGGAAGTGGACATTTCCGGCAAGGCCGATAAGGTCACTGGTGCTACCACCGGCAACCTCGCTGCGCTGGACGGCGAGGGCAACCTGACCGACAGCGGCAAGAAGCCTGCCGACTTTGTGGCCGCCGAGGCTGGCAAGCGCCTGATGACCGATGCCGAGGGCGAAAAGCTGGCCGGTGTCTCTGAGGGTGCCACCAAGACCGCAGCCAGCTCCACCAACGGCAATGTGAACATCGACGGCAAGGAAGTCGTCGTGTACACCGAGCCGGAGAATGTTCTGCACGACGAGGATGTGGAGGACTTCTCCGCAGAGGAGATCGCCGCTCTGCTGGCTGACTAAGACATGAGGAGGTAAGCTCTATGGCAAAAGCGAAGATCAAAACGCTTTTGGGCACAGGGCTTGCCGCGCTTTGCAGCCACATCAAGCAGTGCAACACCGCACTCGGAGACCTTTCCGAAGCAACGGCAAACGGATTCGAGGAAACCGATGACATCCTGCACGAAAAGCAGGATGTCACGGCTGCGGTGTCTTTTACGATTCCGGTCGATGGCTGGGGCGAGGATGATTCCTCCCCCGGCTATTTTTATTGTGACATCCCCATTGCGGGCCTGTTGGCTACCGACATTGTGGATGTTACGGTACTGCCGGAATTTTACGATGTGGCGGGTGCGGTGGGCTTTATTGCGACCGAAAGCCTCGAAGGAAAGCTGCGGCTGAGGGCCGCCAAAGCTCCGACCGAGAAAATTTCTGCACAGTATCACATTACAAGCACCGTGAAATACACGGATGCACAGGAAGGGGGAACCTAAATGGCATACGGTTCTTTTAACGCAGGCCCCGGCAAGGCGCCGGATGAAGATGTTGTCCGCACTGACCAGATCGGCATTCCGGGCGGCATTGCCACGCTGGATGCAGACGGCCACCTGACCGAGAGCCAGCGGTGGGAAGTGGACGGCTACAAAAAGGCCGAGACCGACCAGCGCATCAGCGCAGCCGTGGACGCTCACAACGGTGCGGAGAACGCCCACAGCGACATCCGTGCCAGTGTGGCAGCTATGAACGCCAGCATCAAGGCCATTGAGCTGAAGTTCGGCACGAACGTCACGAAAAACCCGTTTTCTGCCACGTTCGGCAGTCTGGACGGCCTGACCGTGACCGGCGCGTGGAATGCCGAGCAGGCAAGGGTGGAGTTCTGACGATGGCTGAAACGTTCAAGGTCGGCGCGAATGCGCGGGAGCTGCTGCGGTACACCCAGAGGGCAACCCGCATTGTCACCGACGACATCAGCCGGAGCGATGCCCGGAAGATCATCCAGAAAGTCGCGGCGCTCGAAGATGTGCGCGACATCCAGAAGGTGTGCGGCACTGCCGTCCATGCACTCGACACACGGGACAGGGAGGGCTTTTCCAAAAGCACTTTCCGTCTGTACGGTGAGGGCATCCGGCTGACTGCCCGGCAAATCCTGCTGGATGCACACGCGGCGAACAACGTCAATTTCCAGACCGACTACGACAAGCGCGTTGAGAAGATCGGCGCAGTTGTGGACGGCTGCTCTCTGCTGCTGGAATACCTGACCATCTGCACGGAGGAAGGTATCATCAGTGCGAAGAAAGCCGGTATCTGGACAAAGAAGGTCACGGACGTAAAATACCCGGCGATGAAGTGGCTCACGTCGGAACGCGGACGTGCCGAAAAACTCCGGGCAGAAGCGGAACGGAAACGGCTGACCGAACAGGCTGCCGCCCTGAAAGCCGTCCTTTACCCGGAACCGTAAACGCACAGCGGGCAACCGCTTTGCATAAAGGGTGCGGTTTGTTTGTCTGACGCTGCCATTTGGTGGCTGCGCTCTCCGAACACCAACAATAACAACAACGTCTGGAACGTCAACACCGATGGCTCCAACAACAACAACTGGTACAACAACTCCTATGGTGTTCGCCCCGCTCTGATGGAACCGTGTGACGAGTAGGCATAAGCTGAAAGCAGTGCGCCCATCAAAGGAAACTGCATCCTGTCGCTTGCCGATGCAGGCAAGTGATAAATACATCCCGCTGAGGTGGGCCATCCCTGCCGGATGCAGCCCACTACCGTAACGCGAACCAGCGGAGGGTCATTTTGACATACGAAGAACTGTGCAGCTTTGAGGTACTTTACAAAGCCTACCTTGAAGCCCGGAAGGGAAAGCGCAGTAAAAGCAAAACAATCGAGTACGAGGCGCAGGCGCTGGCCTGCACGGAAAAGCTCTCCCGTAAGCTGGCTGTCTGCAATGTACGGCAGCCAGACGGGAGCATTCGGCAGCAGATACGCTATGTGCCAAGTAAGTTTGAGGTCTTTGCCGTCTACGAGCCGAAGCGCCGCATGGTACACGCCCCCGCATTTGTGGACAAGGTGGTGCTGCACGCTCTGGTCGATAACATCCTGTATGATGCCCTGACAAAGAGCTTTATCCGGGACAGCCACGCCAGCCAGACCGGAAAAGGCACAGACGACGGCCTGATGCGCCTGAAAACACACATGGTGGACTATTACCGCCGTGAGGGCCACGGCGCGGACGGCTGGGTGCTGAAAGGCGATGTGCGGCATTTCTTTGCCAGCATCGACCACCGGAAGTTAAAACGCAAGCTCAAGGCCGTGCTGGACAAGCGCGGCGTTGACCCGCGTGTCTATGAGCTGCTTTGCATCTACATCGACGTGATGGAGGACGGCTTGCCGCTGGGCTACCAGACGAGCCAGCTCTTTGCGTTGATGTTTTTGGATGAGTTCGACCACATCATCAAAGAAAAGTACCGCATCAAATACTATGGCCGATACATGGATGATTTCTATATCATCTGTTCGGACAAGAAGAAATTGCAGTGCATTCTCCGGGATGTTCGGGCGCTCATGGACAGTTACGGCCTTGAGCTGAACCAGAAAACCGCCATCTTCCCGCTGCGGAACGGTATTGATTTTCTGGGATTCCATAGCTACCTGACCGACACCGGCGCGGTCATCCAAAAGCTGCGCCGGGATAGCTCCAAGCGGATGAAGAACAAGATCAGATATTGGGAGACGGCATACCCCGCAGGCGAAGTGACCAAGCAGGAAATCCTGCGGAGCTTTGATGCGTGGGATGCCCATGCCGCCCATGGTGATACTTACTCTTTACGCCGCAAGTACGCTGACCGGCTCGAAAAATTGCTTGACTGTAAAATCCCTATCCATCGAAAAATCAACTCGAACAAACTCGCGCGTGACAGACGGCGGGCGAGGCAATGTCGCTGCATCTACAAGAAGCAGCACAAAGCCCTGTCCCTCTCTGTATCGCAGAACACGCGGCCCGCGGAGATCATGCCGTGGGCCTGAACGAAAACAAGGAGGTAACAATGGCAAACGTAAAACTGGGCACGAAAGCCGTTGGCAGCATTGTCAAAATCAAAGTCAACGGCGCGTCCAAAGATTTTATTGTTGTGCAGCAGGGCAACCCGAACACCAGCACCTATGATTCGAGTTGCAATGGAACGTGGCTGCTGATGAAGGACATCTACACCACGTCCACGTTCGGCAACAATAACTCCTACAAGGATTCCAGCATCCACACATACCTGAACGGAACGTTCCACAACCTCATCGACAGCAACATCCGGGCAGCTATTAAGCAGGTGAAAATCCCGTACCAGAACGGCACTGGTTCCGGCGGCAGCCTTGCCACCGGCTCCAATGGCCTGAGCACGAAAGTATTCCTGCTGTCTGGTTATGAGGTTGGCTGGACGACCAGCGACAACGGCTATTTCCCCAAGGATGGTGTTCGGCTGGCGTACTTTGGCAACAGCTCTGGCGGCAACAGCAAGCGTGTCGCCTACAACGGCAGCAGCGCTGCCATTTGGTGGCTGCGCTCTCCGGACACCCGCGGTGACAGCTACGTCTGGGGCGTCAACACCGATGGCTCCGGCGGCAACTGCTGGTACGGCGACTCCTATGGTGGTCGCCCCGCTTTCATTCTTCCCTCTACACTCGTGGTCTCTGACGACGGCACGGTCAGTGTCAACACTGCACCTACCGTCAGCACGGACGGCGCAGCTCTTGGCGAGAAGAACACGGCCTTTGCGTGGAAATACACCGTCAGGGATGCCGACGGTGACACCTTGACCGTCACCGAAAAGCTGGACGGCAAGACCGCCAAGACCCGCACCGGCGTTGCCAGCGGCACGGCCCTGACCTTTGAGCAGACGGCCAGCGCTGCCGGATTCCAGAAAATCCTGAACGGCAACCACACCATCACCGTTGAGGTGAGCGACGGCAAGGAAACCGTCAGCACGTCCGCGACCTTTACCAAGGCCGTCCACGCCGCAAGCGTGACGCTGGCTGAACCGTTGGCCGTTGAGGGCGACATTACCGTTGCCGTGCTTCAGGTGACCGGCTCCATCCCCGATGATGCGAAGTTCAAAGCCGAAGTGACCAACAACGCACTCGACAGCTCCCCGGTCTGGCAGGATGCCACGACCGAGGTAAAAAAAGGCGTGAACATCGTCTTTGAGGATAAGACCGCCACCAACGGCGCGGCGTTTAACTTCCGCGTCAGCGTGGAGCGCGGCGAATCCGGCACCGGCGGCTACATCGAAGCCGTCTCCGGCGCTTTCCAGTAAGGAGGACAGTCACCATGATTCAGTGGAAAAAGGACGATCTGCCCACCCGGCAGGAGAAGGTCGCCGCAGCCAAGAAGCAGCAGGAGCACGAACAGTTGCCCGACCGTGTGGCTGAAATGGAAGATGCCCTGTGCGAACAGGACGCGGCCAACGAGAAGCGCTTGACCGACATCGAAACCGCGCTGTGTGAGCTGGACGCAGCGCTGAACAAGGAATAAGGAGGTATCACCATGAACATTATCTGGGCAAACCGCCTGATTGCAGGCACTAAGACTTGGGCAGAGATGCCCGCATCCCGCCGCGCCGGTGTCAAGAAAGTTCTGGCCGAGCGCATAAACAAGGGCGAGATCACCGCCGAGGATTACAAGCGCATCACCGGTGACGACTATGACGTGGCCTGAGCTGTGTGAGAAGCTATTGACCCGGCTTGAAGCGCAGGGCGAGAACATGAGCACCGAGCGTGCAGAGTTCGGGGTGCTCATGGTGGACTGTGCCATGCGCGGGTGCGGGGCCGATCCGGGCATGAAGGGAGATGGTAGCAATGGCGATTAAAGCCTATTCGTATGCGAAGGACGGGAACAGAAAGCTCTCCGCAAATTTTGCGGTGAAGGAGTTCCGCTGCAAGGATGGGAGTGACCCGATCTTTATTGACGATGAGCTTGTGACCCTGCTGCAGAAAATCCGGGATCATTTCGGGAAGTCTGTGACGATCACGAGTGCATACCGTACCGCCGCCCACAACAAGGCGGTGAAGGGGGCGACCTACAGCCAGCATTGTTACGGCAAGGCTGCGGACATCCGGGTGCAGGGCGTGGGTGTTGAAGCTGTGGCTGCCTATGCCGAGACCCTACTGCCGAATCGTGGCGGCATCGGGCGCTATCCTGTAAAGGCGGGCCGCCCTGCTGGTTGGGTACATATCGACACCCGCGCGGCAAAGAGCCGGTGGGTAAGCTGAAAGTAGGAGGAAAACAGTATGGAGAACATTCTGAAAGTTTTTCTGATGGCATTCCCTGAATGGCTGGCCTGCATCTTCATGGTGGTCGGCCTTGTGGTCACGGCGCTGGCGGCGGTACGTCTGGGTTACGGCCTTGTGGTCGCAAAGACCGTGTACAAGTGGATCGTCAACGCGGAAGAAAAGTTCGGCGCGGGTGCAGGCGCAGAGAAGAAAGCGCACGTTATCGCGGTGCTGCGCGGCTACACCCCGGACTGGCTGGACTGGGCAATCAATGAGCGGACGCTGGATTGGATCGTACAGCTTGTGTTCGACTTTACCAAGAAGAAGCTCGAAGATTACATGGCAAAGAAATCAGTGGAAACCACCACTGTGGCCCGTTTCGGTAAGGCGGGGGAGGACAAGCGTAATGACTGACGAGGAACTGGAACATCGCCTGACAGCGGTCGAAAACCGTGCACAGAGCAACACCCACCGGCTGGACGAGCTGGGGAAGCTGACCGATGCAGTAAACGGCATGAACACCAATATCAAGTTGACCATCCAGCAACTCGAAACCACAAACCGGAGCCTTGAAGTTGTGACGGCACAGAACAAGAAGCAGGACGACCGCTTGACCGCGCTGGAAAAAGCCCCCGGAGTATTTGGAAACAAACTCTGGTGGGCGGTCATTGCGGCATTGATCGCAGGCTTTGTTGCATCTGAATTGGCAAGGTATCTCCACTAAGTAAAGCAATGCCCCGCTGGCATCCTGACGGATTGCTGGCGGGGCATTTTTTGTTTGCGCAAAGATTACAAAATAATTACAGATTATGCGGTGCGCCACAAACGGGCCGAAAATTGGTGCTCAACCAGTGAAAAGTAGCCGGAAGCCGCATAAAGGGAATAGTTCGCTTGTTGATGTGCAAGGTGGACCAAACAAAAATAATCCGAACTTGTTTCCGATAGGAGATGGGTTCGGATTATTTGTTTTCTAATGAATGCTGGCCATTACCGCTTTTTTGAGCTGGTGATGTCCGGCATTTGTTATTTAGTGTTGACTGATCAATTTTAATGGAATCTTTATATTTCTACAATTTTCTTTACAGCTCCTTTATCTATTCCATGCTAAACTTTATATACACGGACAGGTAAAGGAGCTTTTATGATTCAATATCCTCGTTACAGGCAGCACCGTTTTTCTTCTTTTCAGGTCATTATTGCAGGTTTTGCGGCAGTTGATCTGGTGGGGGCATTACTTCTGATGCTTCCGATTGCTGCACAGCAGCGGTGCGTTACACCGTTCCATGAGGCACTGTTTACCTCCACTTCTGCCCTTTGTGTGACCGGACTGGTGGTTCAAGATACCGGCAGCTACTGGTCGGCATTCGGGCAGAGCGTGATCCTTCTTCTGATCCAGATCGGAGGATTGGGCGTCATTACAGTGGGCGCTGCCTTTGCGCTGCTTTCCGGGCGAAAGATCTCCCTCAAGCAGCGCAGCACGATGCAGGAAGCTACGGCTGCCCCGCAGATGGGCGGCATCGTGCGGCTGACAGGCTTTATTCTGCGGATCACCGCCCTGTTTGAATTGGTCGGTGCTGCACTGCTGCTGCCGACGTTCTGCGCCGATTATGGTTTGCGCGGGATTTGGTACGCGCTGTTTCATTCCATTTCGGCGTTCTGCAATGCCGGTTTTGACCTGCTGGGAACAGAGGGTGCAAAATTTGTTTCGCTGACACGGTATGCAGGTGACCCATTGCTTACCACAGTGATCGCAGCCCTGATCGTCTTTGGCGGCTTTGGCTTTCTGACATGGGAGGATATTTGTACATACCGCCTTGAGCTTCACCGTTACCGGATGCAGAGCAAGGTGATCCTTGTCACAACGGCGTTTCTTCTGGTACTGCCGACGCTGTACTTTTATTGTTTCGAGTTCACGGCAGGCTCTGCCCGGCAGCGCATTTTATTGTCGATGTTCCAATCCGTTACCCCCCGTACTGCCGGCTTTAACACCGCCGATCTTGCTGCGATGGGCAGCACTTCACAGGCATTGATGGTGGTTCTGATGCTGTTGGGCGGTTCGCCCGGCTCTACGGCAGGCGGCATGAAAACCACAACATTTGCTGTTCTGCTGGCCAATATGTGGGCGACCTTCCGCCGCAGAGAAGATGCCGAATTTTTCGGGCGGCGCATAGATGGTTCCGCGGTCAAGAATGCTGCTACGATCGCAGGGATGTATTTGACGCTGTTCTTCCTCGGAGCCTTTGTCATTGCTGCGGCCGAGCAGCTGCCGATGTCGGTCTGTCTGTATGAAACTGCTTCGGCTGTGGCAACGGTAGGTCTGACATTGGGCATCACGCCGCAGTTGGGGGCTCTTTCGCAGGGGGTGCTGATTGCACTGATGTTTTTGGGACGTGTTGGCGGATTGACGTTGATCTATGCGGCATTTGGCAGCAACCCTGCCCACTCTCGTCTGCCGCAGGAGAAAATCGCAATCGGATAAAGGAGACAAGTATGAAATCGATTCTTTTGATTGGGCTTGGCCGTTTTGGCCGCCATATTGCGCAGGAACTGAATGAACTGGGTCATCAGGTCATGGCCATCGACAGCAACGAAGACCGTGTGAACGCCGTGCTTTCCTATGTGACGAACGCACAGATCGGTGACAGCACCAGCGAATACTTTCTGCGCTCCCTTGGTGTTGGCAATTTTGATGTGTGCATCGTAACCATCGGCGGCAATTTTCAGAGTTCGTTGGAAACAACATCGCTGCTCAAGGAGCTGGGCGCAAAGCTTGTGGTCTCGCGTGCAGAGCGGGATGTACAAGCCAAGTTTTTGCTGCGCAACGGTGCAGATGAAGTGGTCTACCCGGAAAAGCAGCTGGCAAAGTGGGCAGCGATCCGATACAGCTCCGAACACATTCTTGATTATATCGAGCTGCAGGACGACCACGCCATCATGGAAGTGACCATTCCGCCGGAATGGATGGATCGCACGATCGGTGAGATCAATATCCGAAAAAAGTATAACATCAATATTCTTGCGCTGAAAAAAGACGGAAAGCTCGATATGAACATCACGCCGGATACGCAGCTGTGCCGGGATGAAAGTATGCTGGTTTTGGGAAAATACGCATCGATTCAGAAGTGTTTCCGGCTCTGAAAAGATAGGACGGATCGTATGGATGTCGTTTTGCTGTTGATGGTTCTTGGAGTCATGTTGAGTGGTTTCCGGGCAGCAGATGCGCTGGATCACATGCGGAAGGAGATCATTCGACAAGAAGGAAAAAGACGTGGCTGGTGGTCGTGACCATCAAATTGTGCTATACTGTGGGCAAGGCAGGTGATCTTTATGAATCGGAACGACCCACCCACTGAACATATTCTGGCGTGTCTGTCGTCCTCTCCTTCCAATGCAAAGATCGTGCGGACGGCGGCAACGATGGCAAAGGCGTTTGGAGGGACCTTTACAGCTCTGTATGTCCGGACTCCGGATTCGGATCAGATGGGAAAAGAAGACCGTCGGCGCTTGCAGCAGCACATTCGTATGGCAGAGCAGGCAGGTGCCGACATTTCTACGATCTACGGAGATGACATTCCGCAGCAAATCGCAGAGTTTGCCCGCATCTCCGGCATTACAAAAATCGTGCTGGGGCGCTCCAGCGTACATCGCCGTCATTTCTGGAGTGGACCGTCACTGACTGAAAAATTGACGATGACTGCGCCTAATCTGGATATTTACATCATCCCGGATGCTTCTGCAGAGACTGGCTATGACTCCGGAAGAAAGCTGTTCACCCGTCCGCTTCTACCCTCTGTCTGTGATCTGCTGATCACCGCAGGCATCCTGAGCTGCATTACGCTCATCGGCTTCTTTTTCTTGCAACTGGACTTTGCACGCTATAACATTATTATGCTCTATATGCTGGGGGTGCTGTTCACCGCATTGTGTACCAGCGGTTACACCTGCGGTGTGCTGGGCTCCATTGCCAGTGTTGCGCTATACAATTTTTTCTTGACGGAACCGCGCCTGACATTCCATGCGTATGACCCCGGTTATCAGGTCACATTTGCCCTGATGCTGACCTCTGCAATCATTACCTGCACCCTGACAACACGGTTGAAAGACCATGCAAAAATGTCTGCGCAGGCAGCATTCCGGACAAAAATACTGTTTGACACAAACCAGCTTTTACAGAGAGCAAAAAGCGAGGAAGAAATCCTCTCTCAGACAGCGTCCCAGTTGATGAAGCTGCTGAACCGGAGCCTGATCGTCTACCCGGAACAAAACGGAAATCTTGGTTCAGAACAGTTTTTTGGGGTTGACGGGGAAACGGCGCAAAACATCTTTTCTGCACCGGAAGAACGTGATGCAGCAAATTGGACGTTTGCCAACAAAAAGCGTTCCGGTGCAGGCACGGATAGCTACCCGGACGCAAAGGGACTTTATCTTGCACTTCGGACCGGAGGCGGCGTGTTTGGAGTGATCGGGATCGATCTGTCCGAAAAACCGCTGGATGCCTTTGAAAACAGTGTGCTGCTCTCCATTCTGGGCGAAGGTGCGCTGGCCATCGAAAACCGCAGAAACGCACTGGAAAAAGAGCAGGCAACCGTGCAGGCAAAAAATGAAGAGCTGCGGGCAAACCTGCTGCGCACGATCTCCCATGATCTGCGCACCCCGCTGACCTCCATTTCCGGCAACGCCAGCAATCTGCTTTCCAACGGAGAAACGCTGGATACAGAGACCCGGAACAAGATCTGCACCGATATTTTTGATGATGCACAATGGCTGATCGGTCTGGTGGAAAATCTGCTTTCCATCACTCGCATTGAAGATGGGCGGATGAATCTGCAGATCTCGCCGCAGCTGATGGACGAAATGATCGAAGAAGCACTGCATCATGTCAACCGGAAAAGCTGCGAACACACCATCACAACACAGTATGGGGACGAGATCCTCCTGGTCAATGTGGATGCACGGCTGATCATGCAGGTCGTTGTCAATCTGGTGGATAACGCCATCAAATACACCCCCGTGGGTTCGGTCATTCGAATCTCGGCTTACCGGAAAGACCATCAGGTCGTAGTGGAAGTAGCGGATAACGGTCCCGGCATTCCGGATCGCGCAAAAGCACAGGTGTTCGAGATGTTTTATACCGGGCAGAGCCGCATCGCAGACAGCCACCGCAGCCTTGGACTGGGTTTGCCCCTCTGCCGAGCGATCCTGACGGCTCACGGCGGAACATTGACCCTGCGTGACAACATTCCCAATGGCAGTGTCTTTTCCTTTGCATTGCCGCAAAGTGAGGTGAATATTCATGAATAAGCCGACCATTCTGGTCGTAGAGGATGATGTTCCTGTACGGTGTCTGATCACAACGACCCTGAAGACCCACGGCTATAAATATCTGACTGCTTCCAATGGGGAAACGGCGATCATGATGACTACCAGCCACAACCCGGACATCATGCTGCTGGATCTTGGGTTGCCCGATATAGACGGCATCGAGGTCATCCGCAGCGTCCGCACATGGTCGAACCTGCCCATCATCGTCCTGAGTGCCCGGAGCGAGGATTCTGATAAGATCGAGGCACTGGACAACGGCGCAGACGATTATCTGACAAAGCCGTTTTCCGTGGATGAGTTGCTGGCAAGACTGCGTGTAACGCAGCGCCGATTGAATCTGCTGGCTTCTGACGGCATAAATAGTCCGGTTTTTGTCAATGGTCCTTTGAAGATCGACTTCTCGGCAGGCTGCGTCTGGTTGAGCGAGAATGAATTGCATTTGACCCCCATCGAGTATAAACTGCTGTGTGTGCTGGCGCATAATGTGGGCAAAGTGCTGACGCATACCTCCCTCACGCAGAAAGTATGGGGCAGTACGCAGGAAAATGACATTGCATCCTTGCGCGTTTATATGGCGTCTCTGCGCAAAAAATTGGAACGATACCCGGATGCGCCGCATCTGATCCAGACTCATGTTGGTGTCGGATACCGGATGCTGCGCGCAGAAAATGATGAAGCATAGTAAAAAAGGGTGCGCCCCTGAATAGGACGCACCCTGCCATCGCAATTCACGATTTGATTCGTTGGCAACAACCGTGAATTGCATATCGCAAACAAGTTGTTGAGAATTGCACTGCTTGTAAAACTTGCGATTAAGACCACAGACAATAGCGATATGTACAACAGGGCGTTCCCCGTAGCAGAGTTCCCATAAAACAGCATTTGCAAAAGTTCCCACAATGGGGAAGATTTGGCGTGACTTCAGTCACGCCTTTTCTTTTGCTTCCAGTTCATCCAGAGGGATGTACCCCAGCCCATCGTACTTGATATGGATGTGCTGCACCCGTTTTCCGCTGGACTTATCCGGGGCATCCACATAGATGGCCGATACCAGTTCACGGAGAGCATATGGGGTGAGCTCTTCAATATGAACGTACTTGTGTGCTTTCTGGACGAATTTTTCAATATTTTCGATTTGCTGTTCCTGTACTTCGATTTCCTGTTGGATAGAGAGAGCTTCCTCTTCCAGATGCTTCTGTTCGGCATCGTAGCTTTGGCTCATCATGTCAAAGCGTTCATCGCTCAGCTTTCCGCTGGCGTTATCCTCGTAGATTTTCATGAACAGCCGTTTGAGGTCTGCAATCCGCTTCTCATTCCGGGCAAGCTGCTTCTTTAGGACGGTCAGCTTTTCGGTGCTTTCCACCCGAAGCTGCTCCTCCATGACCTTGCGGAAGTAGTCTTCATGACGGAGAATGTAGTCCGTCACCCGCTGAACATGACTCAGTACACGTCCTTCCAGAACCTTTACCCGGATGAAGTGTCCCTTGCACTTGCTCCCGTTCTTCTTGTGCAGAGAGCAATCAAAGAAGTCTTGACTGAAGTCCCTGTTGTTGGACGAACCATATTGCATCTTAGAACCGCAGTCAGCGCAGTAGACCATACCGGAGAAAATGCTGCTCTTGCCTGTCCGGGTCATGCGGTGACGCTGGTTACGAATCTCCTGAACCTTTTCAAACACATCATCGTCAATAATGCGCTCATGTGTATCTAGGAAGATAGCCTGATTTTCCACAGGATTCAGATGTCTCTTTTTATCCCAGATAGAGTTAGTATAGGTCTTGAAGTTGACTGTGCAGCCAGTGTACTCCCGGCGTTCCAGAATCAAACTTACTGCTCTTTTATCCCAGCGGTAAGGGTCTTCCGGGGCAGGTGCGTTTGTACTCCGGCCATGGCTCAACTTGTAGGCGGTAGGAGTCAGAACTTTATCTGCCCACAGTTGGTTCGCAATTTGGGTCGGCCCACGTCCCTCCATGCACATGGAGAAGATGCGCTTCACAATCGCAGCCGCTTCCGGGTCAACAAGCCAATGCTTCGGGTTCTCCGGGTCTTTCACATAGCCGTAGGGGACATTGACCGTCAGCGGTACTCCACGCTCTCCCTTGGCCTTCTGGACAGCCCGAATCTTGCGGCTGGTATCGCGGGCGTAAAACTCGTTGAACCAGTTCTTAATGCCCGCAAAATCGTTGTTTACGCTGTTCGGGTCAATGGTGTCGTAATTGTCGTTAATGGCAATGTAGCGAACGCCATACTGGGGAAAGGTGAAGTTTGTGTACAGACCCGTCAAGGCAGAGTTGCGCCCCAGTCGGGACAGGTCTTTTGTGATAACGATTCCTACACGCCCTGCTTCGATCTCGACCAGCATACTCTGAAAGCCGGGGCGGTCATAGTTCGTGCCAGAATAGCCATCATCAACAAAGAACACCGGGTTCGAGAAGTGGTTCTTTTTAGCGTAGTCCAAAAGGATATCCTTCTGGTTCTCGATAGAAAGGCTTTCGCCGAGTCGCTCGTCCTCCTGCGACAGTCGGCAGTAAAGTGCGGTGATTTTATTCGTTGCTCCAGACATTGTTGTGTCCTCCTTATTCTGTGGAGCAACTGTCAGTACAGGATTGGTTACCGGGTCAAGTATAGCAGAATTGGGCGCAGTTGTCATTCGTCTGCACCCTCATCTTCAAATTTTTGCTGGGCGTTCTTGGCAACAATGCGCTCCAGTTTCTTCAAAAGGGATTCCTTGCCCTCATAGCTGCCGGTCACGGTATAGGTGGTGTGACCGACTTTCTCCGTGGTGGTCAGTTCTGGAATCCAGAAGGCGGACAGGTTCTTGACATGGAGATTGCCGTTCTCATCTACATAGGAGCCGTGTTTCTTCTGCTCTTCGGTCAAGGGCTTCCGCTTGAAATAAATTTCGTTTTCAGAGATGCTCACGGTCTCGCTGGTCTGCTCTTTCGGGGTATCGTCATACAGCTGTGCGAAAAATGCCAGTGCATCTTCGGGTGAGTCTTCCTCCATGAGCTGCTCGAAAACTCGCTGTTCCTCCGCCGAGAGGTTGTTCCATGCAGCATCCAACTCCTGCTCACTGGCTGCATTGACAAAGGCTTCGATTTCTTTTTTCATGGTGCATCCTCCTTTGGCTGTGAAAAGCGGATTTTCAAAAAGTGTGGGTTTTCGTGAGAGCAAGAATCGTCCCGTGGCCACAAATTTTCAATACTTGAAAATTTCCTGTCCCCTTTAGGACAGCTTCTTGTTGGGGCGTGCCTGCCCCAAACCCTGCTAGAAACAAGTACGGCAAACTGGAATTTATCTGCTACCACTTTCTTCTCGTTTTCCAATTCCTTTTCTGTAATTTTCCATAAGCCTAACACAATGGTCTGCTATATTCTTCATTCCAAGTTTCTCGAAAAAAGCAACCTGCATTCCCATCATTTCTTCACAAACAACCATTTTCTGCTCATCTGCATTACTAATAGCGAGCCATGGGAATGCCTTATATCTTTTAGTGTCACCAATGAGAAAATTGTACCCTATCAACTTTTCTTCGCGAAAAACAAAATAGAATTGAGGTCCTGAACCCGGAACCGATTTTTCCATAATTCGCTGCATTGTTTTCACTCCGCCGTATGCTGGAATAAAACCTATTTGCGCAAGAGCGTTTAGAATATCAGTTCTTTTATCTGTAGGTATGTCTCTATAATTGATGATCTGCTCCATTTGCTTTGCCCTTGTTGGATTCCGATTTTTTGCTCTATTTGTTCTCCGCTAAATAGGAAATTAGCTTTCTGTTTAAAAGGCTGGAAGCTGTCACTTTATTTTTTGTTGAATCTTAGCCAAAATACTTTCTATTACAAGTGTTACCGTTATAAAGGCTCCTACAAAGGTGTAGTAGTTTAAACCATACATCAACGGCAAAAGAGAAACAACTACTGTAATAATTGAAAGGACAAACAATGCTTTGAGAACACTGTTCTTCTTCAATGAAAACAATGAAAGCAAGAAGATGGCAACGGTAAGTATGGCTGTAATAAGTGGGGCAAAATTTGCATAGCCAAACGGTGTAAGGCTAAAGTATGAGAATGTTTCTTTTACTCTTTCTGTTGGAGATGTTGCAAAAATGCAAACTGCTCCCAAAGGCAGCGATTCTAACACTATTGTTAAAGCCGGCAAAACCACTAAGCAAACTTTCTTCATGTTGTACATCTCCTTTACAAATTCCGATTTACTGGGCCAAACCAAGTATACCATATTCTCCAATGAAAGAATACCCCTATATAGGAGAATTTGGCCGATTTACTGCGTACATACGTACCAGAACCCTGTACGCACGTACGTAGCGATTTGCCCGAAACGCACTCTATACAGCCGTTCCCCCTCGGAGAGCCCACTACACTTTGCAGACCGCAGGGATGAAAGTGTCATAGTGGGTTATTACACTTCCGCAGAAGTGCCTTTTCCTCGCCGCAGACAGCCCGGTGCACCTTTGTGAGAGCTTTCTGTGCGGCGAATCCACATCGCCCACAGGCGATGTGAGCAGGGATTCCAAAGGGGCGCAGCACCCTTGGCACACGACTTTGGTACAAAGTCTAGTGTGTTACACCTTTCCAGAGATGTACACGTTCCTGAAATGCAAAAAGCCCCATACCCAACACCTTGACGGTGCGGACATGGGACTTGATGCTTCCTCGGCCTAGCCGGGTACTCCGTAACCAATCCTGACAGGCAGTTGCCGTGTCATTTTTCGAAAACTGTTTTACGGATACCCAGCAGTCGGGAACGCTCTGTTTTTCTTTGCTGGCGGTGTGATGAGCCTGCTCCGCCTGCCATGCAGCAAATTCTCTTTGCCCGCCTCGCTGTTCCAGCAGGCAAGGATGGCTGGGTAGAATGCCCGTGCCAGACGGTCGATGACTTCATCGGGATAAGGGGAAGTGTTTGTGGACTTTTTCTTTTTGTTCAAACGCACGCTCCTTTGACCGTCCCACCGTGGCAAAGCCGGGCGAGAAAATCAAAGTTCCAATTTCATATCAGGCGCAAGGGCGCGGATGCTTTCCGCCCTGCTCTTGCTGCTGGCGGATGGTTGATGGCTTACAAGTGCCTGTCGTTATGCGGTCTTTTCGGCTTCTTCAAGGGTTTCAGCAACCTGATGCTTACGCTTCGGGATGGTGAGCAGCTGGGGTTAAATGTGAAGCTGTATTCCAGCCGCTGGATCATTGCGTGTACCGCAGCTTCCAACTCGGTGTACAGCATCATGTCCTCGACGCTCCCGGCGTCCTCAAAGGACGATTTGATGGGTGTGTAGGGATAGATATGGGCGGCTTGCCGTCAACCACCTCAGGCGGCGCGTAAGCCGCCGTAGAGCGGATGATGGGTGGAAGCCGCTGAATGCTCCCCATCGGGTTCAGGGCGAGACTGGCACGGACAGCATCATCCACCCGGCTCATTTCTTCCGGGGTGAGGTGTCCGAGATATTTCAGCACCCTGCTCTTGTCTACGGTAAAAATCTGCTCTGCCTGAACGATTGATGGTAAATGTGCAAGGCAGTCAAGCAGATGCTCCCGATTTTCCAGTTCCGCCATCAAATCATCCGGGGTTTTCTCGGAAACTAGGTTTGTTCCCTCGTAATCCTCGGAATCCAAAGAAAAAGCCGTATGATAGCGTGAACGCTCGTTGCTGGCGTATTCCATGCGGCGGGAATCGTAGATAACCTCCGCAATCTCGGCAGAAACAGTAATATTGACACTTTCACCAGTGACCAACTCGTAGTGAAGAATGCGAGAGCCTATGTGTAACCTCAAAATTTTCGATAAAATGTGAAATGCCGAAAATTTGGAGACACTACGGATATTTCGCCGCTTGGGGCAGCCATGAAAAGAGGGCAAACATAAAACCTGCTCCTTTTCGGGAGAAGGCCATCTAAAGCTATAAAAATAGCCGGACAACAGCCGACCGAAAGATTGGAGATCTTTCAGTCACGCTGCTGCCCGGCCATTTGGTGCTACGTTTCATACATTGCCATGTGGCAATGGCCCGTTGCTCGGTGCGAACAGTCCATATTCAGGGTGCAATGCACCCGATTTATTATTTTTGTATACTTCAATACGTTAAAGAAAGTTTGGAGAACACCTCATTTGCGGCCAATCATCAGATGCCACGGAACGTAAAGGTGAACTCCACAGGCTTGGTCACATCAGGAATATACTCCGGGTGGACATTGGCACCCCAGCTGTCATCGCCGCCAACGCCCATCTGCTCGCCCATAGCACGGATGACCGTGTAATGGACCGGGGGCAGCTCGTAGGGATGCTTGGCACTCTCCATTTCATGGGGAGTGTAGGGCAGCGCAGAGAAGAACATGGGCTTTGCGGCATCCGCGGTAAACAGCAGCCCGCGACCCTTGCGGTCCACTACCTTTGCCCAGCGCACAGCGGTCTTTGCACCGCACTCCTGCGGCACAAGGTACTGTGCCATGTTGTCTGCGACCTTGTTCTGGTAAATGCCCAGCTTTGCACCATGCTGACGATCCCAGTAGGTCTCCGCAGGGCCGTTTCCGTACCACTCCACCGTGTCGTAGTCAGCGTCGATCTTGAACAGTACGCCGAACTCCGGCATTGCTGCAAGTCCTTCCACCGGGTCATAGTGCAGGGTGGTCTGGATGCGGCCATCACCGAACACACGGTACTGCAGGCTGCACTCTGCTGCGGGGCTAGTCTGGAGGTTATAGAGATAGGTCACGACCACGCTGTCGGCTTCCACCTCGCAGGTGGGGTTCTGGAGGATGGTGCCGCCATGAACAGACGGAATCTCCTTGCCGATGCCCTTGGCGGTAGCGTACAGGCTTGCCAGCTTCCACTGACCGCGAACACCGCCCATGTTGTTGCCGCAGTCGTTGTCGGTGGGAGCGCGCCAGAAGTTGGGACGGGGGATCTCCTGAATCATCTCCTTGCCGGCATAGCGGTAGGAAGTCAAGCCGCCATTCAGATCGGAGAACAAAACATCGAAATTCTCACCCCGGACACCGATGTTGTGTGTACCGTGCGTAACGGTAAACGGCGTGACCTTCTTGCTGGGAATGGAACGGACCACAGCGATCACACCCTGTCCAAAGGCGACTTCATGGCCCTTCTTTGCCCAGCTGGTGTCCGCCTTCAAACGGAAGCTGATGGTCACCGCATATTCACCGGGGAGCGCAGGGACCATAAACGGCAGCGGGAAGCTGGAACGCTCTTCGGGAGCAACATCAATATTGGTCAGTTCCTGCTGCTGATACAACTTTCCATCACGATGCAGCAGTGCAACGCAGTCGAAAGCATCCGTAGAGGTGAACAGGTTCTTATTCCAGACTTCGAAGCCAGAGTTGTCGATGGAAACGGCGATGTTCTGATAGCAGAACTTGACCTCCTGCATCTTGGGAGAAGGAGCACGGTCACCACCGTAGGCAATGCCGTTTCCGCTGAAATTATAGTCGGTAGGACGCTCACCGAAGTCGCCGCCGTAGGCTTGGAACCACTTGCCGTAGCGGTCTTTTTTCCAGATGGACTGGTCGATGTAATCCCAGATGAAGCCGCCCTGATAGCCGCAGTCCTTCTGGTCGGCAAGTTCCGTGTACTTGTGCAAAGCACCGTTGGAGTTGCCCATAGCATGAGAGTATTCGCACTCGATATAAGGCCGCTTGTCGCCCTGTGCCAGATACTCTTTAATGTCCTTCACCGTGCTGTACATATGGCTCTCGATATCGGTGGTTTCGAGGAAGCGGGGATCATTGACCACACCTTCGTAATGCACCAGACGGGTGTCATCAAAGCGGCGGACCATCTCTGCCATCTGGAGCAGGGTCTCACCGCCAAACGATTCGTTGCCCAGAGACCAGATCAGAACAGCAGGATGATTTTTGTCACGCTGGTAAGTGGAATTCATGCGGTCAAACAAGACAGCTTTCCACTCCGGCTTATCATTGGGCAGAACACCCTCGATGCCGCGAATGCCCGCCTGATGGATGTCCCATGTGCCATGGGATTCCAGATTGTTCTCTGCGATCAGATACAGACCATACTCGTCGCACAGGTCGTACAGTGCATCCTGATTCTGGTAATGGCTGGTGCGGATGGCATTGATGTTGTTCTGCTTCATAGTGATGATGTCCCGAAGCAGTTCCTCATGGGTGTGTACGCCCACAGCACGACCCGTAATGGAGCTGAACTCATGACGGTTGGCACCCTTGAACACGATGCGCCTGCCGTTGAGCAGCATCCGATCGTTCTTCAGCTCGAACTTGCGGAAACCGACTTTCTGCCCGGTCACCTCTACCAGATGGCCTGCATCGTCCAGCAGCTCGATTTCCAGTTCATACAGAGCCGGGTCCTCTGCACTCCACAGGTGGGGGTTCTCCACCGCATGGCTGAACAGAGCAGAGCCGCCGTTCAGTGCGATTTTTTCGGAGAACACTTCCAGTTCACTGCGGCGCAGGGTCAGACGGGCTGCGCCCTTACCCTCCACCTGCAGTGCAACTTCCAGCGTGGAATGAGCGAAATCATCCCCGGCAAACAGCGTTCTGACGGATACATCTTCCAGATGCACGGTGGGGATGGCGTACAGCCACACGCTGCGGAAGATGCCGGAGAAGCGGAAGAAGTCCTGATCTTCGCACCAGCTGGAGGAAGTCCACTTGAACACCTGCACGGCAAGTTTGTTCACGCCCGGCTGGAGATAGGGAGTCAGATCGAATGCGTGTGCGGAGAAGCTGTCCTCGGTGTAACCCACATAAGACCCGTTCAGCCAAAGAGCCATGCCGCTTTCCACACCCTCGAACTCGATGTGGACGGGCTTGCCCTGCATGGATTCCGGCAGCTCGAAGTATTTCACATAGCTTGCCACCGGATTGAACCGCTGCGGGATCTCGCCCGGCTGTACTTCTTCACGGCCATCCCACGGATACTGAATATTCGCGTACTGGGGAATGTCGTAGCCCTCCATCTGGATGTGTGCCGGAACATGAATGTCATCCCAGCCGCTGCAATCGTAATCCGTCTTTTCAAAGCCGGGGATGGCACTGGTGTAGTTCTTTGCGTAGGCGAATTTCCAGATACCGTCCAGCTTCAGCGCCAAAGAAGAGGAGCCTGTCCGATATTCTTCGCGGGAAGCGTAAGTATGGAAACTTGCATGAGCATTCAGCACGTTTTCCTTGAAAAAGGTGGGGTCTTTTACTTTTGCAAAATCAAATGCAGCCATAGTATTTCCTCATTTACCTTTTATAATTTTATAATATTTCTCCAGCCTCCCCGGAGGAATCGCCGGATTCCTCCGGGGAACAGCAGATGAAGGAGAAATGATAATGGCTTCTTATCAGACTGCTGCACGCAGCTTTTCATTTGCTTCTTCGACCTTCATACGAGAGAGAATGAAGGTGATGATGGCATCCAGAGCAAACGGAATCACCAGATACATGATCTTCAGCATCGAGATGCAGGATTCGGGCTGGACAGCCAGCGCACTATCGAAATGGCTTGCAGCCAGCAGCCAGCCGGTGATGGCAGTACCCAGACCGCCGCCCAGCTTCACACCGAGAGAAGTGCAGGAGTACATCGTGCCATCCACGCGCTTATGCTTCGTCAGCCAAGTATATTCAGAGCAGGCTGCGATCACGGCGTTCATGTCGCCCTGCCAAGGACCCTGACCAAGAGCTGCGATTGCAGTAAAGAGCAGCATCAAGGTCACATTGCCGCTGCCCATGTAACCAGCTACAGCAACCAGTGCACGAGAAATCGTTGCCAGAGTATAGCTCATTACATTCAGCTTATACATTCCATTCCACTTTGCAACCAGGGTCGGGGTGAACACCAGTGCGATGATCAGAGGAATGTTGATTGCCCAAGAGAATACACCGAACAGATTCTGGTTGCCGAGGATGTAGGTTGCATAGTAGGTGCCCATGCTGATCATGGCACCGTAGATCTGCTGCAAAATGTAGGTGACGCAAATCATCATATAATATTTGTTGCCAGCAAGCAACTTTGCAGCCTGAACCAGATTGTACTTTTCGTCCTGCTCGATTTCCTTTTTGTCGGTGGTATCCACCAATTCGCCTTCCGGCAGTTCCTTCACGGAGAGAACGGAGAGGGTGTTGACAAGCAGACCGATGATGGTGTAGATGATTGCAACGGTGCGCCAACCGACAGCACCACCGCCCAATGCCGTAACAGCACCCAGCGTGATGGATTGGATGAGCAGGCTGGTGGCAAAGGCGAACATGAAACGCCAAGAACCCATCTCGACCTGTTCGGCACTGTTCTTCGTGACGAGAGCAGTCAGTGCAGAGTAAGCAATGTTGTTGGCAGTGTAGAATACAGCGTTCAGCAGAGTATATGCGATCAGGAACCATGCGTACTGTGCAAACTGTCCCAGATTGGTCGGGATGGCGAAAATTGCCACCAGCGTAATGGCACAGCCAATGTAGCCGTACAGCATCCAAGGACGGGCTTTGCCCATCTTAGAATGCGTTTTGTCAATCAAAGAACCAAAGAAAATGTCCGTCACACCGTCCAGCAGTTTGGAAACTGCAATCAGAGTGCCGACAATACCGGGGTTCAGGCCAACGGTGTTGGTCAGATAGATCATGACGAAGGAGGACAGGAATGCATACACCACATTGCCTGCAATATCGCCTGAACCATAGCCGACTTTATTATACCACTTTAGATAACGCTTCTCAGTCATTGTGCTTTCTCCCATCTTGCTTGTTTTGTGTGGGCGCGACCAATCTGCTGCGCACTTCAGACTGGGATTCCCATTACGCAAGTTGCCCAAATCTCTTGCGTTTCGTCTGAAAATATTATAGAATCTAATGGAACAAAAAGATATAGACAAGATGGAACAAAATATGCACAAAATCAAAGCGTTTGTAATTTTTTGATAGAACGTTTCCCAAATCACTGTAAAATCTCTGAAGATGAGGAGGACGCAGGGATGTATTTCAACTCAGGATATTTGAACAACTCCCGTTTGGATTTCAAAGACTACTCAAAGCCGCTGGTCGTAGGCAGCTGCGGCACTTATCGCTTGAAAAAACGCCCTAAGCTGCCTACTTTTTGGGCAAAGGGTCGCAGAGACTATCAAATCCTCTATGTGGCATCTGGTAAAGCACACTTCTGGTTCGATGGTGTTGAGGAAGTGGTGACTTCTGGACACATGGTGCTTTATCAGCCGAAAGAAGTCCAGAAGTATGTCTACTATGTAGAAGATCATCCAGAGGTGTTCTGGATTCACTTTACAGGATATGATGTCAAAAACATCCTGAGCTATCACGGAATACCCTTGGACAAGCACGTTTTTTACAGCGGCACACTGCCGGATTACAAAATGCTGTTCCGAAAGATCATCCGGGAACTGCAACAATGTGAATATGGCTATGAAGACTATATTGCTTCTCTCTTCAACATCATTCTGCTTTTAGTAAGCAGGCAACAGCAGGAAAGCGAGAAAACAACTACAAGCATCCCCGAAGAAATCGAAGCCGCCGTTGCCTACTTTAACGAGAATTATAATACAAAGGTCAGTGTGGACGATTACGCAGAATCGCTGCATATCAGTACGAAC
This sequence comes from Faecalibacterium sp. Marseille-P9312, assembly GCF_902497445.1. Classification (NCBI taxonomy): domain Bacteria; kingdom Bacillati; phylum Bacillota; class Clostridia; order Eubacteriales; family Oscillospiraceae; genus Faecalibacterium; species Faecalibacterium sp. Marseille-P9312. Next base: position 87,847 of record NZ_CABVEW010000006.1, read on the forward strand.
TGGTTTATCCGTAATTTTAAGCAGTACATGAAAATAAGCCCTGCACAATACATCCTGTCCCTTCGGATGGTAAATGCACAAAGCTTATTGGAGAACACCGAATACAATATTGGAGAAATTGCAGAGATCGTAGGGTATGATAACCCACTCTATTTTAGCCGGGTATTCAAGAAAGAGTATGGTGTCAGTCCGGCACAGTATCGAAAAAATCTGGAAGAATCTACTGAAAAATGAGAAAGATTCCTTATATTCCGATATAAAAAGGACGCTGCCGCCTCTGGGTGAGAGGTTGCAACGTCTTTTTAGCATCAGAGGGCGAAAGGTCTGTCAGATTGGACGGCTCCCAATGAATGAGATTTTAGCTTGCGTCTTTCTGTTCGTCAAGAATGCGCCAGCTGTCCATCAGGTCTGAATTTTCCATAATAAAGGTGTGGGCGGTGTCCTGTCCCCACGAGTTGTCGTATTTCAGCATCAGATAATCGCTCAACTCGGTCCGATCTTTGAACTTCAACAAGCGATACGGCTCCTGAAAAGCGACCTTTTCAACGAAATATACCGCATCCGATGTGGGAAGCATAACGCCGACATGACCGATCATAAGAGAATTGTCCGTTTCAGAGAACTGATCGTGCAGGACCACGGAGACGAGACGGATCTTATCATCTTCTACGAAGGAGAGACCGCGTTTCTTCCATTCCTGTTGAATCGTTTTCAAATGGGTAGAAATATCGGTCGTATTGGTGGTTTTAACTGGGGCGAACAGCGCATCAAATTTTTGCCGTTCATCGCCGCAAAGGGATTCCGGGTCAGAATCCAGTGTTTCATAGTCCATAAACAGGGTGTCCTCGGCTGAGTCAAGGTCTGCCTTGCCCGTGACAGTGATAAAATCACAAAACAGCCCACAAGCGGTGATCCGACAGTTCCAGCCGGGGAAGGTGTCATATTTTTCCGTCCATGCGTCCTGCATGGAGTAAGGATCGTATTTCAGCTCCAAAGGCTTGGCGTTTTCAAAACCTGTGGTGAGCCATGCCGGGTCCACAGCGTTGTTAAACTTTTGCACATGATCAAAGAAGGTCCGTATCCGCAGATCGGATACGCCGGCATCCTGCAAAAGTTTGGAAAGAAGAGCCTGTGTATTAGAATCTGCCAAATTGGAGTATTCGATTTGCTGAAGGACAGGCAGAGAAGTTTTTTGAGTGCAGCCCCCTGCCAGAAACGCACCGCAAAAAAGTGCAGCGGTGCAGACAAGAAAAGTTCGACGTTTCAAAAATGGTCACCTCGCTGTGTTTTTCGGAAAGCTGTAGTCTCCACCATAGGCGAAGAGAGCAACGCCATCGGTCTTATAACGAATGGTATCACAGATAAACAAAGAAAATCAATGACTTCTGTCGTATTTGACCCTATATAATGCTGCAGTATCCATATCTCATACGGCTAACGTCCATGTGGGGAAAGACAATGCGGCAGCTTTCTGAACGATTTTGTTCATGTCGGACACAACAGGAGTATACCCAAGTTGGAATAAGAATTTTCCGCGTTGACAAATCCTCCTTTCTCGCCACTCGGACCAAGAGCCAGCAGATTTATCTGCTGGCTTTTTTGCTGCAACAAAAGGCCGGGGCAGGGGAGAACCCTCTGTCCCGGCCTTTCTGCGCGATGCGGGGGCGTCAGCCCTCCATCTTGTGCTCCACGAAGTCGCCCACCATCTTGTCCAGCTGGCTCACGGCGTGCTCGGCACCTTTGGCGATCTTGCGGGCGGTGCGGCGCAGCTGGCGCTGGCTCGTGTTGGTGGCCATGACGCCGGCGGCGCCCAGTGCGGCACCGGCGGCCATGCCGATCAGGAGCGGGGCGGTGGAGCTTGTGTGTTCGTTTTTCATAGGAGGCACTCCCTTCGAATCAAAATTTTTGGGCTGCGAGGGTAGTATTTCCACCAAAGGATTCACTATACGCTTTTTTTGTGCAGGAAAATGTGGTATACTGTATGATATGCTGATAAACTGGGCCGGTTATGGGCTGGCTTGGTTTATGGGAAAAGGCATATTCTGCGAAGGAGGTTTCTTTTTTGCTGAAGATAACGGAACCGAAAAAAGTTCTCTGCATCCATGACCTTTCCGGTGTGGGGCGCTGCAGTCTGGCGGTCATCCTGCCGGTGCTCAGCGTCATGGGCATCCAGCCGGTGGCACTGCCCACGGTGGTGCTCTCCACCCACACCGGCGGCTTCGGGACACCGGCCCGTCTGGACGGCTGCGCCTACGGCGAGGCCGCACTGGAACATTACCGGGAGCTGGGGCTGAGCTTCGACTGCATTTATACCGGCTACCTCGGAGGCGAGGAGCAGGCCGCGCTGGCCGAAAAGGCCTTTGACCTCTGGCCCTCGGCCTATAAGGTGGTAGACCCTGTGATGGGCGACAACGGCAAGGCTTACGCTACCGTGACCCCGGCTTTCATCGACCGGATGCGGCAGCTCTGCCGCCGGGCCGACCTCATCCTGCCCAACGCCACCGAGGCCGGCCTGCTATTGGAAAAAGAGCTGCCCGCCCAGCTGGACGAGGAAGACGCCCGGGCGCTGGCCGATGAGCTGGCGGCGTCGCTGACCCCCAACGTGGTGGTCACCGGCCTGCAGCTGGACAAGTACATCGCCTGCGCCGGTGCAGGCCGCGACCGCTTCGTGGTCAAGAAGCTGCATATTGCCCGCAGCTTCCCCGGCACGGGCGACCTCTACGGTGCGGTGCTCATCGGCTCGCTCATCCAGGGCAATGCCCTGAGCGCAGCGGCAGACAACGCGGCAGAGTTCGTGGCGCTGGCCATCCAGAAAACGCCCTGCGACCAGGACACCCGCTTCGGCGTCTGGTTCGAGCCGCTGCTGCCCCGTCTGTGTCCGATGGGGGAGGAGTAAACAGCGATGAGTGAAAAACCGACCCTGAACATCGTTCTGGTGGAGCCGCGTATCCCTCAGAACACCGGCAACGTGGCCCGCACCTGTGCCTGCACGGCCTGCCGCCTCCATCTGGTGGGGCCGATGGGCTTTGCCATCGACGATAAGAAGCTCAAGCACGCCGGGCTGGATTACTGGCACTATCTGGACATCAGCTACTACGACAGTCTGGATGACTTCTTCTCAAAGAACGATGGGCCTTTCTACTACTTTACGACCAAAGCGCCCCAGCGCTACACCGACGTCGCCTACCCGGACGGGGCTTACCTCGTGTTCGGGCGGGAAGATGCCGGTCTGCCGGAGGCGCTGCTGGCAGCCGATCAGGAGCACTGCATCCGGATGCCCATGCGGGACACCTGCCGCAGCCTGAACCTGTCCAACAGCGTCGCCGTGGGCGTATACGAGGTACTGCGCCAGTGGGACTTCCCGGAGCTGCTGGACCACGGCCACCTGCGAGACTACGAATGGAAATGAGGAACACTATGAGCAAAATTGCGATTTTGACCGACTCCTCCTGCGACATCCCGCAGGAGCTGGCCGAGAAATACGGCATCGACATTATGGGCTTCCACATCCTGCTGGACGACGAAGACATCGTGGAGCGTGAAAAGTACACCCCCGAGGAGTTCTACGACAAGATGCGCGCCGCCAGGGGCATCCCCTCCACGGCTGCCATCACCCCCATCCAGTTCTGTGAGAAATACTGCCAGTATGTGGACGAGGGCTACACCGATGTCATCCATGTCCCCATCAACCGCTCCGGTTCTTCCACCTACAACAACGCCGTCATGGCGCAGGGGATGCTGCGGGAGGAGCGCCCGGAACACCACCTGAACATCCATCTGCTCGACCCCCACACCTACTCGATGGTGTTCGGCTGGTATCTGTGCGAGATGGCCCGCAAGCTGCAGAATGGCGCGGAGCTCCGCCACGTCATCAGCGAGTTTGAGACCCAGATGAACAAGATGGAGATCATCCTCGGACCCTACAGCCTCAAGCAGATGAAGAAGAGCGGCCGCATCTCTGCCGCCGCCGCGGTCATGGGCGAGCTGATGGGCATCCGCCCCATCATCACCCTTATCGACGGCAAGACCAGGGTGGAGAGCAAGGTGCGGGGCGACGACAAGGTCATCCCCGCCATGATTGACCTGTGTAAAAAGCGCACCGAGGGCGTGGAGGACTTCGATTATATGATCGGCCACACCTCCATCCCCCAGGCCGCTGAGCTGGAAAAAGCCTGCCGCAAAGCCTTCGGCAAGGCTCCGCTCACTACCTTCAATCTGGGCGGCGTCGTGTCGGCCAACACCGGCCCCGACACCCTTGCGCTGGTCTATGTGGGCAAGGCCCGGGACTGAGCATATCACGGAAAGACTGCTGCTGTGCGGCAGTCTTTTTTCGTATCGCCGTTGCATTCCGGCCCAAACTATGGTATAATTCTTCACGCTGTGCCTGCGGGTACGGCTCCTTAAAGAGCAACTTAGGATTTTAGGCTCCCCGGCGTGTCTCGAACCATGCCGGGCCAAACCCACGGGGGCTGGCGGTCCCCGCGCGGTCAAAATCAAACCGCTGGAGTTATACGATGAAAAATCAGAACCTTTCCGTCCGTAAACTGGCCCGCTGCGGCATGGTCGCAGCCCTTTACGTCGTGCTCTGCATGGCACTGCAGCCGTTCTCTTACGGCGCTGTGCAGGTGCGTGTGGCCGAGGCGCTCTGCCTGCTGCCCGTGTTCGGTGCCGAGTACATTTTCGGCGTGGTGCTGGGCTGCTTCCTGGCAAACCTGCTGGGCTCCACCATCGTGGACGTCATCTTCGGCACTCTGGCCACCCTGCTGGCCTGCCTCGTGACCTACAAGCTGCGGAACATCCGCTTCAAGGGTCTGGCCCTTGCGGCCTCGCTGCCCCCGGTGGTCTTCAATGCCGTCATCATCGGCATCGAGATCGCGGTGATGTTCCCGGACCCCTCTTCCAGCGCACCCCTCTGGCTGGCCTGCGTCACCAACGGCATCTCCGTGGGCATCGGTGAGCTCATCAGCTGCACCGTGCTGGGCGTTCTGCTGGTCCGCATCATCGAGGCAAGCCCGGCGGTCAGGAAGGTCTTCGAGTCCTGAACTTGACTTATTCCGGCGGGCGGGCCTGATCGAGCAGACCCTCTGCCGGGGAATGAAAGGCTATTTTATCGGGTTGCTCGGCCTTTCGGACGATCGATATAGAACGGCGAAGCGCCGCACGGGAAACTGTGCGGCGCTTTTTCATAAAAGAAACGAAGGGGCGATGATTCTACCGCCCGTCGGTTGCGCGGGAGGGTGCGGCCCGGTATAATAAGGCCAGAAAGGGGCGGCAGACGCCCGCAAGGAGGCAGAAGATATGTACGAACTGGATAAGGCTGCATTCGGCCATTTTCTGGCACAGCTGCGCAGAGAAAAGGGGATGACCCAGAAGGAGCTTGCCGCGACGCTGTACGTGTCCGACAAGGCCGTCAGCAAGTGGGAACGGGGACTGAGTGTGCCGGACATCTCGCTGTTGGTGCCGCTGGCCGAGCAGCTGAATGTGACGGTGGCCGAGCTTCTGCAGGGACGCCGGGTAGAGGAGGAACAGCGCTTCACCCGCGAGGAGACCGAAGAACTCATCCGCAAGGCGCTGACCTTTTCGGCAGAGCCGCCGGAGCGCCGTCAGGCGCGGACGAAGAAGTATCTGCCGGTGTATGTCATCTGCTGTGTGCTGGGCGTCGCCGGAGCGCTGGCCGTCTGGGCGGCGGGACTGGCCGACATCGAGGGAGTGCTGGCTCTGCTCATCGTCGATGTGGTTTTCGGCGTCGTCTACGGGGCCTATGCCATGTTCTGGATGGCCGAGACCCTGCCCCGCTACTACGACGAGAACCGCATCTGCAACTTTGCACAGGGTGCGTTCCACATCCACATCCCGGGCATCTATTACAACAACCGCAACTGGAAGCATATCGTGCGGGCGTTCCGGGTCTGGTCGATGGCGTCGCTGGTGCTGGTGCCGCCCTGCACGGCGGGGGCCGTCCTGCTTGAACGCGCCACCGGCTGGCAGGTGTGTGGCGCGGTGCTGGTGGTGTATATCGCCTCGCTGTTCGGGGCGATCGTGATACCGGCGAAGAGGTTTGAGTGAGGGAGAGGTTTTCCTTCCCCTCTCTGAGACCCGCATATTATCTGGCGAAGTGGGAAATTAAGAACGTATCATCGCTTGAAAAGCCACTTCGCCAAGGTGGCGGAATGAGGGCGGCTGGCGAACTGACCTCACTTCGCCAAAAGAGGCCACTTCGCCAAGTTGGCGAAGTGTGAAAATATAACATAGCTATATTGTTTATTTGTCACTTCGCCACATGATCTACTACAGTATACAGGAGAAACTTACATGCTCAAGGATTCACAGCTCGACCTCTGCGGACGGGTGGATTTTGCCCGCACGACACCGCTGCTGGCGCGGGACGAGGCGTTCTCGTTTGCCTGCGCAGGCTGCGGCGGCTGCTGCCGGGGGCGGGAGGACATCGTGCTGTCGGGCTTCGACCTCTGGCGAATCGCGGGTCGGCTGCGCCTGCCGCCCCAGACCGTGGCCCGGGCCTTCTGCCGTGCGTCCATCGGGCAGGTGAGCCATCTGCCGGTGCTGCGGCTGGCCCCCGTGAAGGAGGAGCGGAACAACTGCCCTTTCCTCACCGAGAACCACTGCGCCATCCACGACGCCGAACCGCTGGTCTGCGCCCTCTACCCGCTGGCGCAGGAGATCAGCAGGGAAGGGGAGGTGAGCTACTTTTTGCAGCCCACCGGCTGCGGAGGGCGTGTCATCGAAGCCAAAGTGGAGGACTATCTGGCCCGCTACGACGTCCCTGCCCGGGAAAAGACCGACGTCCGCTGGGCGCAGACCTGCATGGACCTGGAAGACGTGGTGGAGCCGCTGGACGCCGCCCTCGAGCCGCCCCTGCGCCGCCGGATGCAGGCGAAGCTCTGGCAGGCACTCTATTTTAAGTTTGACTATGAGAAAGAGTATCTCCCTCAGCTGGAAGAAAACCTCGTCTGGCTGGGCGCAGAGCTGCAAAAACTGACGGACTATCAGCAGAGAAGAAACACCTATCGAAAAAAGTGATAGATATATTCATTTTAATAGATAATTAGAACCGAAACGGCGTTGCCATCGGAGGGAAATCGTGATATACTTCACGAGTGTAAAGCAGAGGCTCTCTGCTGGACATTCAAATGCTTTTCGGCGCGGCGTCCTGTTGCCGCGTATATGGAAAAATGAGGGAGTAATCATTATGCGTAAAATCACTCGTCGTTCGTTTCTGGCTGCTGCCGCTGTCTGCGGCGCTGCTGCTGCCCTGACCGCCTGCGGCGGCTCTTCTGCATCCTCCACGGCTGCTTCTTCTGTGGCATCTTCTGCCGCAGCCGGCTCCGCTGCCGCTTCCGGCGACACCTACACCATCGGCATCTGCCAGCTGGTGCAGCACGCCGCTCTGGACGCTGCAACGCAGGGTTTTGAGGACGCTCTGACTGCAGAGTTCGGCGACAACGTGAAGTTCGACTTCCAGAACGCACAGGGTGACTCCGCTACCTGCGCCACCATCGCCAACGGCTTCGTTTCCTCCGGCGTTGACCTCATCATGGCAAACGCCACCCCCGCTCTGCAGGCTGCACAGTCTGCCACCAACGAGATCCCCGTTCTGGGTACCTCCGTCACCGAGTACGGCGTGGCTCTGGGCCTGACCGACTTCTCCGGCACCGTCGGCGGCAACATCTCCGGCACCTCTGACCTGGCTCCGCTGGACCAGCAGGCTGATATGATCGTGGAGTGGATGCCCGACGCCAAGAAGGTCGGCCTGCTGTACTGCTCCGCTGAGGCCAACAGCCAGTATCAGGTGGACGAGGTCCAGAAGTATCTGGAGGCCAAGGGCGTCACCGCGACCCAGTACGCTTTCTCCGACTCCAACGACCTGTCTTCCGTCTGCCAGAAGGCCGCTGACGAGAACGACGCTCTGTATGTCCCCACCGACAACACCGTCGCTGCCAACACCGGCATCGTGGACGGCATCTGCCGCCCGGCCAAGAAGCCCGTCTTCGCCGGTGAGGAGGGCATCTGCTCCGGCTGCGGCGTGGCCACCCTGTCCATCAGCTACTACGACCTGGGCCACACCACCGGTGAGATGGCCGTCAAGATCCTGAAGGGCGAGTCCAATGTCTCTGACATGCCCATCGAGTACACCGATGTGACCAAGAAGTACAACAAGACCATCTGCGACGACCTGGGCCTGACCGCTCCCGAAGGCTACGAGGCCATCGAGGGCTGATAAGGGATAACCTCTCAGTCTGCCTTCGGCAGACAGCTCCCCTACCGAGGGGAGCCTCTGGCGAAGAGGAAAAGCTTTACGGAATGCCAAGGCCTCCCCTCGATAGGGGAGGTGGCACGGCGGAGCCGTGACGGAGAGGTTTAACCACTAAAAAAACAGCGGAGAAGAGCGGTTTTCCCGCCCTTCTCCGCTTTCCCGTATCAAACGGGGCTATAAAAAAGTGTAATTTAGGAGGAATCATTTTGGAAATGCTTGCAAGACTGGCGAACCTGCCCGGTGCTCTGCCGGGTGCGTGCGCACAGGGCCTCATCTGGGGCATCATGGCCATCGGCGTTTACCTCACCTACCGCATCCTTGATGTGGCGGACCTGACCGTGGACGGCTCCTTCGGCACCGGCGGCGCAGTCTGCGTCATGTGCCTGCTCTCGGGCCAGAACGTCTGGGTGTCCCTGCTGGCTGCCGTGCTGGCGGGCCTCGCCACCGGCTTCGTCACCGGCCTGCTCCACACCTTTATGGGCATCCCGGCCATCCTGTCCGGCATCCTGACTCAGCTGGCCCTCTACTCCATCAACCTGAAGATCATGGGCAAGGCCAACCAGTCCATCAACGTGGACAAGTATGACCTGCTCATCTCCCTGCGCTGGGTCAAGGAGTTCGCGCTCCACAACCCCATCATCATGGTCATTCTGGTGTCGACTGTGGTCATCGCCGTGCTGTACTGGTTCTTCGGCACCGAGCTGGGCTGCGCCATCCGCGCCACCGGCTCCAACCCCGCCATGTCCCGCGCACAGGGCATCAACACCAACTTCAACATCGTGCTGGGTCTGGCCGTCTCCAACGCTCTGGTGGCGCTGTCCGGCGCTCTGCTGAGCCAGTATCAGGGCTTTGCGGATGTCGGCATGGGCCGCGGCGCCATCGTCATCGGTCTGGCCGCTGTCATCATCGGTGAGGCTGTGTTTGGCCGCATCTTCCACAACTTCGCCCTCAAGATGGTGTCTGTCTCTCTGGGTGCCATCATCTACTACATCGTCATCCAGCTGGTGCTGACCCTCGGCTTTGACGCAAACCTGTTAAAGCTGCTGAGCGCATCCGTTGTGGCTGTCTTCCTCGCCGTGCCGTACTGGAAGGGCAGATACTTCGCAAAGCCTGCGGCCAAAAAGGCAAACAAGGAGGGCGCAAACAATGCTTGAGATACAAAATGTTTCCAAGACCTTCAACGCAGGCACCGTCAACGAGAAGACGGCCCTGAACGGCCTGAACCTGAACCTGAATGAGGGCGACTTCGTCACCGTCATCGGCGGCAACGGCGCAGGCAAGTCCACTATGCTGAACGCCGTCGCCGGCGTCTGGCCCGTGGACTGCGGCAAGATCATCATCGACGGCGTGGACGTCACCCGTCTGGGCGAGCATCAGCGCGCCGCCTACATTGGCCGCGTCTTTCAGGACCCCATGACCGGCACTGCCGCCACCATGCAGATCGAAGAGAACCTCGCCCTTGCCGCCCGCCGCGGCAAGCCCCGAACTCTCCGCATCGGCATCACCAGGGCGGAGCGGGAGCAGTACCGTGAACTGCTCAAGAGCCTTGATCTGGGCCTCGAGAATCGTCTGACCGCCCGTGTGGGCCTGCTGTCCGGCGGCCAGCGTCAGGCGCTGACCCTCCTGATGGCCACCATGAACAAGCCCAAGCTCCTGCTGCTGGACGAGCACACCGCCGCCCTCGACCCCAAGACCGCCCTCAAGGTGCTGACCCTCTCGGCGAAGATCGTCGAGGAGAACCACCTGACCACCATGATGATCACCCACAACATGAAGGACGCCATCAAGTACGGCAACCGCCTCATTATGATGCACGAGGGTCACATCATCTACGACGTCTCCGGCGAGGAGAAGAAGAACCTGCAGGTCTCCGACCTGCTGGCAAAGTTCCAGATCGCCAGCGGCGGTGAGTTTGCGAATGACAGAATGATCCTGTCCTGATAAACCGCACCTCAAGCTCCTCCGAAAGGGGGAGCTTTTTGCTGCCTGACGGTGTGGAAAGGCTCTGTCTTAGTACAACCTCTCAGTCTCACTCCGTTCGACAGCTCCCCTAGTAGGGGAGCCTCTGGCGAAGAGGTGAAGCTTTACGGCCTGCCAAAGCCTCTCCTACAAGGAGAGGTGGCACGCCGCAGGCGTGACGGAGAGGTTGTACAAAGCCGGGCCTGCCCTCTGTAGCAAGGCCCGCCCTTTTGCGCCTTATCGGGCCTCAGGTGTCCAGTAGGAAGTGAACCGGCCTGCCAAGGGCTCTCCCTTTGGGAGCAACGGCGACGACCGCCGCCAGCGGCGGAAACAGGGAGGAGCTGTTGGGGCAGCGGCCAGCAGGATGCAAGCGACAGCGCAGCAGACGCTGGGTGCCGCAACCCGGCCTTGGCGAGCGGAGCGAGACTGAGAGGGCAAGCCGCCTGAGTCAGAGCCGTTGCTTTTTTCTCCTGAACTTCACTTTCCTGATTTACAAAACAGGCCGAATCGTCTATAATAAAAGACGCCGGCCTGTTTTTGTGCAAAAACGGCCAAATCCAAGCACTGGGAGGAAATGCTGTGCTCATTCAACTCATCGAGGGCGTCTACCGCCTGTTGTGGGGCGACCTGCTCACCCTGCATCTGGGAAATGTGACCCTCAGTCTTTCGTTTATGGTCATCCTGCTGCTGACGGCGGGGGTGTTCTTCACCCTGCGCACGAGGCTTCTGCCGGTGCGGCTGTTCCGGGATATGCTGGCGGCGGTCTGCGAGAAGAACGACAAGGGCAGCGGCCTCTCGTCCTTCCAGACGCTGGTGGTGTCCACGGCCACCCGGGTGGGCATGGGCAATCTGGTGGGCGTCGTGGCGGCGCTGTCTGTGGGCGGTGCAGGCGCGGTGTTCTGGATGTGGGTGACGGCTCTGCTGGGTGCCTCCACCTCCTTTGTGGAGTCCACGCTGGCCCAGAAATACAAGCAGCCAGACCACCTTTACGGCGGCTGGCGGGGCGGCCCGGCCTACTATCTCCACACCCTCGCGGAGCGCAAACGGGGCAGGAAGCTCCGCCGCTCGGTGGCGGCCTGCCTGTTCGCCGTGTCGGGCCTCATCTGCTGGTGCGGCATCAGTCAGGTGGTCAGCAACTCGGTGAGCGAGGCATTCCAGAATGCGTTCTCTATCCCGCCGCTGGTCACGACGCTGGTGCTGACGGCGCTTGCGGCGGTCATCGTCCTGCGGAAGGAAGCCACCGTCAAGAGCCTCGACGTCATGGTCCCCATCATGGCGGGCTGCTACTTCGTCATGACCCTCTGGATCATCCTCACCCATCTGCCCCAGCTGCCCGGTGTCTTCGCCCGCATTTTCTCGGAGGCGCTGGGCCTGCGTCAGGCCGTGGGCGGCGGCTTCGGCGCTGTGGTGATGAACGGCATCAAGCGGGGCCTTTTCTCCAACGAGGCCGGTTCCGGTTCGGCCCCCTGCGCTGCTGCTGCCGCCGAGTGCGACGACCCCGTGAAGATGGGCCTCGTGCAGGCGCTGGGCGTCCTCATCGACACCATCGTCATCTGCAGCTGCACGGCCTTCGTGATGCTGCTGGCTCCCGGGAGCGTGACGAGCGGCCTGCAGGGCATGGACCTTCTGCAGGCGGCGATGCAGTACCATCTGGGCAGCTTCGGCGTCGTCTTCATCGCAGTGACGCTGGCGCTGTTCAGCTTCTCTACTTTTATCGGCATCCTCTACTACGCCCGCTGCAACGTGGCCTATCTCTTCGGCGACAGCTGGTTCTGGCAGACGGCCTACAAGGTGCTGGCGCTGGTGATGCTGGTCGTCGGCGGTATGCAGGCCTACACCGTGGTGTGGGACCTCGGCGACGTGGGCATCGGCCTGATGACCATATTCAATATGCTGGCCCTCTACCCGCTGTCGGGCGAGGCGCTGACCGCCCTGCGGGAGTACGAAGCCAAAAAGAAACTCAAGTAAACAAAAAGCCATCGGCCCAGACAGCCGATGGCTTTCGTTTTATGCGCGGTGACCCAGCCGCATTTTGAAGTCGTTGTAGCCGAAGCGGACCAGCTCCCGGCAGGTGCCGTCCTCAGCCAGCGCCCAGATGGGCGGCAGGGGCATTCCGTTGAAGGTGTTGTTCTTGCAGGTGGTGTAGATGGCCATGTCGCCGAAGATGAGCCGGTCGCCCTCGGCAAGCGGGGCGTCGAAGCTGTAGTCTCCCACGACATCGCCCGCGAGGCAGGTCGGCCCGCCGAGGCGGACGGTGCAGGGCTTTTCGCCCGGCTCGCCCGCGTCCAGCAGGGGAGGGCGGTAGGGCATCTCAATGACGTCCGGGGTATGGCAGGCGGCCGACATATCGAGGACGGCGAGGCCGGTGTCACCGTTCTGCAGGGTGTCCAGCACTGTGGTGACGAGATAGCCCGCGTTCAGCGCCCACGCCTCGCCCGGCTCCAGATAGACCTGTACGCCGTACTTCTCCTGCATCCGGGCGATGCAGGCTTCCAGCGTGGCAAGGTCATAGCCCGGGCGGGTGATATGGTGTCCGCCGCCGAAATTGAGCCATTTCAGCCCCGGCAGCAGGTCGCCGAACTTCTCTTCCACGGCGTCCAGCGTCACGGCCAGCGCGTCGGCGTCCTGCTCACAGAGGGTGTGGAAGTGCAGGCCGTCCAGCAGGGCGGCGAGGCCCGGCTGTTTTGCCAGAGCCGCGTCCCACTGGGCGCGGGTGGTGCCGAGACGGCTGCCCGGGGCGCAGGGGTCATAGATGGCATGGCCCTCCTGCGTGGAGCGCTCCGGATTGATGCGCAGACCGACGCTCTTGCCCGCCGCCTTGGCCGCAGGGCCGAACTTTGCCAGCTGGGCCGGGGAGTTGAACACGATGTGGTCGGCGTAATCCAGAAGCTCGTTGAACTCGTCCACCCGGTAGGCGGCGCAGAAGACGTGGTTCTCCTTCTCGGGCAGCTCTTCCTTGCCCAGACGGCTCTCGTAGAGGCCGCTGGCCTCAGTGCCTGCGAGGCAGGGTGCGAGAAGCGGGTAGAGGTCGAAGTTGGAGAAAGCTTTCTGCGCTAATAAAATCTTGCAGCCCGTCCGCTGCTGGACCCCCAGCAGAATCTCGCCGTTGCGGCGCAGCTGGGCTTCGTCCAGCAGATAGCAGGGGGTGGGCAGGGAAGCAAGGGCCTTTTCCGAAAGGTTCGCCAGCCCCGCGAAGGGCGGGCGCGTATCGACCAGCCGCATCAGTCCACCAGAGCCGGGCTGTGGCTCTCAGAGCGGGGCAGGCCGTACTTGTCCAGTGCGTCCAGATAGGGGTCCGGGTCGAACTCTTCCACGGTGTGGACGCCCTTGGTGGTCCACTTGCCGGTCAGCAGCATCAGTGCGCCGCACATGGCCGGAACACCGGTGGTGTAGCTGATGGCCTGAGAGCCGACTTCCTTGTAGCACTCCTGGTGGTCGCAGACATTGTAAATGTAGTAGGCCTTTTCCTTGCCGTCCTTCTTGCCGGTGAAGATGCAGCCGATGTTGGTCTTGCCCTTGGTGCGGGGGCCGAGGCTGGCGGGATCAGGCAGGAGGGCTTTCAGGAACTGGATGGGGACGATCTCCTGACCGTTGAAGTTGATGGGGGTGGTGGAGAGCATCCCCACGTCCTCGAGGCAGCGCATGTGGTCGAGATAGCTCTGGCCGAAGGTCATGAAGAAGCGGATGCGCTTTGCCTCCGGGATGTTCTTTGCCAGAGACTCGATCTCCTCGTGGTGGAGCAGGTACATATCCTTCTGGCCCACCTTGTCGAAATCGTACTCCCGCTTGATGCTCATGGCCGGGATCTCGACCCAATGGCCGTTCTCCCAGTAGCTGCCGGGGGCGGAGACTTCGCGGAGGTTGATCTCGGGGTTGAAGTTGGTGGCGAAAGCATAGCCGTGGTCGCCGCCGTTGCAGTCGAGGATGTCGATGGTGTCGATGGTGTCGAACTCGTGCTTCTTGGCGTAGGCGCAGTAAGCCTGGGTCACGCCCGGGTCGAAGCCGCTGCCCAGCAGGGCGGTGAGGCCGGCTTCCTCAAACTTTTTGGCGTAGGCCCACTGCCAGCTGTAGTCGAAGTAGGCGGAGAAGCCTGCCTCCTTGCAGCGCTTTTCATAGATGGCACGCCACGCGGGGTCGTCGGTGTTCTCCGGCTCGTAGTTGGCGGTGTCCATGTAGTTGACGCCGCAGGCGAGGCAGGCGTCCATGATGGTCAGGTCCTGATAGGGCAGGGCAATGTTCATCACGAGGTCGGGCTGATAGCTCTTGATGAGGGCGATGACCTCGTCCACATGGTCGGCATCCACCTGTGCGGTGGTGATGTTGGTGGTGGTCTTGGGGGCAAGCTCTGCGGCCAGCTTGTCGCACTTGGACTTGGTGCGGCTGGCGATGCAGATGTCGGTGAACACTTCGGGGACCTGGCAGCACTTGTGGATGGCGACGGAGGCCACGCCGCCGCAGCCGATGATCAGAACTTTGCTCATGATGGTTTCTCCTTTATATCAAATTATTTTTTGTTAGACCTGAAACCCGGGCCAGCCCTTGTCGAGGGCAATCAGCAGCTCCCGCAGCACCTTGCAGGCCGTGGCCGTGGAGACGCCGGAGATGTCCAGCATGGGGGCCAGCTCATTGAGGTCGGCGCCCACGATGTTGGCTTTGGACACGGTGCGGATGGCGTCCAGCAGCTGCAAAAAGCTCACGCCGCCGGCCTCGGGGGTACCGGTGCCGGGGAAGCAGGAGGGGTCGAGGCAGTCGAGGTCGATGGTGAGGTAGACCGGCTCTTTGGTGGCGCAGAGCTGTTCGGTGAGCTCGGCAAGGCCGGTGAAGTCGAACTTGTGCATCTCGGTATGCTGGGCCGCAAACTCGAACTCGGCCCGCTCGCCGCTGCGGATGCAGAACTGGTGGATGCGGCCGTCGCCCACGATTTCGTGGCAGCGGCGCAGCACACAGGCGTGGCTCAGCTTCGCACCGAGGTAGTCGTCCCGCAGGTCGGCGTGGGCGTCGAAGTGGATGATGTGGAGGCCGGGGTATTTCTCCGCCACGGCCCGCACCGCACCCAGCGTCACCAGATGCTCACCACCCAGCAGGAGCGGAAGCTTGCCGTCGTGCAGGATCTCTGCCGCCCGGGCCTCGATGTCGGCAAGGGCGGCCTCGCTGGAGCCGAAGCAGAGCTCGAGGTCGCCGCTGTCGAAGATGTCGAAGTCGGTCAGATCGGCGTTCTGGTAGGGGCTGTAAGTCTCGAGGCCAAAGCTCTCGTGCCGGATGGCCGACGGGCCGAACCGTGCGCCGGGGCGGTAGCTGGTGGTGGAGTCGAACGGTGCGCCGTAAAGCACGATGTCGGCGGCGCGGTAGCTGCTGTCGCAGCCGATAAAGGTTTCAACATTGGGTGAGATCATTTGGGTTCCTCCACTTCGCGCAGCATCTCCTCGAGGAATGCCGGCAGATAGAAAGCTCCGACGTGGAGCCGGGTGGTATAGTAGCGGGTGCGCAGATTGAGCGCCTTCCATGCGTCGGCGTCCAGGTCGTCGATGGGGTGGTACTTCTTGCTGGCAAAGCCGAAGAGCCAGTAGCCGGCGGCGAAAGTCGGGATGTGTGCCTGATAGACCCGGCTGACGGGGAAGGTGGACGCGATGCGCTTGTGGCTGCGCTGCATGGCGCTGGCGTCCTCGGTGTAGAAGGGGCTGCCCTGCTGGTTGACCATGATGCCGTCCTCTTTCAGGGCGTTGAAGCAGCTGCCGTAGAACTCCCGGGTGAACAGGCCCTCGGAGGGGCCGAAGGGGTCGGAAGAGTCCACGATGATGAGGTCATATTCCTCCTCGCAGCGGCGGATGTATTTCAGAGCGTTCTCGAAGTAGATGTGGACCCGGCGGTCGTCCATCCGGCAGGCGTTGCCGGGCAGATAGGCGCGGCAGGCCTCCACGACCTGGGGGTCCATCTCCACGAGGTCGATGCGCTCGACCCGGTCGTAGCGGGTCAGCTCCCGCACCACGCCGCCGTCGCCGGCACCGATGACAAGGATGTCTTTTGCCTCCTTGTGGACGGCCATGGGGACATGGACGATCATCTCGTCGTAGATGAACTCGTCCCGCTCGGTGAGCATCACGTTGCCGTCCAGCGTCAGAACCCGGCCAAACTCAGGCGTCTCAAAAATGTCGATGCGCTGATAGTCGCTCTGCTTGGAGTAGAGCTGCTTGTTCACCCGGATGCTGTGCTTGACGTCCGGGGTGTGAAATTCCGAAAACCAAAATTCCATCTGCTTCTCCTTATGCCAGAACATTCAGGTGCAGGATGTCCGGGTCTTCCGGGCCGGTCATGCTGCAGCCTTTGGCCTTGGCGTACTCGATATAGTTCAGTATCTCTTTGGTGATGCGCTCGCCGGGGGCCAGGATGGGGATGCCCGGCGGGTAGCACATGACGAACTCGCTGCACACCATGCCCTCGGTCTCCCGGAGGGGCAGGCTCTTTTTGGGGGCGTAGAACGCCTCCTGCGGGCTGGCGGCAACGACGGGGTCGATGTATTCCTGGCTCAGCAGGCCGGCGCCGTCGGTGTGGTAGCGGCGCTTGATCTCGGCCAGTGCGCTCACCAGACGCTCGATCTCCTGCGGGCGGTCGCCGATGGAGAGGTAGGCGAGGATGTTGCCGATGTCGCCGAACTCGATCTGGATGTCATACTCATCCCGCAGGATGTCGTAGACCTCGATGCCGGCGAGGCCGATGTCCAGCGTGTGGACGCTGAGCTTTGTGGTGTCGAAGTCGAAGACCGAGTTGCCGTTGCACAGCTCCTTGCCGAAGGCGTAGTAGCCGCCCACGGCGTTGATCTCTTCGCGGGCATACTCGGCCATGTCAGCCACCTGATGGAACACCTGCCGGCCCCGCAGCGCGAGATTCCGCCGGGAGATGTCGAGGCTGGACATGAGCAGGTAGCTGCCGGAGGTCGTCTGGGTCAGGTTGATGATCTGGCGCACATAGCCGGGGTGGACGTTGGGGCCGATGAGCAGCAGGCTCGACTGCGTTAAGCTGCCGCCGCTCTTATGCATGGAGACGGACGCCATGTCCGCGCCTGCCGCCATGGCGGAAACGGGCAGACTGCCGCCGCCGAAGTAGAAGTGGGTGCCGTGGGCCTCGTCGGCGAGGCAGAGCATCCCGGCGTCGTGGGCCATCTTGACGATGGCACGCAGATCAGAGCAGATGCCATAGTAGGTGGGGTTGTTCACCAGCACGGCCACGGCGTTGGGGTGCTCCTTGATGGCTTTTGCCACCTGTTCCCGCTTCATGCCCAGCGAGATGCCGAGGCGCTTGTCCACTTCGGGATTGACATAGACCGGCACTGCGCCGCAGAGCACCAGTGCGTTCAGCACGCTGCGGTGGACGTTGCGGGGGAGAATGATCTCGTCGCCCCGCTTGCAGACGGTCAGCACCATGCTCTGCACCGAGCTGGTGGTGCCGCCCACCATCAGAAAAGCGTGTGCCGCGCCGAAAGCGTCGGCGGCCAGCTCCTCGGCCTCCCGGATGACCGATACCGGGTGGCAGAGATTGTCCAGCGGTTTCATGCTGTTGACGTCCACGCCCACGCACTGCTGGCCCAGAAAGGCCGTCAACTCCGGGTTGCCCCGGCCGCGCTTGTGGCCCGGCACATCGAAGGGGACCACCCGCATCTGTCGGAACTGCTCCAGAGCCTCGTAGATCGGTGCGCGGCGCTGGTCCAGCCGGAACCGTGTACGGTTCTCACTCATGTTTTTTCCTCCGTCCCTGACTCCTGCTGCAAACCATGCGGGCAAACAAAAAAGCACAAGCCCTGCACAGAAATGCAGGCTTGCGCTTTGAAAAAACCGTTTGAATGCGCGGACAAAGCCTCCGGGGCAAAGACGCCAGAGCCGTATCGCAGCATGATTCATCAGGATTCAAAAGGACGGGATGACGAGAGTCTATATAGCAATTACACTTTTACTACTCTTATTGACCGTTTCACAAGTCTGCGCACGCTCTGCGCAATTTCATGGTTGTAAAGGAACCAACTTATAAAATTTAGAGCTCAGCCGCAAGGTCAAAAGCTGCTTTCAATCAAAAACAGCAGTCTTTGCGGCATGCGATCCAACGCTGTTGCCAACGAATAAAAAGTTGGATCGCTAACGCTCAATCAATAATGGCAGCTTGCGCCGCCGGTCGGCAGTGGACCCGGCTGTCCGTATGGCCTTAGCCCCGATGGGCGGTCCTAGTTAAATTGCTTTCAAAAGACTTCGACACGCTTCGTCTCTCAAAATCGTGTGTGATTTTATCACGCAAAAAGCGATTTGTCAATGATTTGACAGGAAAAAGCTCAAAAAATCTTTCGGGAGTCATACTTATCGTCATCCGGCAGGAAGTGCCGGCGCGGCATAACATAAAAAGAACGGCCCCGGTACGCAGTCTGGACGTACCGGGGCCGTTTTGGCTTGCTTTTAGCGCTTGATGTCGTAGTTCATGTTCATGAGGTTGCGGATGGAGCTGACATCGTCGGTGATGTTGGCATCGCCGTGGATGGTGTGCTTGATGGCGCTGCTTGCCACCGCAAAGTTTATCATGTCCATGGCCTTGTAGTTGTGGAGCATGGCGTAGATGAGGCCGCTGGCGAAAGCGTCGCCGCCGCCCACGCGGTCGAGGATGTTGAAGGTGAACAGCTTGCTCTCGAAGGTGTGGCCGTCATACCACATAAAGGCTTTCAGGCTGTTCTCGCTGCCGCTGTGGGCATAGCGGACGTGGCGGGCGATGCACTTCAGGCTGGGGTAGCGCTCGATGAAGTGCTGGAAAATTTCGTCCTGCTCTTCATAGCTGGGCTGCAGAGGCACGCCGTCCTTCCAGTCGCCCTTGGAGTGGTCGTTCTCGTCCTTCCACAGGTGGTAGGGCTCGATGCCCAGCAGCACGTCCACATAGGGCAGGCACTCGGTGCAGAAGTCGCGGGCCTCGTCCCAGGTCCAGAGGGTGGAGCGGAAGTTGCCGTCGAAGCTGACGGTCAGACCCTTCTTCTTGGCCTCCTTGAGCATATCGATGATGAGGCCGCGGCAGTTGGGGGCCAGAGCCGGGGTAATGCCGCTCAGGTGCAGCCAGTCGAAGCCCTCCAGCAGCTCGTCCAGATCGACCTGAGAGAAATCGTACTCGGTGATGGCGCTGTGCTTGCGGTCATAGATGACCTTGGAGGGGCGGATGCCGTAGCCGGTCTCGAGGTAGTATGTACCCAGACGGTTGGAGGGCGTCTCATCCGGCTCGGTGAGGATCATGGGGGTGCAGTGGACGTCGTTGGAGCGCAGCCAGCGCACGGCGCTTTTGCCGAGGCTGTTGTTCGGCACGACGCTGAAGAAGGTGCTGTCCACGCCGAGGTTTGCCAGCGCGAGGGCGATGTTGGCCTCGCTGCCGCCGTAGCTGGCCTCAAAGTTGGTGGCCATGCGGAGTTTTTCGTAGTTCGGCGGGGGCAGGCGCAGCATGATCTCGCCGCAGGTGATGAATTTCGGTCCGGTGGTCTCGTAGCCCAGAATGGGGTTGAAATGTTCCATAACGGTCCTCCTGTTGCTCTTCTCGGGCATTTGAGCCGCCGCCTCTCCTATACCATTCTTGAGACGGGGCGTTTGGTGCTCAGCAGGGCAGCCAGACCCCACATGACGCACATCGTTGTATCCATTATAGTGCTTTCGGAGAGGATTTGCAAGGAAAAGAAAAACACTGCGAGAGAAAATTTGGTGGGATTTTTGTGGATTGTGACGGAAAGCGTATCGGCAGGCCGTCCGGTAGTTTCCCCGCAAATGGGACCCGAAACCCACGGTTTCGCCCCAACGCTTCGCGCCGGGGCCCCACTTCTCTGGACATTTGCTTGGGAAACTCCCCTCCACCTGCCTCTGATAGGTTTACCGGCTGGTCAAATGCCCGTCAAATCAAAGCTGGGTGTATACTCCTCCCGGGCGCTGCTCTTCTGCTGCATATAGCCGGCGGTCAGCCCCAGATCCATGGCATAATTGACCACCCGGCGGTACTCGTAGGTGGTGATGCGCCGCCCGATGCCGTGCTCTGCGGCCTTGAAAAAGGGGGTGTACTGGCTCATGACACTGGGGATGAAGCAGCCGGGGTCGGCCTCGTTCCATGCGGCCATCCGGTCGAGGACGGCAAAACTGTCGTCGATGTGGCCGGGCAGGGCCAGATGCCGCAGGATGACGCCCTTCTGTAAGATGCCCTCGCTGTCGAACACCGGATGGCCCGCCTGCGCCATCATGGCCTCGATGGCGGGCCTGGCCTGGGCGAAGTAGTCCGGCGCAGAGGAAAGCTCGGCGGAGAGGGAAGAGGAGACGTACTTCAAATCGGCCAGCCAGATGTCGATAGAGCCGCGCCACGCCTCCACGCTCTCCACCGTCTCGTAGCCGCCGGTGTTGCAAACAATGGGCAGACGCAGTCCCTCGGCCCGGGCGATGTCCAGCGCCGCGATGATCCAGGGCCGCCACTGGCCGGGGGTGACGAGGTTGATATTGTGGGCGCCCTGCTCCTGTAAGTCGAGGAAAATTTCGGCCAGATGCTCTATCGTGATCTCTTTGCCAAGACCCTCGGCGCTGATGGGGTAATTCTGGCAGAAACAACACTTGAGGGTGCAGCCTGAGAAAAACACGGTGCCGCTGCCCCGGGTGCCGCTGATACAGGGCTCTTCCCAGAAGTGCAGGGCCGCGCGGGCGGCTTTCAGGGTGCCGCCCGCCCCGCAGAAGCCTGTCTGCCCGGCGGCACGGTCTGCGCCGCAGCGGCGGGGGCAGAGGGTACAGGAGACAGGCGGCGTTGTGGAAATGTTTTGAGACATATTGTCCAACTCCTATGAGAAAGAATCATATTAAATTATCCGAGGCTATTATATCATTTTTGCCCCCGGAAGTGGTATACTAAGATTGAATATTGCATGTCATGCAAGAATACTACATGATCTGGAGGACACCATGCGTACAGAGACCGAAGAGATCCGGGACAACCTGAAATATCTGAGCCTTCTGGCCCGGGACTATCCCTCGCAGGCAGCGGCCGCCAGCGAGATCATCAGCACACAGGCACTGCTCAAGCTGCCCAAAGGCACCGAGCACTTCATGAGCGACCTGCACGGCGAGAACGAGGCGTTCGTACATATCCTGAACTCCGCTTCCGGCGTCATCCGCGAAAAGGTGGACATTGTGCTGGGGGATACCGTGCCGGAGGGGACGCGGGCCGAGCTGGCGACTCTGATCTATTATCCGAACGAGAAGCTGCCCCAGCTCAAGGAGCGCTGCGCCGACGAGGAAGCGCTGGAACAGTGGTACAGTGAGACGCTGCTGCGGCTCATCGACATCTGCCGCCTCGTCTCTTCCAAGCACACCCGGGAGCATGTCCGGGCCTGCCTGCCGTCCAGCTGCGGGTACATTCTGGATGAGCTGCTCCACGCCCACTTCGAGGACCACGACAAAGACCTCTACTACGGCCAGATCGTCGGCAGCATCATCGAGAATGGCCGCGCCGATAAGTTCATCGTCCGTCTCTGTGAGCTCATCAAGCGGCTGGCCGTGGACAAGCTCCACATCGTGGGCGACCTGTTCGACCGCGGCCCCCGCCCCGACGTCATCCTTGACCTGCTGATGCGCCACCACGATGTGGACATCCAGTGGGGCAACCACGACGTGGTCTGGATGGGCGCGGCGGCCGGCAGTCCCATCTGCATCTGCACGGTGCTGAAGACCACCCTCGCTTACCACAACCACGGCATGGTGGAGGACTGCTACGGCATCAACCTCCGCCACCTGCAGCGGATGGCCGAGCAGTTCTACGGCGGCGACGATCTGACCATCTGGATGCCTCACACCGACACTGCCCGCGGCCCCTACACCCCCGGTATGCTCCATCGCTGCGCCGTCATGCATAAGGCCATCACCATCCTGATGCTCAAGCTCGAGTGTCAGGTCATCGACCGCAACCCGGATTTCAAGATGCAGGACCGCGACTTCCTGCGCCGCATCAACTGGGAGAAGGGGACCGTCATGGTGAACGGCAGGGAGTACCCCATGCGGGATATGTCTTTCCCGACGGTAGACCCCGCCGACCCCACCGCGCTGAACAGCGACGAGAAGGTGGTGCTGCAAAAGCTGGTGCAGTCCTTCCGCCAGAGCGAGAAATTACAGCAGCACGTCGAGTTCCTGTACGCCAAGGGCAGCGTCTACCACATCGAGAACGGCAACCTGCTCTACCACGGCGCTGTGCCGATGACGAAGAAAGGCACCTTCGCTGTGGAGCGGTTCGAGGGCCACGCCTACTCGGGCCGCGCCCTCATGGACTACTGTGACGAGCGCGCCCGCCGGGGCTACTTCGCCCCCGAGGGCAGCGCCGCCCGCCAGAGCGGACAGGATTTCCTGTGGTATCTGTGGTGCGGCAAGCTGTCGCCCCTGTATGGCCGCAGCGCCATGACCACCTTCGAGCGGCTGTATGTCGAAGACGCTTCCACCCACACTGAGGTGAAGGACCCCTATTATACATGGTATAATGAGGAAGCTGTCTGCCGCCGCATCCTCGCCGAGTTCGGCCTGCCCGGCACCAGCCACATCGTCAACGGCCATGTCCCCGTGCAGGAGAAGAAGGGCGAGAGCCCCATCAAGGGCGGCGGACGCCTCGTGGTCATCGACGGCGGTTTCTGCCGCGCCTACCACGAAAAGACCGGCATCGCGGGCTACACGCTGGTCTATTCCAGCCGCACCATGTCCCTGCGCACCCACCAGCCCTTCGAGAGCGCCGAAAAGGCTGTGAACGAGAATCTGGACATCCTCTCTCAGAAGAACATCCTCGAGACGGAGAACCACCGCATCCTTGTGGAGGAGACGGACGAGGGCGAGATCCTGCGGGAGAAGGTCCACGACCTCAAACAGCTGGTCCGGGCCTATCAGCTGGGCTGGATCAAGGAGACCCGCTGCGACGACAGTGTGTGGTAAGCAGCGGCAAATGTAAAATTTTCCTGAAAATAAGAGACAAAACCCGAGAATAATAGAAAAGAAACTGGGCAAAACAGAAAATAATCGACGAGCGTGCATTGGGGCTTTGCTTTTTGCTGGAAGTTGTGTATAATAAAGTAGCTGTAATTGTGTCAACTGGTTGTGAGCTTTGTACAGCGAGAAGGAATAACGTACCTTGAACTGACCTTTTGGGCCTGCGGGGAGCGGGCCTGTGACAAGGAGATCATAAAATTGGAAAAGTTTGTTATTACGGGCGGTAAGCCCCTGCACGGCGAAGTCATCATCTCCGGCGCGAAGAATGCGGCTGTGGGCATCCTGCCCGCTACCATTCTGGCAGCGGACGTCTGCGTCATCGAGAACCTGCCGGACATCAGCGATGTGGCGGTGAGCCTCAAGATCCTCAGCGTGCTGGGCGCTAAGGTCCGGATGCTGAACAAGAACACCTACGAGATCGACACCACCCATCTGACCGGCACCAACGTCCCCGACGACCTGTCCCGCCAGATGCGCGCCAGCTACTATTTCCTCGGCGCACTGCTGTCCCGCTTCGGCAAGGCCGAGGTGGCCATGCCCGGCGGCTGCAACCTCGGCCCCCGCCCCATCGACCAGCACCTGAAGGTGTTCAGCGCTCTGGGCGCAGAGGACAGCGTGGACTACGGCATGATCACCGTCCACGCCGACGAGCTGAACGGCGCTCATATCTTCTTTGATAAGGTGAGCGTGGGCGCTACCATGAACGGTATGCTCTCCGCTGTCATGGCCAAGGGTCAGACCATTCTGGAAAACTGTGCCAAGGAGCCCCATGTGGTCGATCTGGCCAACTTCCTGAATATGTGCGGCGCTGATGTGCGCGGTGCAGGCACCGATGTCATCAAGGTGCGCGGCGTCGAGCAGATGCACGGCTGCACCTACAGCATCATCCCCGACCAGATCGAGGCCGGCAGCTACATGGTGGCTGCTGCAGCCACCGGCGGCGATGTGCTGGTGAAGAACGTCACCCCCAAGCACCTCGAGCCTATCACCGCAAAGCTCCGCCGTGCGGGCATTGAGGTGGAGGAGTTTGACGATGCTGTGCGGGTTCGCCGCACCGGCGACATCCTGCCCCTCAAGATCAACACCATGCCCCACCCGGGCTTCCCCACCGATATGCAGCCCCTGATGGGCGTTCTGCTCAGCGTGGCAAAGGGGACTTCCACCGTCACCGAGAGCGTGTGGGACAACCGCTTCCGTTATGTGGACGAGCTGCGCAAGATGGGCGCGAATGTCCAGGTGGACGGTCAGGTGGCCGTGTTCGAGGGCGTGGAGAAGCTTTCTCCCGCTCCGCTCCGCGCTTCCGACCTGCGCGCCGGTGCAGCGATGGTCGTTGCAGCCCTGATGGCCGACGGCACCAGCGAGATCGAGGAGATCGGCCATATCGAGCGCGGCTACGAGAACATCGTGGAGAAGCTGCGCGGCCTCGGTGCTGACATCAGGAAGGTGGAGCGGATGCCCGCTGCACTGGAACAGGCTCTGTAATTAGAAAAACCTCTCCGTCACGCCTGCGGCGTGCCATCTCCCCTGCCGAGGGGGAGGCATTGGCAGTCCGTCAGGTCCCTGCGTTTTTATGACTGCGCAGCAGACGGAGAGGTTTTATTTGTTGAGGTTTATCATGTCTGAATTCATCTCTCTTTATTCCGGTTCCTCCGGCAACAGCAGCGTCGTGCGCTGTGGGGAGCGGTATCTCATCGTGGATATGGGCAAAGGCGTCCGCACCACCGGCGCAGCCCTCAAGGCGCTGGAGCTGAACATCTCCGACTGCGACGGCATTCTTATCACCCATGAGCACAGCGACCATGTGAAGGGCCTTTCCACCTTCCTGAAAAAATATCCGCTGCCGGTGTACGGCGCAGAGGAAACGCTGGAATTTCTGGACGCAAACGGGGTCGTTCCTGCCAGCTGCGACCTGACGGCCCTGACGCTGGGCAGGGAAGAGGACATCGGTGTCTTTGGGGTCAAAGCTTTCCCCACCAGCCACGACGTCCCCTGTGTGGGCTACCGCATCCACACCCCCGACGAGAAGACCATGACCATCGCCACCGACCTCGGTGTGCTGACGCCTGCTGTACATGAAGCCCTTTCCGGCTGCGACCTTGTGGCCCTCGAGAGCAACTACGACCTGCACATGCTCCGCAGCGGGCCGTACCCCTACTATCTGCGCGCCCGCATCGAGTCGGTCCGGGGCCACCTCTCCAACGATGAGTGCGCGGCAAAGCTGCTGGAACTCATCCAGGAGGGCTGCAAGAAGTTTGCCCTCTGTCACCTCTCGCAGGAGAACAACACCCCTATGCTGGCGCTGCAGACCGTCTTTTCCACCCTCGGTGCGGCGGGCGTCGTGCCGGATAAGGATTGTATCGTCCAGACCCAGCGGCGGAACGAAGTGAGCCCCGCGCTGGCGTTCTGACACTATAAAACCAGAGCAGGAAAAGGAGAAGAGCCTATGTCGTACATCATGGCGCTGGACGCCGGAACCACCTCGAACCGCTGCATCCTGTTCAATAAGGCAGGCGAGATCTGCAGCGTCGCGCAGAAGGAATTTGCCCAGTATTACCCGAGACCCGGCTGGGTGGAGCACGACGCCAATGAGATCTGGGCCACCCAGCTGGGCGTGGCCCTCTCGGCCATGAACAAGGTCGGTGCCCGAGCCGAGGACATCGCCGCCATCGGCATCACCAACCAGCGGGAGACCACCATCGTCTGGGACAAGGAGACCGGGGAGCCCATCTGCCACGCCATCGTCTGGCAATGCCGCCGCACCAGCGAATACTGCGACGAGCTGAAGGCCCGGGGCCTGACGGAGAAATTCCGGCAGAAGACCGGCCTCATCATCGACGCCTATTTCTCGGCTACTAAGCTCAAGTGGATACTGGATCATATCCCCGGCGCCCGCGAAAGGGCCGAGCGGGGAGAACTGCTCTTTGGCACCGTGGAGACCTGGCTCATCTGGAAGCTGACCTGCGGAAAACTGCATGTCACCGACTATACCAACGCCAGCCGCACCATGATGTTCAACATCCACACGCTGGAATGGGACGATGAGATCCTGCAGGAGCTGAACATCCCGAAATGTATGCTCCCGAAGCCGGTGCCGTCCAGCGGTTTTTATGAGTACGCTGACCCGATGCACTTCGGCGGCGAGATAAAAATTGCCGGTGCGGCAGGCGACCAGCAGGCGGCCCTCTTCGGCCAGACCTGCTTTGCTTCGGGCGAGGCGAAAAACACCTTCGGCACCGGCGGCTTCCTGCTCATGAACACCGGTGAGACGCCGGTCACATCCCGGAACGGTCTTGTCACCACCATCGCCTGCGGCCCCGACGGCAGGGTGAATTATGCGCTGGAAGGCTCTATTTTCGTGGCCGGTGCGGCCATCCAGTGGCTCCGCGATGAGCTGCGCCTGCTGGAAGAGGCCCGCGACTCCGAGTATATGGCCCAGAAGGTCAAGGACACCAACGGCTGTTACGTCGTGCCGGCCTTCACCGGCCTCGGCGCGCCCCACTGGGACCAGTACGCCCGCGGCACCATCGTGGGCCTCACCCGGGGCTGCAACAAGTACCACATCATCCGCGCCACGCTGGACAGCATCTGCTATCAGGTCAACGACGTCCTCCGCGCCATGGCGGCGGACTCCGGCATCGCCATGAAGTCTCTCCGGGTGGACGGCGGCGCGTCGGCCAACAACTACCTCATGCAGACCATGGCCGACATCAGCGACCTCGAAGTCAAGCGCCCCCGCTGTGTGGAAACGACGGCGCTGGGCGCGGCCTATCTGGCCGGCCTCGCCGTAGGCTACTGGCAGTCTGCCGAGGACATCACCCGCAACTGGTCGGTGGACCGCGTGTTCCGCCCGGCCATCTCGGAAGAGGAACGCACCAAGCGCATCAAGGGCTGGAATAAGGCTGTCCGCTGCGCCTATCACTGGGCCAGGGACGAAGAGGAATAAGAAGAAAAATAAAACGGCCGGAGTTGCCTGACGAGTAACTCCGACCGTTTTTTGTTATTGGGCAGCTTGAGCGAGGGAAAATCACGGCTTGCAGAGAACACGACGCTCCGACGAGCTGTGGTTTGAATTTATATCATCTTAAAGTATCCCTTTTCAGGAGTCGATCTCGCCCTTGGAAAGTGCGATGACACACTCCACATGCCGGGTTCGTGGAAAAAGGTCCACCGGCTGCACCTTCTCCGCATGATACCCATGCTCTTCGAGCCATGCGGCATCTCTTGCGGCGGTGGAGGGGTTGCAGCTGACGTAGACCACCCGGCGGGGGGACATCTGGACGACGGCGGAAAGGGTCGTTTCGTCGCAGCCCTTGCGGGGCGGGTCGAGCATGATGACATCAGGACGCAGGCCCTCAGCGGCGAGGCGGGCCGCAGCCTGACCGGCGTCGGCGCAGAAGAAGCGGCTCTTGGCGGCGACGGCGTCGCCCATCCGGGCGGCGTTGGCCTTGGCGCTGTCAATGGCCTCAGGCACGATCTCCACGCCGATGAGCTCCCGGCAGCGGTCGGCCATGGAGAGACCGATGGTACCCATGCCGCAGTAGAGGTCGAGCAGAACGTCCGAGGACTCCAGCTGGGCGTACTCGGCAGCGATGCCGTAGAGCCGCTCAGCGGCCAGTGTGTTGACCTGATAAAAGGAGAGGGGGCCGAGCCGGACCGGCACACCGCAAAGAGTATCCTCGATATAGCCCGGGCCGTAGAGGGAGATGGTCTCCTCGCCGAGGATGACGTTGGTCTTCTTGGCGTTGACATTGATGAGGACGGACGCAATATCGCTGAACTGCTCCCGCAGCGCGGTCACGAGCTCCTCGCTGTGGGGGAACTTCGGGCGGGTGCAGACGAGGCAGACCATGATCTGGCCGCTGTGTGCACCCCGGCGCAGGAAGATATGCCGAACAAGGCCCTTGCCGCTCTCCTCATCGTAGGGCTGGATGCCATGGGCGGCGAAGAAGCTGCAGAGCGCGTTGCCGATGTCGTTCAGGACGCTGGGCTGTAATCTGCAATCGGGGCAGGGGACGATGCGGTGGGTGCGGCCGGCGTAAAAGCCGATGCAGGGCGCGCCGTTTTTGTCGCGGCCCACCGGGAACTGTACCTTGTTGCGGTAGCGGTCCACCTCGGGGGAGGGAAGGGCATCCAGCACCGGCACATCCAGTCCGCCGATGCGGCGGAAGGCGTCGGCGACGCTTTCCTGCTTGGACCGCAGCTCGGCGGCGTAGTCCATGTGCCGCAGGCTGCAGCCGCCGCAGGGGCCGGCGACAGCACAGTCCACCGGGATGCGGTCAGGCGAAGGGGTGAGCAGTTTGTCCAGGATGCCGAAGGCATACCGGCCGCAGTCCTTGACGATACGCACCTGAGCCTCATCGCCGGGGGCAGTACCCGGGACGAAGACGGCCTCGCCCTCCGGCGAGTGGGCAACGCCGCTGCCGTCGCTGGAAAGACGCTCGATGCGGAGGGTGAGAAGCTGGTTTTTCTGTAAGGGCATGGGATGATCTCTCCTTATGTCTCGTCAGGGGCGGGCTGGACGTCTGCGTCAGCCTGCGAAGTCATATACTTGCTGGGCGGCACACCTTTGG
Source organism: Faecalibacterium sp. Marseille-P9312 (assembly GCF_902497445.1). Classification (NCBI taxonomy): domain Bacteria; kingdom Bacillati; phylum Bacillota; class Clostridia; order Eubacteriales; family Oscillospiraceae; genus Faecalibacterium; species Faecalibacterium sp. Marseille-P9312. Next base: position 116,646 of record NZ_CABVEW010000006.1, read on the forward strand.
CGCGCTTGAACACCCGCGAAAAATAGAACTGGTCGAGGAAGCCCACCGATGCCGCCACCTCGGCGATGGACAGTGTGCCGCTGCGCAGCAGCTTGCAGGCTTCGTTGACCCGGTATTCGGTCAGATAGTCGATGGGGCTCTTGCCCACATTGAGCATGAACACCCGGTACAGATGGCTCCGGGAGACGCCGACGCTCTTGGCAACATCGTCGATGGAGATGTCGTGGGAGTAGTTGAACTGGATGTACTTGATGGCGTTCAGGACATACTGGCTGGAAGAAGAGGTGCTGTGAGGGCGGCTCTCACTGGTCTCCCGCATCAGGGCGGCGATGAAGAGGTAGAGATAGCCCACCATCGCGGCCTCGTCCTGGGGCTGCAGGCCGCGGGAAGAGTAGATGCTGCTCAGGGCCGCCCGCATCCTCTCCAGGTCCTGGGTGTGGTGGACGGGGGCAGCGTCGGTGAAAGGCAGCTGCGCCGCAAGCTTGTGGGCGCAGGCACCGTTGAAGCCGACCCAGCTGTACTCCCACGGCTGGGCCTCGTCGGCAGTATAGCGGATGAGCTGGCTGGGGCGGGCAAAGAACAGATCGCCCGGCACGACCTCGTAGGTGCGCCCGCCGACCTCGAACACGCCCTTGCCCGAGACGACCAGATGGATAAGGTAGTGGTCCCGGATGCCGGGACCCCAGGTCTGCCCCGGAGCACAGCGCTCCAGACCGCAGTTGAAGATGGACAGCTCGATGTTGTTGGTGTAGTTCTGCTTGAACGACTGCTTGTAGACGTCTGCCATTGCGGTTTCCTCCTGCCTGTTGGCTCTATAGCCTGAGTATACCACATCTGCCCCCGCAAATTCAACAAAAGTACATCTTATTCTTTGGGCTGGACACCGAAAATTACTTTTTTTGCGGGTTGAAATTGCAAAATGGCAGCGGATGCATTACAATAGCGGTAACAAACCGAACATTGCAGAGAGTGCAGGGAGGGGTTCTGGATGGCAACCAGCAGGCAGCTCAGAGAACAGATCGCAGCAGGGAGGTGGGACGCCGCGCTGGCCGCGCTCTACGGCGGCAGCGAGGAGGTCCTGGCCCGCCAGCGCAGCCGTTATGGTGCGGCCCTCGAACAGTTTGAGCTTTACTATGGGCCGGGGCGGCAGGTGCAGGTCTATTCGGCCCCGGGCCGCACAGAGCTTGGCGGCAACCACACCGACCACCAGCACGGTTACGGTCTTGCGGGTGCGGTCACGCTGGACCTTGTGGCGGTGGCATCCCGGAACGAGGATGGCTTCATCCGGGTCAAGTCCCGTGGCTTCAACAAGCTGGACGTCATTGATTTGACCGAAGCGGAGCCGCAGCAGGGGGAGAGCACCCATTCGGCCAGCCTCATCCGGGGCATCGCGGAGGGCTTCCGGGCAAAGGGCTGCGATGTGGGCGGCTTCGATGCCTACACGGCCAGCGATGTGCTGCGGGGTTCGGGACTGTCCAGCTCAGCAGCCTTTGAGATGGGCGTGGCCATGATCCTCAACACGGAATACGGCTGCGGCCTGGACGCCCCTGCGCTGGCCCGCATCTGCCAGTTTGCGGAGAATACCTACTTCGGCAAGCCCAGCGGTCTGCTGGACCAGCTGACCAGCGCCGTGGGCGGTGTGCTCTTTGCGGATTTCGCCGACCCGACGGCACCGAAGATCGAGAAGATCCATGCCGACGGCGTCCTGCCCGAGGGCATGACCCTCTGCGTCACCGATACCCGCGCCAGCCACAGCGAGCTGACCGGCGAGTTCGCGGCCATCCGGAACGAGATGGAGGCCGTGGCAGCCTGTCTGGGCGGCAAGGTGCTGGGCGAGGTGGACGAGAAACGCTTCTGGCAGGAGCTGCCCCGCCTGCGGGAACAATGCGGCGACCGCGCCGTGCTGCGTGCCATCCACTATTTTGAGGAGAATGCCCGTACCCTTGCCCAGAGAGCTGCTCTTGCGGCGGGAGACTTTGCCGCCTTTGCCCGGCTGGTGGAGAAGAGCGGCCACTCGTCCTTTGAGTGTTGCCAGAATGTCTACTGCGCTTCTTCGCCGAAGCATCAGGGGCTGTCGGCGGCGTTGGCCATCAGCCAGAGCATCCTTGCAGGCACCGGCGGTGCATGGCGGATGCAGGGCGGCGGCTTTGCCGGAACGATCCAGGCTTTTGTACCGGATGCGCTGGTAAAGCGCTACTGCGCTGCGATGGAAGCACTGTTCGGCCCGGGCTGCTGCTATCTGCTCTCGCTGCGGGAGCAGGGAGCCGTGCGGGTCATGTAAAACACAAAAAGAATGCCCTGCGGCACGGTGAGAGTCCACCGCCGCAGGGCATTCTTTTGTTTTTAGAAAGGTCAGCCGCGCTGAGACTTTGCGTCTGCACGCAGAGCGCTCATATCGTTTTTGTAGGTCTGAAGGTCTTCTGCAGCCTTGCTCGGTCCGCCGAAGATGAAGGTGTGGACGCCTTCCACGGCATTGAAGCCGGCCTTGACCACATTGAACAGCAGCTTCGGAATGAACGAGATGGAGAGAGAGAGCAGTCCACCCCTAAAGAAGAAATCAGTGAAACGGAGATGGTCCGTAAATGAGGTCCATGCGTCACGAAATGCGCCGCCGCCGCCAAGAAGGGCTTTTTCTCCGTCCGTTACAACAGCATAGGAAGAAGGCATCTGGATGCGTTTCATAAACGACTCCTTTCTATCACTCCGTCAAATCAAACAGACTCAGGCAGCTGCAGCCACGATGGGGTCGGTGATGCCGGCATCCTGCTGCTGGGACGCGGCAATATTTGCCTTGGTCTGGGCGTAAGCATTCTTGAGCTCGATGAAGATGGACTTGACCGTGTTATAGATCTGGATCGCCTGCATTGCGCCGTCCCAGCCAGCGAGAGCGCCGACCGCCACAGTGGCAGCTTTGCCGGCCTTGTTCTGGCCGTCCCAGTAATAGGAGACCGACTGGGACAGGGTCAGGCCGTCCTCGTGCATCAGAAGCAGCCCGCCCACAGCCGCCGTAAGGGCAGCTTTGCCCATCAGCTGGGCGAAGTTGACCGTGAAGTTCACAGCGGCAGTGAGGAGGTTCTCGGGGTGAAATTCGATGAGGTAAGAACCGATCTGAAGGGCACCGCCGTCGATGTAGGTCATCTCGTCGGCAGAGATGACGGCATAAGCAGCCGGCATCATCGGACTCTGATATGTAAGTTCCATAGGGGAATGCTCCTTTCACACATACGCTCCGCCGGAGACGGAGACTAAACTATCTGGATTATAGCATAACTGCCGAAAAACAACAAGAGAGCGCAGAAACAGAATCGGAACGGGATTTGGGACGCCAAAGCACAAAAATCAAGCGAAACGGACGGAAAAACGCTAAAATATAAAGGGAATGCCCCGGAAAAGGCTCCGAAAAAATGTTGTGTTAAAATTTCGGCAAAAGGCGCGGAAAACAGCAGCGCCCCGGCTGCTGTCCGGTGAGGGAACGGCAGGCAGGGCGCTGCTGCTATCAGGATGAATCGGAGAAAAATAGGGAAAACTTAAAGTTCTTCGCCCGGCACACGGTGGTACAGCGCGGTCAGCTCAGCGATGTGAGCGCTGAGGGCCGGGGTGAGCGGCTGGGTGAGCCGCCACTGCCAGTTGGCACCCTGGGTGCTGGGGGTATTGATGCGGGCCTCAGCGTCCAGATGGAGCCAGTCGGCCAGCGGGATGACAGCCATGTCCGACACGCAGGAAAGGCAGGCGCAGATCATAGCCTCAGTGAGGTCTTCGGGTGCGCAGCGCAGGTAGCGGCAGGCATAGGCCACATCCTCGGCGCTGGCGCTCTGACGCCAGCCCTCGGCGGTCACGTTGTCGTGGGTGCCGGTGTAGACCACGCTGTTGCGGGGGTAGGTGTAGGGCAGGTAGTTGCCCGGTTCGCGGCTGTCGAAGGCGAACTGCATGATCTTCATGCCCGGGTAGCCGCTTGCGGCCAGCATGGCCTTGACCTCGGGGGTCAGATAGCCCAGGTCCTCGGCGATGATGCCGCCCTCGCCCAGCGCCTTGTGCATGGCGTCGATGAAGGCGCGGTCAGGGCCTTTCTCCCAGTGACCGCCCGCAGCGGTCTTGTTCCCGGCGGGGATGGAGTAGTAGCTCTCGAAGCCCCGGAAATGGTCGATGCGGACGACGTCGTAGATGGAAGTGGCGTGTTTGATGCGCTGCTTCCACCAGCGGAAGTCTTCGGCCTCGTGGCGGGGCCAGTCGTAGAGCGGGTTGCCCCAGAGCTGACCGTCGGCGGCAAAGGCGTCGGGGGGACATCCGGCAACGCTGGTCAGGTGGACGGCGCCGTCGGTCTGGAACAGCTCCGGGTGAGTCCAGAGGTCGCTGGAATCGGGGCTGACGTAGATGGGGATGTCGCCCACCAGCTGGATGCCGTGGCTGTTGGCGTAGGTCTTGAGGGCGTTCCACTGGGTGTAGAAGAAGAACTGCACGGCCTTGTAGTAGTCCACCTCGGCGGCCAGCCGCTCCTTGGCGGCGGCGAGGGCCGCAGGCTCCCGGGTGCGCAGGTCGTCGGGCCAGTCGGCGAGACCGGCCTGCCCCTGCTCGGCCTTGACGGCCATGAAGAGGGCATAGTCCTCGAGCCAGCCGCTCTGGGCTTCACAGAAAGCCTCATAGGCCGGGGTAGGGGAAGCCAGCAGCCGGTCGGCCGCTTTATGGAGCACCACAGGCCGCTGCTGGTAGAGCGTGCCGTAATCGACGGGACCCACCGGCTGGGGCGCGGGCAGCTCAGCCTCGGTGAGGAGGCCGTCCGCTGCCAGCAGACGGAAATCGATAAAGTAGGGGTTGCCGGCAAAGGCAGAAAAGCTCTGGTAGGGGCTGTCCCCGTAGCCCGTAGGGCCGATGGGGAGTATCTGCCAGTAGGTCTGCTTTGCAGCCGCAAGGAAATCGACGAAGGCAAAGGCTTCATTTCCCAGCGTGCCGATGCCGTAAGGACCCGGCAGGCTGAAGACGGGCATCAGAATGCCGCTTGCACGCATGGCTGGAACCTCCTTGTTTTAACCTTTGACAGCGCCTGCCACGACACCCTCGATGATGTACTTCTGGCAGGTCATGTAAAGGATGATGATGGGGATGATGGCGATGATGATGCAGGCCATCATGGGGGCCAGCTCGACGCGGCCATAGCCGCCGCGGAAATACTGAATGGCCATGGGGATGGTACGGTACTTCTTGATGTCCAGCACCAGCGTGGGCAGCAGGTAGTCGTTCCAGACCCACATCGTCTCAAGGATGGCGGTGGAGATCATGGTGGGCTTGAGGATGGGGAAGACGACCTTGAAGAAGATCTGGATCGGGTTGCAGCCGTCGATCATGGCAGCCTCTTCGATCTCGATGGGGACGCTCTTCATGAAGCCGGTGAACATGAATACGGCCAGACCGGCACCGAAGCCCAGATAGATGATGCAGATGTTCCAGGGGGTGTTCAGGTTGAGGGTGTCGGCGGTCTTGGACAGGGTGAACATGACCATCTGGAAGGGGACGACCATGGAGAAGACGATGAGCAGATTCATGAACTTGCTCAGCTTGTTGTTCACGCGGGTAAGGTACCAGCCGGTCATGGAGCAGCACAGCAGGATGAGGGCCACGCTGGACACGGTGATGACGAGGCTGTAGCCCAGGCTGGACAGAAAGCCCATCTTGGTGACGCCGTAGATGTAGTTGCTGAGGCCCGCGAAGGTCTCAGCCGTAGGCAGCTTGAAGACGGTGGAAGTGGTGAAGGTGCCTTCAATTTTCAGGCTGTTCTGCAAGATCAGGACGATGGGGTAGATCCAGAGCAGGCACAGCAGGCTCATGATGACAGTGAGGATGTTGTCCCACATTTTTTTATCTTTCGGCATTACTGCTGCACCTCCTTGGAGCGGGTAAACTTGAGCTGGATGAGCGAGATGACCACGACGATGAGGAAGAACACCGCAGCCTTTGCCTGGCCGATGCCCTTCCACTGAGCGCCGGAGCGGCCATAGAAGGTGTTGTAGATGTTCAGGGCCAGCATCTCACTGGCGTTGGCAGGCTCACCGGCGGTCAGGGCCACGTTCTGGTCGAACAGCTTGAAGCTGTTGGTCAGGGTGAGGAAGGTGCAGATGGTGACGCTGGGCATGACCATCGGGATCTTGATCTTGAACAGGATCTCACGGTCATTTGCGCCGTCGATCTTCGCAGCCTCGATGAGGTCGCCGGGGACGCTCTGCAGGCCCGCGACGTAGATGATCATCATGTAGCCGATCTGCTGCCAGCACATCAGGATGACCAGACCGACGAAACCGGCCTTGGCGTCCAGCGCCAGCAGAGGCCTCTGCAGGTTGGCCAGCACACCGTTGAGCAGGATCTGCCAGATGTAGCCCAGCAGGATGCCGCCGATAAGGTTCGGCATGAAGTAGACGGTGCGGAAGATGTTGGTGCCGCGGATGCCGCGGGTGAGCACCAGCGCGATGGCGAAGGCGCACACATTGATGAGCACGGTGCTTACCACCGTAAAGGCAGCGGTGAACCCAAAGGCGTGGAGGAAGGTCTCGTCCGAAAAGACGTTGATGTAGTTCTGCAGGCCCACGAAGGTGGTTTTGCTCACGGTGGTGAAACGCTGGAAGGAAAGATAGATGCCCCAGATGAAGGGCCAGATGAAGCCGATGATGAACGCCAGCAGGGTGGGCAGTACGAACACCGGCCAATATTTACTGATGGCCTTTTGCATGATATACCTCCTGAAAAAGAAGGAGAGGCGGGCGAACACATCGCCCGCCTCCCCGTTATCCAGCTATTGCGGAAGAAAGGGAACGCTTAGCCGTTGGCCAGCTTGTACTCCTTGGCCCAGCCGTCCACAAAGGCGGTGACCACATCGTCCCAGCTGCCGGTGCCTGCTGCATAAGCAGTCAGTGCAGAGCCGACGCCGTTCTTCCACTCCTCGGAAGGCATGGTGGAGAAGCACCAGTCAACGCTGGTCTTGCCCTCAGCAACGTAATCGTTGGCGATGGCGATGAGGGGGTTGGTAGAGTCCTTAGCGGCCTTGAAGGGGATGACGAAGCCCATCTTGTCAGCCATCGCGCTGGTGCCGGCCTCAGAGGTGACACACCAGTACAGGAAGTCCAGAGTAGCCTGGATGTCCTCATCGGAGGAGGTGTTGTTGACGCACCAGAAGTTCTCGGAGCCGGTGCACAGGCCCTGGTTCTCCTCGCCCTCAGCGCCGATGTAGATGGGCAGCATACCCAGGTTGTCGTCGCCCAGATCCTTCACGTCATTGTAAGCCCAGGTGCCGTTCTGGTAGAAGACGGCCTTCTTGCCCACGAACTCAGCCACGGCGTCGTTGCCGGTCTTGGAAGCCAGCAGCTTGGGGTCGCAGGTAGAGTCGGTGATGTACAGGTCCCAGATCTTCTTGTAGTTGTCGAGGTAGGTGCCCTTGATGGCGTCGGTGGAGCCGATGCCGTCAGCCTTGTACTCGTAGTAGATGGGCAGGTTTGCCAGATGGGTCTTGAAGCGCCAGTCGGAAGAACCGTCCATGCCGGCGGAGGTGAAAGCACCATCAACGCCCAGCTCAGCCTTGCGGGCCTGAATGTCGTCGGCGACCTTCTTCAGGTCATCGAAGCCCTTGATGTCGTCCTGAGTGTAGCCGGCGGCGGTCAGCAGCTCCTTGTTGTAGATGATGCCGTAGGTCTCGATGACATAAGCGATACTGGTAACGGCGTCGCCATCCTTCAGTGCAAAGGAGTCGCTGGTCAGCTCGCCGTACAGCTTGCTGTCGGAGAGGTCCAGGCAGTAATCTTTCCAGTTTGCCAGACCCACAGGGCCGTTGACCTGGAACAGGGTGGGAGCCTCGCTCTTCTCCATCTCGCTCATCAGGGTGGTCTCGTACTGGCCGGAAGCAGCGGTGACAACGGTCACAGGCACGCCGGTCTCCTTGGTGTACTCAGCGGCCAGATCCTGCCAATCCTGATCCTGCTCGGGCTTGAAGTTCAGGTAGTAGACCTTGCCGGCAGCTGCGGGAGCGGCAGAAGCTGCGGTAGAACTGGCGGTGGAAGCAGCGGTGCTGCTGGAGGAACCACCGCAGGCAGCCAGACCGAGGGCGGCAGCAGAAGCGCCGGCGACTTTCAGGAAATTACGACGAGAGATCATTTTTTTCATAATTGTTCTCCTTCTTCATCATGTGATATACACATTCCGCCTGGTAGCGGAAATGAGACGAAATAAATCAGACAGCCCTTACGCTCTCACCGACCTGCAGCTCAGGCTGGAGGGTGATCTTCTGGGCCGGGGCGCCATGCTCGATCTGCCGCACCAGCAGCTCGATGCTCTGGAGCGCGATCTGCTCGCCGGGCTGGACGATGGTGGTCATCACCGGCACGCAGTAGCGGGACATCGAGATGCCGTCGAAGCCGATGACCGATACATCTTCCGGCACCCGGAACCCGGCGCTCACCAGCGCCCGGATGGCACCGAAAGCGATGACATCGCTCATGGCGAACAGGGCGGTGAACTCGGCCCGGCGGGCCAGCAGGCTGTTCATGGCGTGGTAGGCAGACTCGAAATCGTAGTTGGACAGGCCGTAGAGCCGGTCGTCAAAGGTGAGCCCGGCATCCTCCATGGCATCCTGTGCGCCAAGGCGGCGCATCCGACTGGGGTAACTGGTGGTGGGGCCGCCGAGAACGGCTATCTTCCGGTGGCCCTGCGCGATGAGGTGGGAGACGGCGGTGCGGGCCGCAGCCCGGTCATCCACGCCCACCATCGAGAGGTTCGGGAAATCCAGTTCGTCGGAGACCAGCGTCGTCAGCACCGAGGGGACGGTGATGTTCGCAAAGCCCTGCTGGAAGTTCGCCACGCTGCCGCCGAGGAATATCATGCCTTTGGGCTTTATCTCCCGCAGGATCTTTTGGGCGGCGTCTATCTCGTTGGCATTCTCGTCCAGGTAGGAGACGATGCCGCTGTACCCGTAGAGGGTCGCGGCCCGCTGCAGCTGAACGAGGAAGTCCGAGAAGAAGAGGTTCCGGGTACCCTTGACCACAAAGACGAGGCTGCGGGACTGCTGGATCTTCAGCTGCCGGGCGTTGGTGTTCGGCACGAAGCCCGACTCCCGCATCATCTGGAGCACCTTTTCTTTCGTTTCGGGACGCACATCCGGCCGGTCATTGATGACGCGGGAGATGGTGCTGACGGAACAGCCGCTCAGACGGGCAATGTCTTTGATGGTCATGTTCGGCATTCCGGGAAGCACCTCTCTTTCGGTCGAAGTTCTGGTTTTTACTGAAATCGTGCGGGAACGATGTCGGGAACGGTTTCAGTGACTATAGTATGGCATAATTTGTGGAATAAATCAATAACCCTGAAACACTTTTGGCAGAATTGCATAACAAATCGACCCTCCTTTGTGCAGGTTGATTTGCCCACAGAGCGAAAAGCAAATTGATTTCCGGTAATTCCCGGTACGCGTCAGAACCTCCCGGGACGACCGTACTCTTTTGTAACTTTTAGAGCAAAAAAGCGCGTTCTCATGCAGGATGGATACAAGCTGAACCGACGGGCCGGAGCAAAAATAAGCCGAAAAAATCCCGGTATCCCTGCCGCCGGAGCGGAAAGGATACCGGGAATGAGATCTCTGGGGTTTACTCGGCGCGCAGGGCTTTGACGGGGTTGCACTTGGCTGCGCCGCGGGCCGGGATGATGCCGGCCAGAATGGTGAGCAGGGTAGCCAGTGCCACGAGGAAGAGGGCTGCATCCACGGGCAGGGAGGCAACGAGGGTCGAAGTGCCGGAGACTTTCTGGATGATGATGTTTCCGGGGATGAGCAGGATCTCGCTGAGGACGATGCCCATGACGCCCGAGCAGAGGCCGATGATGAAGGTCTCTGCGTTGAACACCTCGGAGACGTTCCGCTTGGAAGCGCCGATGGCGCGCAGGATGCCGATCTCCTTCCGGCGCTCGAGGACGCTGATATAGGTGATGACGCCAATCATGATGGAGGAGACGACCAACGAGATGGAGACGAAGGCCACCATCATGCTGCTGATCATGTCCACGATCTCGGTCACGCTGGTCATCAGGGTACCCACGAGGTCGGTGTACTGCACCATTTTTTCGTCTTCACCCTTTGCAGACATCCCGGCGTTGTAGGCATCCAGCTTTTCCAGGATGGTGGCCTTGCTGGCGAAGTCCTTCGGATAGATCTTAATCTGGCTGGGGGCGGCCTCGTCCGCGTAGCCGAAGGCCGTCAGGTTGGCCTCATAGGTGGCGGAAGAGGAGCGGAGGGTGGAGCGCATCAGCTCGGTCAGCTCAGAGGCGGTCATGTTGAGCTGGATGGCCTTCTGGAAAGCTGACGCGTCGATCTTGATGGCGTTCTCCATCTGGCTGCTCAGCTTGCCGATGTTCTGCTGGATGGCCGTCTTGAGCTGGGACTGTATCTGGTCCTGGAAGGTGACGATGCCCTTCTGAATGGCAGCGTCCAGCTGGCTTTTCAGCACCTCTGTGATCTGGTCGGAGTAGGTCTCCATCACGGTCTGGATGGTGGTCTGCAGAGCGCTCGAGAGCTGCCCCTGCAGCTTGTCCGGGTCAACGAGGTCTTTCATGGACTCGGCCATCAGCTTCTGGAACTGCTCCGACTTGAGGTAGGCAGAAAAGCTCCACTTCTTGAAGTTGAGGATGCCGTTGCCGATGATATATTTCTTATAGTCTTTGAACACCTTCTGCACGAGGTCCTGCAGAGCCTCCGGCGAGACGGAGAGGTCCAGCTCTGCAAAGGCGTCGCTGAGGTCGATGTCGGGCAGCTCGTCGATGTCGAGGGAAAAATCCGAGAAGTCGATGAGGCTGCTCAAATCGAAACTGCCGCTGCTGAGGTCGAAGGCACCGTTCAAATCGAAGTCGAGGGCATCGGCATCAAAAGAGAAGGCATTCTTGAGGGCGTTGGTGTCGATGGAGAAGAGGCTGGTCAAATCGAAGTCGCGGAGGCTCTCGGCCTTGCCGAAGCTCTCGCCGGTGAGGACGTTGGTGGCGGGGTCGGCCATCTGCTGTTTCACGATGTCGCTGTCGGCAGCGTCCTTCATGACCTTCTCGGTCAGGGAGGCGGGGTAGGCGATGCCGGAGGTGAGCATGGAAGCGGAGGCGGTGTAGTCCGGCTGGACGATGCCCACGATGGTGATGTCCTCGCCGTTCTCCACCAGCTGCTGCATATAGTCCTTGTCGTCGGCCTTGCTCTTCCAGATGCCGTAGGTGTCGTCGTAGACGTAGGTGTCGGCGCTGTTCACCAGCTTGAACTTCAGGCCCATCAGCTCGTCGTAGCTGTAGGTGCGGAAGTCGCTGGGGACATCGACGTTCTGGTTCTGGGCGAACTGCTGTATCATCTTGTCCAGCTCGGCGGAGTCCCGCAGACCCATGGAGTAGAGGGCGTAGTCGGTCACAGTGCCGTATTTGCTCAGCACGGCGACACATTCGGTGGGCTTTTCGGGCCAGCGGCCGGCCTTGACTTCGTACTGGGACTTATAAAGGTCACTGTTGGCGGGCAGCTGATAGAAAACGCTGGTGTTGCTGCCCATGCTGTTCATCAGGCTGCTGGTGACGGAGGTGGAGCCGGAACCCGAGCTTCCCAGACCCAGCATCGAGAGGGTGGAGTCCGGGTTGACCTGATGCACACTGCCGTCGGCGTCCTGCCGGTAGATCTGGGGCGAGACGCTGTAGGAATACTCGATGGAGGTGGCGTCATCCGCAATGGTGGACTCGTCGCTGTCGAGATATTTCTTTAAGGAAGTGAGGTCGTTGGACGTCAGGCCCGACACCATCTTGGTGATGAGCTGGCGGACCGAGACCATTCCCTCCACGCCGCCGGAGGTGTCCTTTTTGCCGTCCTCGTCGGTGGGCAGGCCGGTGGCTGTGGTGCCGCCGCTGCCGCCCGAGGACAAAAAGCTCGTGATGTCCACGCCGCTGCTCAGGATCTGCAGCGGGTATTCGCTCAGGGTGGAGCGCTCCATGTCGGCGATGTAGGCGTTGACGCCGGTGGACAGCGAGATGATGAGGGCGATGCCGATGATGCCGATGCTGCCCGCGAAGGCTGTGAGCAGGGTGCGGGCCTTTTTGGTGCGCAGGTTGTTGAAGCTCAGGGCCAGCGAGGTGAGCCACGACATGGACGAACGGCCCATGTTCTTATGGATGGGAGGGGCAAGCTTTGTGTCGTCCGGCTCGAAGGGGCGGGTATCGTCGGTGATAGCGCCGTCCCGCAGACGGACGATGCGGTTGGCATACTGCTCCGCCAGTTCGGGGTTGTGCGTGACCATGACCACGAGGCGGTCTTTTGCCACATCCTTCAGCAGCTCCATGACCTGGATGCTCGTCTCGCTGTCCAGTGCGCCGGTGGGCTCGTCGGCCAGCAGGATGTCGGGGTTGTTGACGAGGGCGCGGGCGATGGCCACGCGCTGCATCTGGCCGCCCGACATCTCGGTGGGGCGCTTGTGGAGCTGGTCCCCGAGGCCCACCTGCCGCAGCGCCTCGGCGGCACGGCGGCGGCGCTCAGCGCCCGATACGCCCGAGATGGTCAGGGCCAGTTCGACGTTGGCGAGGACGGTCTGGTGGGGGATGAGGTTATAGCTCTGGAACACGAAGCCGACGGTGTGGTTGCGGTAAGAGTCCCAGTCCCGGTCGGTGTAGCGGCGGGTGGAGATGCCGTTGATGATGAGCTCGCCGCTGTCGTAGCGGTCGAGGCCGCCGATGATGTTGAGCAGCGTGGTCTTGCCCGAGCCGCTGGGGCCGAGGATGGCGACAAATTCGCTGTCGCGCAGGTTGAGGCTGACCCCGTTGAGCGCTGCCTGTGTCAGATCGCCGGTGGTGTATTTCTTTTCGATATTGATAAGCTGAAGCATTGGCCTGCCTTTCCGGCAGCAGAACGGGGAAGTGTCTGCTGGCCTATTCCGCCCGGCATTTGTGGACGGAGAGGGAAACATAGTATCTGCTTGATTTTATCAGAAGAATATGAACAATTTATGTCGTAACGGGTGCCAAGTTCTGTGTTTTCTGCCGAAGGATGGAAAAGCGCTGCATCCTGCGCGGAAAAGCGTCCCAAATCAGGAGGATGCGGCAGATGTGTCTTGATTTTTGGAGCAGTTGATGGTATTCTTGAGACAGTATCCATGTTAATATCTTCAGTGTTCCAAAATTCGACGAAAACTGACGCAAATTTGTCGTTGTAACTCCTTTCGACGCTCCATACAATTTTATACAGTATAGTATAAAATAATTTGTCCGGCATAAGTGGAAGGGCCGGACAGATGGGGCGAGGAGGATGCAGAATGAAACAGGATATCCCGTTGGTGAGGAGATTTTCGACGCTGGAACCGTATCAGGAGGCGTATACCCTTGCCTGTTCTCTGGAGACGGAGGGACAGGGCTGCTGGCTGACCGTGAGCCGGACAAAGGCTCCGGACGACCCGGCAGACACGGCCCGTACATGGGTCCCGGCCCCGGAAGAGGAGTGCGGACGGCTGCTGCAGTTTTTGTATGAGAATTCGGTCCAGCCGGAGCTGTGGCAGGATGTTATTTCCTGCTGGTATCCGCAGGCGGAGCAGGCAGAACACCTGCAGGAAGGGAGGCGCGTCGTGTGAGCTATGAGGAACAGGACGTCATATGGCGCGTAGCGCTGGCCAGCTATGACCCCAGAGAGATGCGGGTATGGACACGCTATCTCGAGGAGCGCAACCCGGCCATCCGCTGCACGGGCTACCGCAGCAGCCGGCCGCTGCTGGAACGGCTCGAGCAGGGCGATGTGGACGTTCTGGTGCTGGGCGGCAGACTGGAGGACATGGACAGCATCCAGTTTCTGCCCAGGATACGCGGCCTTGCCCGCAAGCCTCTGGTGCTTCTGCGGGACGACGGACGCAACGAGAAGTCGGCAGTGGAAAGCCTGAGTCAGGAGGATGCATGCTACCTCATCCGTCAGGCCACACTGGAAGATATGCTGCAGGAGCTGCGCGCCCCGGCCCACCGCCCGGCGGAGAGCCTGGAAAAACGCTGCGAGCGCATCTATCGCAGCTGGGGCGTGAGCACCTGCGACGCCAACAAGCGCTACCTGACCGGTGCGCTTCGGGTGATGATGGGCTCCGACCACCGTCTGGCCATCCGCAAGGAGATATTAGGGCCGGTGGCGGAGGAATACGGTCTCACCGTTGCGGCTGTGGACAGCGCCCTCCGGCGGCTGCTGGAGACGCTGGACGAGACCGGTACCCAGACATGGCGGGATTTTCGAAAAGAGTATGGCTTAGAGCGCAGGAAGGTGACCATCGGCCGCCTGCTTTATGCGCTGGAAAGTAGACTGAGTCAGCAGTGAGGTGCTGACCACACGACGCGGAGGTAGAGCAGAATGCGCAGGCGAAACGATGGAGCAGGAGTCTCCCCTCAGGAGGAGTTTGGGGATGTGTGCTTCCATGCCCTTGGCATCATCGACCAGAACCGGGAGTATCTGCAGATGCATCTGCTGGCGTCGGCCGACCTGCCCACCCGGCAGGCACTTTCAGACATCCAGATAGAGTCTGCCCGGCTGGACCGCACGGTACGCAATGCCATAACACTTTATCAGCTGGAAAATGAAGAGCTGAGCGAGCTGCAGCCTCTGGACCTGTGCGGTCTGCTGGAAAAGGCGGGCCGTCTGGCCCCGGACATCCAGCGGTCGCTGGAAATAACGCTCACGGCGGAGAGCGGGGGCATCGAGCACTGCACCGTCATGGGCGTCCCCGATGAGGCCGAACAGCTGCTGCTCCACCTCATCTCCAACGCGCTGCGGGCCTGCGATGCAGGCGGCAGGGTGTGGGTGAGCCTAAAACAGAAAAAGACGGGCGTCGCGCTCCGGGTAGAAGACAACGGCTGCGGCCTGATGGAGGAAGACCCCATCGAGAACAACCGCCGCTTCCTCAGCGGCGCAAAGCTGGGCCTCCGCATCTGCAAGCTCATCTGCCGCCGTGCGGGCTGGAAGCTGACGCTGACGGCCCGTCCGGGCGGCGGCACCCGGGCGCAGGTGGTGTTCCCGCTGGCCTCCTGCGAGGACATCCCGCCGGAAATGGAACTCCACTCCGACGAGGAGAACGACATCCGCGCAGCGCGGTTCGCAAGCCGGGCGGCACAGGAGCTCCTTCTGCTGCGGAGATATTGAACGAGACAAAAAGGCATCTGCAATGCGGCCGGGACGGCGCAGCGCAGATGCCTTTGCTTTGTGTGCGGGGCAGGGAAGAGAACAGAAAAATTGACAGACGGTAAAGAATCTTAGTAGAAACAGCCCGAAATTCACAGAAAAGTTTGCGAAATTAACAAAATGTTTAACTTTGAAAGGTGATTTTACTGTTTTTAAGGTGTAAAATAATCCCGAATGATTGATTGTCAGCCGGATTTGGTTTATAATACCCGTGTATGCGAGTCTGAAATTTGATTCGTTAGCAAACAACTTCTGCCCGGGCCGGAGAGCCCTGTGTGCAGAGGGAGAGTGCATTGTCCTTCAGGAGGAAAAACAACTGTGAGAGTAGGTCTTGACATCGGCAGCACTACCATCAAATGCGTGGTGCTGGATGAAAACGATACCCTTTTATATTCGACGTATGAGCGCCACTACAGCCACATTCTGGAAAAGGCGCAGGAGCTGCTGCGCCGCATCGACGCAGAGCAGCTGCATGGCCGGAAAGCGCTGCTCAGCATCTCCGGCTCCGCAGGCATGGGCCTGGCCGACAGCTGCGGCGTGCCTTTCGTGCAGGAGGTGTTCTCCACCCGCGTGGCGGTCAAAAAGTTCGTCCCTGCGACGGACTGCGTCATCGAGCTGGGCGGTGAGGATGCAAAGATCCTGTTCCTGACCAACGGCACCGAAGTCCGGATGAACGGCAGCTGCGCCGGCGGCACGGGCGCTTTCATCGACCAGATGGCGACGCTGCTCAAGATGAGTGCCGATGAGATGAACAAGGCGGCCGAACAGGCCACCCGTACATACACCATCGCATCCCGCTGCGGCGTTTTCGCCAAGAGCGACGTGCAGCCCCTCATCAATCAGGGCGCAAAGACCGAGGACATCGCGGCCAGCATCTACAAGGCCGTGGTCAACCAGACCATCGCCGGTCTGGCACAGGGACGCCCCATCCAGGGCAATATCCTCTATCTGGGCGGTCCGCTGACCTTCAGCACCGTGCTGCGCAAGAGCTTCGACGAGGCACTGGGCGTCACCGGCACCTGCCCCGAGAACAGCCTGCTCTACGTCGCGCTGGGCGCTGCCCTCTACGCCGACAAGGAGTTCGTCCTCTCGGATGTGGCCGCTGCGCTGGATGAGTACGCCGCCACGGCGACCTACGCCAGCGAGCCGCCCCTCTTCGCCAACAGGGAAGAGTACGAGGTATTCCATGCCCGCCATATGTCCCACAGCGTGCCGCGGGTGGCGTTCAGCGCCCAGTGCGGCCCGGTGCATATCGGCATCGACTCCGGCTCCACTACTGTCAAGCTGGTGGTCGTGGACGAGCAGAGCCAGATCCTCTACACCAACTATCAGCCGAACCTCGGCAACCCGCTGCCCCTTATCCGGCAGCAGCTGCTGAAAATCTATAAAGAGCACCCCGGCCTCAAGGTGGCCAGCGTGACCACCACCGGCTACGGCGAAGAACTGGTCAAGAACGCCTTCCGCTGCGACTTCGGCCTCGTGGAGACCGTGGCCCACTTCACGGCAGCAAAATACTTCATGCCGGACGTGGACTTCATCATCGACATCGGCGGTCAGGACATGAAGTGCTTCAAGATCGAGGATGGCGCCATCAGCAACATCTTCCTGAACGAAGCCTGCTCTTCCGGCTGCGGCAGCTTTTTGCAGACCTTTGCGCAGGCACTGGGCTACGACGTCAAGGAGTTCGCGGCCCTCGGCCTCTTCGCCGACCGCCCCGTGGATCTGGGCAGCCGCTGCACCGTCTTTATGAACAGCTCGGTCAAGCAGGCCCAGAAGGACGGCGCGTCCATCGAGAACATCTCGGCAGGCCTGTCCATCAGCGTCGTCAAGAACGCGCTGTACAAGGTCATCCGTGCGTCCAGCCCCGAAGAGCTGGGCCGGAAGATCGTCGTGCAGGGCGGTACGTTCTACAATGAGGCCGTCCTCCGCGCCTTCGAGAAGGAGATGGGCGTCGAGGTCATCCGCCCCGACATCGCCGGTCTGATGGGCGCTTACGGTGCGGCCCTCTTCGGCCTGCGCCAGTGCCGCAAGAACGGCCAGACCACCTCCGCCATGATGAGCGAGGAAGAGCTGGAGAGCTTCGACCAGAAAGTCGTCAGCGTCAAGTGCGGCGGCTGCGGCAACCACTGCCAGCTCACCATCAACACCTTCGCCGATGGCCGCAAGTTCATTTCCGGCAACCGCTGCGACAAGCCCGTCACCGGCAAGAGCGAGGACAACAGCCTCAACCTCTATGCCTACAAGCAGCAGCTTCTGGCCAGCTATAAGCCCGTGGCCGGTAAGCGCGGCTCCATCGGCATCCCGCTCTGCCTGAATATGTACGAGCTGCTGCCCTTCTGGCACGCCTTCTGGACAAAGCTCGGCTTTGCCGTCCACACCAGCCCGGTGTCCAGCCGCGGCCTCTATCTGGCTGGTCAGGCTACCATCCCCAGCGACACCGCCTGCTTCCCGGCCAAGCTCAGCCATGGCCACATCAAGGCCTTGACCCAGATGCATCTGGACGCCATCTTCTACCCCTGCCTGACCTACAACATCGACGAGGGTCTGGGCGACAACCACTACAACTGCCCCGTCGTGGCCTACTATCCCGAAGTCCTCGCCGGCAACTGCCCCGAGCTGGAAGGCCAGAAGTTCATCTACGACTACGTCGGCATCCACCGTCCGAAGGATTTCGTCCACAAGATGGCGAAGGACGTGCTGCCCAAGTATTTCGGCGGCATCTCCGAGAAGGAAGTGCAGGAGGCTGCCAACGCCGCCTACGCCGAGTATGAAGCCCACATGGCACAGATCCGGGTCAAGGGCAGCGAGATTATAGATGAGGCCCGCCGTCAGGGCAGGCGGATCATCGTGCTGGCCGGACGCCCCTACCATGTGGACCCGGAGATCAACCACGGCATCGACCACCTCATCACCCGCCACGGCGCGGCGGTGGTCACCGAGGACAGCATCTCCAACCGCGTGGAGAAGTTCCCCACCAGCGTGCTGAACCAGTGGACTTACCACAGCCGCCTCTATGCCGCCGCCAAGTACTGCACCACCCAGAACGATATGGACCTGGTGCAGCTGGTGTCCTTCGGCTGCGGCGTGGACGCCATCACCACCGACGAGACCCGCGAGATCCTGCAGGAGGGCGGCAAGCTCTACACCCAGCTGAAAATTGACGAAATTACAAACCTGGGCGCGGTCAATATCCGCCTGCGCAGCCTGTTCGCCGCGCTGGATGAGCGAGACGAAGATAAGAAGTAACATAGGAGGAACCTATGGAATACAATTACCCCAAATTCACCCCGGAGATGAAGAAGACCCACACCATCCTCATCCCCAACATGGCCATCACCCAGTTCCGCCTGCTGGAATACGCCCTGCGCTACGACGGCTACAAGTGCGAGATCCTGGGCAACTGCGGCAGCGCTGTGGCGCAGCTGGGCCTGAAATATGTCCACAACGACACCTGCTATCCGGCACTGCTGGTCATCGGCCAGTTCCTCGATGCGCTGAACAGCGGCAAATATGACCTCGAGCACACGGCCCTGCTCATCACCCAGACGGGCGGCGGCTGCCGTGCCTCCAACTACATCCACCTGCTCCGCAAGGCACTGGTCAAGGCAGGCTATCCGAACATCCCGGTGGCCAGCCTGAACTTCTCGGGCCTCGAGAAGGACAGCGGCTTCCAGATGACTCTGCCTCTGGCCCGCCGGGCCATCGCCAGCGTGTTCTACGGCGATATGCTCTGCGCCCTGCGCAATCAGGTCGCTCCGTATGAGAACGAAAAAGGCGCTGCCGATAAGATGGTAGACCTCTGGGTCCAGCGTCTGGGCCGTGTGCTGCTGGCGGGCAAGGGCTTCACCTCCCGTGAGATGAAGCACACCTTCCCCCTCATCGCAAAGGACTTCAAGTCTATTCCCGTCACCCGTGTGCCGAAGGTCAAAGTCGGCGTCGTGGGCGAAATTTACGTCAAGTACAGCCCGCTGGGCAACAACGACCTGCAGAAGTTCCTCGAGAGCCAGGACTGCGAGGTCAACTTCCCGGGTCTGATGGGCTTTGTGCAGTACTGCATCTTCAACATGGGCGAGGACCATGTCCTCTACGGCGGCAAGCTGGCCATGAAGATGGGGACCGACCAGCTGCTCAACTGGCTGGACAGCGTGGAGCGCTCCATGCTCAAGGCCGAGGCCGACGCCGGGTTCTACGCCCCCGGCCCCTTCAAGGAGCTGGTGGAAAAGCCCGAGGGCATCATCTCGCTGGGTGCCAAGATGGGCGAGGGCTGGCTGCTGACGGCTGAGATGATCGAGCTGGTACAGGGCGGTTACGGCAACATCGTCTGCGCACAGCCTTTTGGCTGCCTGCCGAACCACATCGTGGGCAAGGGCATGGTAAACAAGATCCGCGCGATGTACCCCAGCGCCAACATCACCCCCATCGACTACGACCCCAGCGCCACCAAGGTCAATCAGGAGAACCGCATCAAACTGATGCTGGCCGTAGCAAAGGAGCGTCTGAACGCTCCTGCCGAGGCGAAGCCCCTGACCGCCGAGGAGATCGCGGGCGGTGCGCCCAGCCTGTCTCACGTCTGAGAAACTACAGAAGAAACAAAGAAGCCGCACGGTACAGTTTTCGCTGCACTGTGCGGCTTTTCTTATGCGCCGGAGCGCTTATTTCTTGTGATACTTGCGGTCTTCCTGCTCATAGGCGGGCTCGCAGGTGAGGTACATCCCCAGACGCTTGATGGTGTCCGTATCCACGCTGGACAGGATGACCGTGGAGTGCATGTCGCAGCCCTTGAGCTTGGAGAGCTGCTGCAGAGCGACAGCAGCCGTCTCATTCTCGGCGGCAGAGCTGGACAGCGCGATCAGGATCTCATCGGTGTGCAGGCGGGGATTCCGGCTGCCGAGGGAGTTGGTCTTGAGGGTCTGGGTGGGCTCGATGGCGCGGGCGGAGACCAGGTCGATCTCATGGTCGATGCCGGCCAGCTTCTTGAGGGCATTGAGCAGGGCAGAAGAGGCTGCGCCCAGCAGGGGACCGTTCTTGCCGGTGACGACGGTGCCGTCCGGCAGCTCGATGGCGGCAGCGGGTGCGCCGCCGGTGCGCTCGGCCACGGCGTGAGCCTGCTTTTCCACGGCACGGTCGCCGACAGCCAGACCGGCCTGATTCAGCAGCAGCTCCAGCTTGAAGATCTCACTGTCCACGTTCTTGCCGGTCTTGTGGTCGCAGAGGGCCTTGAAGTAGCGGCGGATGATCTCGTTGCGGGAGGCCTCGCGGCAGGCTTCGTCGTCCACGATGCAGTTGCCGGCCATGTTCACGCCCATATCCGTGGGGGACTTGTAGGGGCTCTTGCCCGCGATGAGCTCGAACATCGCGTTGACCACCGGGAAGATCTCGATGTCGCGGTTGTAGTTGACGGTGGTGACGCCGTAGGCCTCCAGATGGAAGGGGTCGATCATGTTCACGTCGTTCAGGTCGGCGGTAGCGGCCTCGTAGGCGAGGTTGACCGGGTGCTTGAGGGGCAGGTTCCAGATGGGGAAGGTCTCGAACTTGGCATAACCGGCCTTGACGCCCCGCTTGTGCTCGTGGTAGAGCTGGGACAGGCAGGTGGCCATCTTGCCGCTGCCGGGGCCGGGGGCCGTGATGACGACGAGGGGACGCTGGGTCTCGATGTAGTCGTTCTTGCCGTAGCCCTCGTCGCTGACGATGCGGGCTACGTCGTTGGGGTAGCCGGGGATCTTATAGTGGCGGAAGGTGCGCACGCCCACGCTGTTCAGCTTGTGCTCAAAGGCTTCGACCTCGGGGGCGGCGGTGTACATGGTCACGCAGACGCTGCCCACGAACAGGCCCATGCCCTGGAAGGCGTCGATGAGGCGGAGAACGTCGAGGTCGTAGGTGATGCCGTAGTCGCCGCGCACCTTGCTGCTGATGATGTCCTGCGCGCTGATGACGATGACGATCTCGGCCTGCTCCTTGAGCTGCAGCAGCATCTGCAGCTTGGAGTCCGGCTCAAAGCCCGGCAGCACGCGGGAGGCGTGGTAGTCGTCGAACAGCTTGCCGCCAAACTCGAGGTAGAGCTTGTTGTCGAACTGTGCGATGCGCTCCCGGATGTGCTGGGACTGCATCTGAAGGTATTTCGCGTTGTCAAAGCCTTTTTTCATGGAATGCTCCTCTTCCTGATTCTACAACTTCATCTCCGGCACGTCGGTGGTGCGGCGGGCCGGAAGGTCACACAAACACTCTATAGTATAGCATACGACAGGCTTCGGCGCAATTATTTTTTGAGAGCTTCCTCGTGCTCCAGGTGCTCAAATTCTTCCAGCTCCTCGATGTCCTCTTTCAGGAACATCAGGCAGAAGCTGATGAAGAGCAGCAGGCAGGACAGCCAGATGGCCCGGCTGCCCATGGGAGCCAGAGCAAGGCTGCCGAGGCCGGCACCCAGCGCGAACAGGAAGATGATGGCGAAGTAGTGAAGCGCCTTGCCGAAGGCTTTGGTGTTGCCGCCCACCAGCCATGCGCAGAGGGAATCCATGCCGCCGCGCAGATTGCCGATGCACATGGTACTGGCGAAGGCATAGCCGTTCACCTTGCGGAAGGATTGTACCTGCATGGCGCAGGAGAAGGAAACGAGGGAGTTGGCCAGCAGATTCAGCTCCTGCGGCAAAAAGCCCACGACGAAGAGCAGCAGGATCTCGAACAGCACCACCAGCTGACGCCAGTGGAGCCACTGCATCCGCTTGAGCTTGAGGCGGATGAACTCGGCCACAAAAATGCCCAGTGCAAAGGCACAAAGGGGCATCAGGTAGTGCAGTGCCTCGCCCCACTCGCCCGCAAACAGCTTGACGGCCATCAGCACGATGTTGCCGGTCTGGGCGTTGGCGAAGACCTTGCCGCGGTATAAATAGGTGTAAACATCCTGTAAGCCGCCCGAGACGGAGAGAAACAGGGCGGTGATAAAAGCTTCGGACATCTGTCCGTGAGGTTTGAGAGATGGCATAAAAGCTCCTCCTTGTATCCAGAAAATAATTCCATGCCATACTATAGCGCAAAACCGGCGTTTTGTCAAAAACCGTGCCATATTTTTTATAGATAATGACGATTCCGGGCGGGTATCGCAGGATGCGCTTTGTTTTGCAATGCGGCGCAGACTGTGGTAGAATACATAAAACAGCTTTTTTCAGGAGAAGGAGGGGCTTTCTGTATGCCCAATATCATCGAGATCACGGATTTCCACGCACCCGAGCTGGACCCTTATGCCCGGCTGACCCAGAACCAGCTGCGCAATCGCCTCGAGCCGGAGAAAGGCATCTTCATCGCCGAGAGCCCCAAGGTCATCGACCGGGCGCTGGACGCAGGCTACAAGCCCGTGTCCCTGCTGATGGAGCGCAAGCAGATCACCGGCCCGGCAGCGGGCATCCTGAGCCGCTGCGGCGACGCGCCGGTGTACACGGCAGATCGGGAGATGCTGGCAGAGCTCACCGGCTTTGAGCTGACCCGGGGCGTCCTCTGCGCCTTCCACCGCCCGGCACCCCGCCCGGTGGAGGAGCTCTGCAAAAACGCCCGCCGGGTGGCCGTGCTGGAGGGCATCGTGGACTCCACCAATGTGGGCGCCATCTTCCGCTCGGCGGCGGCACTGAACATGGACGCTGTCCTCATCAACCCTTCCTGCTGCGACCCGCTCTGCCGCCGCGCCGTCCGCGTCAGCATGGGTACGGTATTCCAGGTGCCCTGGGGGCAGCTGGGCGAGACCCCGGCAGACTGGCCGGAGAAGGGGATGGACATCCTCCACTCCCTCGGCTTCAAGACCGCCGCGATGGCCCTCAGCGACCGCTCGGTGAGCATCGACGACGAGCAGCTTGCGAAAGAGCCGAAGCTTGCCATCGTGCTTGGCACTGAGGGCGACGGCCTCGCCGCCGGTACCATCGCTTCCTGCGACTACACGGTCAAGATCCCCATGTCCCACGGCGTGGATTCGCTGAATGTCGCCGCCGCCAGCGCCGTTGCGTTCTGGCAGCTGGGCAAACAATAAACGAAAAAGGAATGCCTCCCCGCCGGGGAGGCATTCCTTTTTATGCTCAGATACTTGCTAAGAATCGCTCAAAGCCGGCACGGCCAGCCTCATCCATCTTGTAGACGCCGGCGTCTGCGAGGACTTCGGCAAACACATGGCCCACCTCGTCCTGCAGGATCAGATGGACGTTATCGGCGTTCAGCTCGGGGTGGCGGTCCAGGATGTCCTGAGCCCACTCCGCGTGCTTCTGCAGGGCCTCGGGGTACCCGGCGGTGGGAGCCCGGGCCACCAGCAGGTCGGCCAGGTCAAAGAGCTCCTGCTTCAGGCGGCTGGGCAGAACGGCCAGACCCATGACCTCGATGAGGCCGATGTTCTCCTTCTTGATGTGGTGGAGCTTTGCGTGGGGGTGATAGACGCCCAGCGGATGCTCCGGCGTGGTGATGTTGTTGCGCAGCACCAGATCCAGCTGGAACTTGCCGTCCCGCATCCGGGCGATGGGGGTGATGGTGTTGTGGGGTTCGCCGTCGGTCTCGGCGTAGACAAAGCAGCTCTCGTCGGTGTAGCCCCGCCATGCGGTCAAAATCTGATCGGCCAGCTCCACAAGGCGTTCGTCGTCGGCGCAGGTCAGGCGGATGCAGCTCATGGGCCAGTGGACGATGCCGGCGTCCACGTCCTCAAAGCCGGGGAAGACCCACTTCTTCTCGATGGGCGCTTTGGCCATGGCGAACTCGTAATGGCCGCCCTGGAAGTGGTCGTGGCTCAGGATGCTGCCGCCCACGATGGGCAGGTCGGCGTTGCTGCCCACGAAGTAGTGGGGGAAGAGGGCCACGAAGTCCAGCAGCTTGCGGAAGGTGGCACGCTCGATCTTCATGGGGGTGTGCTGGCTGTTAAAGACGATGCAGTGCTCATTGTAGTAGACATAGGGGCTGTACTGGAAATTCCACGCACTGTCGTTGATGGTCAGCGGGATGATGCGGTGATTTTCCCGGGCGGGATGGTTCAGCCGGCCGGCATAGCCCTCGTTCTCCACGCAGAGCTGGCACTTGGGGTAGGCGCTCTGAGGAGCCAGCTTTGCGGCTGCGATGGCTTTGGGGTCTTTTTCGGGCTTCGACAGGTTGATGGTGATGTCGAGGTCGCCGTAGGGGGTCTTGGTGACCCACTTGACGTCCCGCTTGATGCGGTAGCGGCGGATGTAATCGGTGTCCTGGCTGAACTTGTAGAACCAGTCGGTGGCGGCCTGGGGGCCGTCGGTCTCGTACCGCTCTTCGAAGTTGGCGCGGACGATGCTGGGGCGGGGCGTCAGCACACCCATGAGCCGGGTATCGAAGAGGTCGCGGGCCGTGGGGCTGTCGTCGCAGACGCCCCGGGCGACGGCATCGTCCACCAGCGTTTTCAGAATGCTCTCGAGGTCGGCGTAGCAGACGTCGCCCTCCGGCTCTGTGAAGCTGTCGAGCTGCATGGTCATGAGCAGCTGGTTGCGGATGTAGATCTCGTCGTCAGGCAGGATGAGGCCGGTGTCCAGACCGTAGTTGACGAGCTGCTGGATGGCAGTGGAGATCACAGGACAGCACCTCCTTCCGGACGGATGGACAGGACGTGGCAGCGGCCCTCGCCGAGGATGGCTTCCATACCGGCCTTGAACTCGTCCAGCATCTCCACAGGCACGAAAGCCTGCACCGTGCCGGCGAAACCGCCGCCGTGGACGCGGACAGCGCCCTTATCGCCCAGCAGATGCTTGGCGGCAGCGATGGTCACGCCCACTTCCTGATGCTCCTTGTAGCCTGCGGGGATGACGTTCTGCAGATATTCCCAGCTGCTGCGGCCGGACTCGTTCACGAGGCAGAGGAAGGTGTCGAAGTCGCCATCGTGGAGTGCGGCCACCTGCTTTGCCACACGGTCATTGTCGGCGTAGACGTGGAAGGCGCGGAGGACGGCGCGGTCGCCGCACTGCCTGCGGCATTCGGGCAGCTTTGCAAGGAAGGTCTCGAACGGCACATCCCGCAGCACCTCGCCGCCGCAGACAGCGGCCACGGCGCGGCACTCAGCCGGGATGGCGGCGTACTCGTCGGTCAGGTCGGCGTGGTCTGCGCCGGAGTCGAGGATGCAGAGGGCCAGACCAGCCTTGGAGAAGTCCACAGCCACCGGTTCCACGACAGGCTTTGCGGGGCTGGCGAAGTCGATGGTGATGATGTTGCCCACGCTGGAAGCCATCTGGTCCATCAGGCCGCAGGGCTTGCCGAAGTAGACGTTCTCAGCCCACTGGCCGATCTGCGCGATGGCGATGGGGGAGACCTTCTCGGCCATGAAGCAGTCGTTCAGGATGACGCCGATGAGCACCTCAAAGGCGGCAGAAGAGGAGACACCGCTGCCCTTCGGCACGTTGGAAGAGATGTAAATGTCCAGACCGGCCAGCTTTGCGCCCCGCTGGGTGAAGGCGGCGCACTCGCCGCGCAGCAGGGCGGCGGTGGTGTTCTCCTCTTCTTTGCGGGCCTCGAGGTCATTCAGATCAATGACGCACAGATCATAGCCCTCGCTCTGGACGCGGAGCTGGTTCTTGTCGTTGGGGGCTGCGGCGGCGATCATGTCGATGTTCACGCTGCCGGCCAGCACCCGGCCATGCTGATGGTCGGTGTGATTGCCGCCGATCTCGGTGCGGCCCGGTGCGCTGTAAAGGCCGGCCTCAGCGTGGGAGCCGAAGGTCTTTTCCAGCCCATCCAGCACAGCGGTGTAACGGGCGGCTTCGGAGGCCGTCTCAGCGGGAGAACAGCAATACAGGGAGGCGAGGCGTGCGGCGTGGACGCCGTCGGACAGCTCCTGCTTCCATACGGGAATGGACTTCATCATGGAATCTTCCTCCTGACAGACAGATACTTTTAATTTTGTTGGGTGGTGCTGGAAAACCTCTCCGTCACGCCTACGGCGTGCCACCTCCCCTAACGAGGGGAGGCTTTGGCATTTCGTAAAGCTTTATCTCTTCGCCAGAGGCTCCCCTCGGTAGGGGAGCTGTCGAGCGTGAGCGAGACTGAGAGGTTAATACATTCAACAGAACCCGCTTCTAATCCTATAGTAAAGGATTTGTCCGGAAAAAACCATGTGTTATTGTTGCATCTCAATGAAAAGTTGCAAAAAATCCCCGCCGGGGCTGTCCGGCAGGGATGCAAAATAAAAATCTCGGATAAATTACAACTGAGACAAAAGTTTTTTCAGAACCGGGAAAGCATTGTGTAACTGCGCCAAAACTTCCCGCTGCCGCGTCCCGGCGGGGGAGCGGGCCGCGATATGGAGAAACCTTACTGCGGCGGGCAGTGCAAAAGAAAAGGCCGCGATCCACTTTTCCAGCGGAGCGCGGCCTTCTTGTTAAGGGAAGAAAATTATGATGTCAGGCGGAAGGCGAGGGAGCAGCGCCCTCCGGCCCGGGAACACAGGGAAAGATCACTGCATCAGGCTGCAGACGGCCTCGGCGTAAGCGGCGGGGTCATCCACGGGCAGGCCCTCGATGAGCTGTGCCTGTGCGTAGAGCAGAGCGCTGTACTTCTTGAGCTTCTCGGTATCGCCAGCCTCCTGTGCGGCTTTCAGCGCAGCGAAGACGGGGTGGTTGACGTTCAGCTCCAGCACCTTGTCGCTCTTGACGCCCTCACTGCCGGGCTGCTTGGAGAGCACCTTCTCCATCTCGATGGACAGCGGGCCGTCGGCGGACAGGCAGACGGGGTGGTCCTTCAGGCGGGTGGAGACTTTGACCTCCTTGACCTTGCCGTCCAGAGCGTCCTTCATGGCGTCAAACAGAGCCTTGTTGGCGGTGGTAGCCTCTTCGGCGGCCTTCTTCTCGTCCTCGGTCTCAAGGCCCAGATCGCCGCTGTTGACGTTCTTGAACTCGACGGTGCCGTCCTTGCCCTCGGCATCCTTGCGGGGATAGGTGCGCATGATCTGCAGGCAGAACTCATCCACATCCTCGGTCAGGAGCAGGACGTCATAGCCCTTGTCCATGACCAGCTCAGCGGCAGGCAGCTTTGCCAGACGGTCGGTGGAGTCACCGGCGGCGAAGTAGATGTACTTCTGCTCGGCGGGCATCTTGTCCACGTACTCCTGCAGAGTGACCATCTTCTGCTCCTTGGCAGACCAGAACAGCAGCAGGTCGCGCAGCAGCTCGGCGTGCATCCCGTAGTCGGAGTATGCGCCGAACTTCAGCTGACGGCCAAACTCCTTCCAGAAGCTCTCGTACTTCTCGCGGTCGTTGGCCAGCATGGCGTGGAGCTCGTTCTTGATCTTCTTTTCCAGAGCGTTGTGGATGAGCTTGAGCTGATTGTCCTTCTGCAGCATCTCACGGCTGATGTTCAGACTCAGGTCCTGGCTGTCCACGATGCCCTTGACGAAGCTGAAGTAGTCGGGCAGCAGGTCGGCGCACTTCTCCATGATGAGGACGCCGGATGCGTACAGAGCCAGACCCTTTTCGTAGTCCTTGGTGTAGAAGTCATAGGGGCGGTGGCTGGGCACGAAGAGCAGGGCGTTATAGTTTGCAGTACCCTCGGTGCGGCTCACGATGACGCGGGCGGGGTCAGCGTAGTCGCTGAACTTATCCTTGTAGAAGTTTGCGTACTCCTCGTCGGTGACTTCGCTCTTCTGCTTCTTCCAGATAGGCACCATGCTGTTCAGAGTTTCCAGCTCGGTGTAGGTCTCCCACTCGGGCTTGTAGTCGTCGGGCTTGGGGTCGGGTTCGGGCTTCTGACGGCTCTTCTCCCGTTCCATCTGGATGGGGTAGCGCACATAGTCGCTGTACTTCTTGACGATGGCCACGATGCCGTACTCGTCGAGGAAGTTGTCGTAGTTGTCGGTCTCCGTGTCGGGCTTGATGTGGAGGATGATGTCGGTACCGGCAGTCTCCTTCTCAGCAGGCTCAAGCTCATAGCCGTCAGCACCGCTGGACTCCCACTGCCAGGCCTCGTCGGAGCCGTAAGCCTTGGAGATGACCGTCACTTTGTCGGCCACCATGAAGGCAGAGTAGAAGCCGACACCGAACTGACCGATGATGTCGATGTTCTCGTCCTGGTTGTCCTTCTTGAAGTCGAGGGAGCCGGAGTGGGCGATGGTGCCGAGGTTCTGCTCCAGCTCTTCCCGGGTCATGCCGATGCCGTTATCGGAGATGGTCAGGATGCGGCTGTCCTTGTCGCGGGTGAGCAGGATGCGGAAATCGCCTTTGTTCATGCCGACGGAAGTGTCGGTCAGGCTCTTATAATACAGCTTGTCGATGGCGTCCGAAGCGTTGGAGATCAGCTCACGCAGGAAAATTTCCTTGTTGGTGTAGATGGAGTTGATCATCATGTCCATCAGCTTTTTGCTCTCGGCCTGAAATTCTTTTTTCGCCATAATACAAAACCTCTTTTTATCAGATTTTAGCGTCCCGGCGGCGGAACTGCCCGGGCGCGTGTCGCATCAGGATCTGCCTGTGGAGAGTGCCGGCACACGGAGCGGAAAACCACTCGTGAAAACTTAGCACTCATAACTTTCGAGTGCTAATATACACCGCTGAGAGACAAAAATCAAGGGGTTTCATAAAAAGTTCAAAAAACTTTCCTTTCGGGGCCAAAGCCGCCTTTACTTTCCCGCGCCAAAGCCGTATAATGGGCCGGAATGACAGACCTGTTTATAAGGAGGATGAAAGATGCAGCAGATAGAGCTGGAACTTGCAGGCGGCGGTGTGCTGACGGTTTCCCTGCGGGCGTCGCTGGACGCCATGCCCGCCGTGAAGCAGCGGCCTTTGGTGCTGGTGGTGCCGGGCGGCGGCTACAACCATGTCAGCCCCCGGGAGGGCGACCCGGTGGCCCTGCAGTTTGCGGCGGCGGGTTATCACACCGCCGTGCTGACCTACAGCGTGGGGGAGGGGGCGCAGGACTACCGGCCTCTCCGACAGTTGAACGAAGCGCTGGCTCTGCTGCGGCAGAATGCGGGAGAGTGGCACATCCTGCCGGATAAGATCGCCGTCTGCGGCTTCTCGGCGGGCGGACATCTGGCCCTGTCCGGCGCGGTGCTGGACATTCCGGGCGAGACGGCCCAGCAGAGGCCCAATGCAGTGATCCTGGGCTACCCGGTCATCACGGCAGGGGAGTTTGCCCACCGGGGCAGCTTCGTCCAGCTGGCGGGCAGCGAGGATGCTGCCGCACAGCAGGTGTTCACCTTGGAGGATAAGGTGACCTCCGACACACCGCCGGTCTTCGTCTGGCATACCATGGAGGATAAGACCGTTCCGGTGGAGAACACGCTTCTCCTGCTGGCCGCCCTGCGGAGGGCGGGCGTGCCGTGCGAGGCACATCTGTTCGAGAAGGGCGCTCACGGCACCAGCATCAGTACCGCCGAAGTGGATGCCGCCGACCCTCACCGCGCCCATTGGGTGGCTCTCTGCCTCGAGTGGCTGGGGGAGACGTTTGGGTTCAAATTGAGTTAAATTTGGACATTCCTACAAAAAATTCATAAATTTATGGTTGACCTGCCCAAGATTTGAGCGTATACTGGTCAGCGGAAACAAACGAGGAAGAAGGAAACATACATGGAAAAGAAGATCTCGGTCAAAGACCTGCTGATGCAGGCATTCCTGACGGGCTGGGAGCTCTCCGACAAGAGCATCGCTCAGGACGAATATCTGCAGAGCGCCATTCAGGTCATCGAAGTGCTGCAGGTGGAGCCGGAAAACGTCTACGCGGAAGAGGGTCTCGGCCTGACCGACGGTGACGAGGTAGACCATCTGGACGACCTGCTCCGGGCCGACGGCCAGTGGCTGTATTACGGCGTGGAGGCGGAGAATTTCTTCCTCATCCAGTGGTACCCGGACGAAGCATCCGCCAAGGCAAAACTGGCACAGCTCGAGGAGCTGGGCGACGGCAAGCAGTACCTCGTGGATATGAGCCTCAAGCGCACAAACCCCACCGAGGCCGAGAATTTCGGCAATTCCAACCCGGTGCAGCTGAGAAGTTAACCTCGGCGAAAGCCTCTCCCTTTGGGAGCAACGGCGACGACTGCCGCCAGCGGCGGAAACAGGGAGGAGCTGTTGGGGCCGCGGCCAGCAGGATGCGAGCGGCAGCGAAGCAGACGCTGGGAGCCGCAACCCGGGCAGTGGCATCGCTTGCGATGACGGAGAGGGCAAGCCTGTTGCGATAGAGCGGCTCGTACAGCGATAAGCTGTCTCTTTGTCAGAGCGAAGCTATCGCTGTATCTGTCTTCTCCGTCAGTGCCCTTGCCCTCTCAGTCTCGCTTCGCTCGACAGCTCTCCCAAAGGGAGAGCCTTTTGCAGAGAAAGGAATCGAACCAATGCAGCTTTCTGATACGGAGCGTCAGCACCTCACCGCCATTCTGGCCCAATATGACCAGCACCCCGAAGTGCAGCGGATGCGGGAATTTATCCAGCACGGCGATGTGACCACCTACCAGCACTGCAAGAATGTGGTGTTGGTGAGCTTCTGGCTCAACCGCCGCTTCCATCTGGGCGCGGATGAGACGTCGCTGGCCGTGGGGGCCTTCCTCCATGACTTCTATCTCTACGACTGGCACAAGCGCAGCTCTTTCCAGGGCCTGCGCCGCCTGTTCGAGATGCACGGCTTTGCCCATCCCGGCTCTGCCTGCGTCAATGCCGAGCGCTGCTTCGCCATCACCAGAAAAGAGCAGAACATCATCTCGAGCCATATGTGGCCCCTGACCTTCCGCCATGTCCCCACCTGCCGGGAGGCGGTCATCGTCTGCCTGGCCGACAAATACTGCGCCGTGCTGGAAAGCATGTTCCAGCGCACCCGGGTGGCCGATACGGACGCGGCGGACAACGAGTGGTAAAGGCCTTGTCTGATACGAAAATGAGCTGCTGCACGTAACGTGCAGCAGCTCATTTTTTATAATTTCCTGTACCCCGTAGGCTCGTCGGCTCTGGCGCGGCGCTCCATCAGGTAGGTGTCCAGCCAGCGGCCATGACAGTCCCGGGCGATGCGCTCCCGCCGCCCCACCACCCGGAAGCCGCACTTCGTGTGGAGACCGAGGCTGGCGGTGTTGTCCTGCAAAACGGTGGAGTGTAAGGTCCAGTAGCCCTCTTTTTCCGACTCCTCGCAGAGGGCCGTCAGCAGGCGGGAGCCGAGGCCCCGGCCCCGGAACTTCTCGCCGACGTAGATGCTCACCTCGGCCACGCCCCGGTAGCACCAGCGGGGGTCTACCCGCCGCAGTGCGGCCCAACCGGCCAGCTCGCCGCCGTCCAGAATGACGAGGCGGCATTCTTTGATGTGAAAGGCGTCCCACGCCGTGTAGGGCGGGCAGGTGGTCTGGAAGGTGGCGTGCTCCGTGGCGATGCCCTCTGAATAGATCTTGGACACAGCGTCCCAGTCTTCCGGCTCCATGGGCCGGATGGTGATATTGCTCATGATATTCTTCCCCGGCAGAGCGCCCCAATGCGCCCTGCATCATTCCTCTTATCTCAGTATAGCAGATGCAGCCTGTCCGCGCAATGACCCCTTATTCCAGCCCCGGCAGGGTGTCCAGCACCGGGATGCCCAGGCTGTGCAGGAAGGCTTTCTTTTCCTCGATGGCGGGGACGACGTCCAGCTCCGAGGGGGCGTGGGCGTCGCAGCCCACGATGGCCTTGACGGGGTACTCCGCCGCGATGTGCCAGAACTCGTCCCGGGTGTAGCCCAGAGAGCCGTCGGGACGGTCCTGCAGGGTCAGTCCGGCCATGTTGTACTCGAGGGGGATGTCCAGCCGCGCCGCTGCGGCACAGATGTCCCGGCAGGCTTTCTCGGCGTCGGCGTCGAAGGCCGTCACCCGGTTCAAAAAGAGGTCGGGGTGGGCCAGATACCGGTAAAGCCCCGTTTCCAGCGCTTCCACCACCTGTTCGGCATACCGCCTGCCGTGGGCGGTGGAGGTGCTGCCGCCGAAGCGGCTGGCTCTGGCGTCCTGCTCGTCGGTGGTGTCGTAGTGACAGCCGAGGATGAGATATTCGATGTCCAGCCGCTCCGTCTCTTCCCTGAGCCAGCCCAGATAGGCCGGGAAATACTCCGCCTCGAGGCCGATGCGGATGTGGAGCTTGTCGGCATATTTTTCCCGCAGCCCGCGCAGGGTCAGGACGTAATCGTCCAGCTGGGAGGGCAGCATCCGGATGCGGCTGACGAAGCCCGGCGTCGCGTAGGCCCAGGGGGTGTGGTCGGAAAACCCCAGCACCTTGTAGCCGCAGCGCAGGGCCGTGAGGATGTATTCCTCCTCGGTGCCTTCGGCGTGGCCGCAGCGGGTGGTGTGGGTGTGGTAATTGGTCAGCATGACAAGGCTCCCTCCCGGGCAGAAATTTTTTGACAATCATCACCGTTGTGATACAATAGAATATATACCCGTTTGGGGCAGGGACTATTATAGACCTCTTTGCCGAAAAATGCAATGAAGGCTGCTCTGAAAAAGGAGAAATGAAGATGGATTGGAAACGAATCGCTGCCGCTGTGCTGATGCTCGGTGTCCTCGCCGTCCCGGCCTCAGCAGCCAGCATTACCCCCCAGACCACCATGAAGGAGATACGCGACGACCCCGACATCAAGGCCAGCGGCCTCTATACATACACCTATGTGTGGGAGCGGGACTGCGAAAAGCTCTCCACCAGCCGCGACGACGAGACGCTGACCGAGGTGGTCGGCAAGACCTCCGCCGAAGCCTGCGCAGCGGGCCTCAACTATCTGGCGCAGGTCTACCACGACGGCACCCGGGTGACCTATCCGCTCTATTCGGAAGAGGAGATCGCCGCCGTGCCTGCCCGCGCTCATGCGGAGCTGTATTACTGCCCGGCCCAGCAGCCGGGGGCTAAGTTTGCCATCGTGCTGTCGGGCAACGCGCTCTACTACAGCGGCGAGCTGCGGGGCGGCGTGTCCACGGCGTGGGAGCTGCACGAGCAGGGCTATGCCGTCTTCTCGCTGCGCTACCGCATCGGATGGGAGGCCGGGGACGACGCTCCGCTGGAAGACCTGGCCCGGGCCATCCGCTTCGTGATGGACAATGCCGACACCTTCGGCGTCTCTACGGAAGACTACGCCCTGCTGGGCTACTCCTCCGGCGGACAGATCGCAGGCGTCTTTGGCAATGAGGAAAAGGGCTGGGGCCGCTACGGTGTGCCGAAGCCCGGCGTATTGCTGCTGGTCTACCCCATCAACAACTTCCTTGGGGCAAAGCCTGCCTACCATCTCCTGATGGATACCGATCGGCTGGAAAGACGCTACTATTCCTACACCGTCTCGAAGCTCGTGACGCCGGACTATCCGCCCACCTTCCTGTGGTACGGCAGGAATGACACCATGCTGAAAGCCTTCGTCTACCCCCTGCAGGGGCCGACCCTTGCAAAGGCACTGGAAGCCAGCGGCGTCCCCAACCGGGTGGAAGTTTACGACAACGCCAAACATGGCATCGGCATCGGCGTGGGGACGGATGCCGAAGGCTGGGTGGAACGTGCTGCCGAGTTCTGGCAGAGCGTTTCGGAATAACAGGGGGAAAAGAATATGTACGACTGGAATGAAGCTGTCCGCAGCCTGAATGTGGGCCTGCCCGACGACATCGCCCGGCTGAAAGCGGCCGGATATTATCAAGAGGCCATCGCCCGCATCGACCGGCTGCTGGCCGAGGACTGGACAAAGACCCAGAACGGCCCGGCATCCAACGGCATCGCCCCGCCGGAGGGGTATGTCCCGCCCGAGAACCCCACGCCCCACGGTGTGGACGCCCTGCGGGAGGCCCTGACTGTCCAGAAGGAGATCATGCGCCGGCTGCCCGGGGAATACTGCTGGACGGAAGCCGAGGCCATCGCCCGGATGCAGGAGCGGGTCAGGGACTTCACCGCAGAGGAATTTAAGAAGCTCGACTGGGAGGGCCGGATGGACTGGCGGTTCGTGGAAGGGGAGAAGCGGTATCAGGCCCGGTTCGCCGAGACGCTGCTGGCCACCCACGCCGACCTCGCCGCCCGGAAGCTGACGCCGGATGCCCCCAACAACAAGAACGAAGAGCGCCACCGCCTCCACGAGAAGATGGAGCGGGAGGGGAGCGCCAGCGCCGACATCACCCTCCGCACCAGCATCCGGATGTCCGACGAAGCCTTCGCCGCCGCGCTGGAAAAGGCGAAAGCCGAGGGCAGAGATGCCGTCCACGTCCGGGCATGGCTGGCCCTGCCTGCCGCTTGCCCGTCCCAGAGCCATATCACGCTGGACCGCTTCACCGAGACGCCCGCCCATATCGCCGCCGAGGACGCGCCCCAGCGCACCGTCTGCTGGGAGGCCGACCTGACCGAGAACCGCACCTTCGGGGCCGAGTACAGCTACCGGGAGACGGCAGTCTATGCCGACCCGCTTTCCTTCACGCCCGACCCGGAGCAGCCGGACTTCTACACCGGCGAGGAAGCGCCCCACATCGTCTTTACGCCCTACCTGCGGGCGCTGGCGGCTCAGCTCACCGAGGGCATCGCCAGCCCGGCGGAGAAGGCGAAGCGCATCTACGATTATGTCACCCTGAACGTCCGGTATCACTTCCAGCCGTCCTATTTCGTCCATGAGTCCATCGCCGAGAACTGCGCCCGCAGCCGCCGGGGAGACTGCGGCATCATGGCGCTGACCTTCATCACCCTCTGCCGCATCGCGGGCATCCCGGCCCGGTGGGAGAGCGGCTTTGCAGTGGCCCCGGGGGATGCGGGCTGTCACGACTGGGCGCGGTTCTACGTCGCCCCCAAGGGCTGGATGTATGCCGACTGCTCCTACGGTGCCTCCATGGCCCGCCGGGGCGATGAAGTGCTCCGCCGCCACTATTTCGGCAGTCTGGATACGGGCCGCATGGTGGCAAACAGCGCCTTTGAAGCGCCCTTCGACCCGCCGATGCTGGGCTTCCGCAGCGACCCCTACGACAACCAGAGCGGCGAGATGGAGGCCGACGGCGTGGGCCTGTACGGTGACGATACCGTGACCACCAAAGAAGTTTTGAAGTTTGAGGAAGTAGAATAAATGGAATTTCTCGCAATGCTGTATACCGTCCTGCTGGTGGCCATCTGCCTGATGATGGCGGTGCTGCTCTTCCGCAGCGGACGCCCCACCGGCGGGTTGGACGAAGCCGACTGCGAAGAGCTGAAAGACTGGCTCGAAGAGCAGCTGGCCGCTCAGGCCAAAGAGTTCAACGCCCGTCAGGACGCCATCGCCCAGCAGAACTACGCCGCCATCCGCAGCGTCAGCGAGACGCTGCAGACGGCTGTGCAGAGCATGAGCACCACCCTCGGTCAGGGACAGGACAGCCAGCAGCGCATTCTGGAGCGGCGTCTGCAGAGCCTCGAGCATGCCAACAACCAGCAGATGGAGCAGCTGCGCCGCGCCATGGTCGAGAGCATGACGGCATTGCAGGCTGAGAACACCCGCAAGCTGGACGAGATACGCCACACGGTGGACGAGCAGCTTCAGGACGCTTTGCAGAAGCGGGTGACGGAAAGCTTCAAGGCCGTCAACCAGCAGCTCGAGCAGGTGTACAAGGGCCTTGGCGAGATGCAGTCCCTCGCCGCCGACGTGGGCGGCCTGAAGCAGGTGCTCTCGGGCGTCAAGACCCGCGGCATCCTCGGCGAGATCCAGCTGGGCGCGATCCTGGAAGAGATCCTCGCCCCGGAGCAGTATAACACCAACGTGGCCACCATCCCGGGCAGCACCCAGCGGGTGGAATACGCCATCCGGATGCCGGGTGCTGACGGCGGCAGCGTCTGGCTCCCCATCGACTCCAAGTTCCCCGGTGACACCTACGCCCACTTGCAGGACGCCTACGCTTCCGGCGACGCGCAGGCCGTGGAGGATGCCCGCCATGCCCTCGAGCTGGTGCTCCGCAGCGAGGCCAGAGACATCCGGGAAAAGTACGTCGAGCCGCCCTATACCACGGCGTTCGGCATCCTGTTCCTGCCCTTTGAGGGCCTGTATGCCGAGGTGGTGAACGCGGGGCTGCTGGAGGTCTTGCAGCGGGACTATCAGGTCAACGTGGCAGGCCCCAGCACCATGGCGGCCCTGCTGAACAGCCTGCAGATGGGCTTTAAGACCCTCGCCATCCAGAAGCGCTCTGGCGAGGTCTGGCAGCTGCTGGGCGCGGTGAAGACGGAGTTCGACAAGTTCGGGCAGGGCCTCGCCAAGATGCAGCAGCGTCTGCGCCAGACCGACGAAGAGCTGGACCAGCTCATCGGCGTCCGCAGCCGGGCCATCAGCCGGAAGCTGCGCAGCGTCCAGAGCCTCGACGAGGCCAGCGCCAGCGCCCTCTTGGAGATAGACGATATGAACGAGCTGCCGAAAGCACTCTCTGAGACCAGCGAGACATCTGGCAAAGTGGGAGAATATTGACGTAGTGACGGTCAAAAGTGCACTTTGCCAGGGTGGCAAACTGGCCTGAGCTGGCAAACTGACCACTTTGCCAGATATGAGCACTTTGCCAAGTTGGCAAAGTGGGGAAATATAACGTATCTATATTATTATTTTGTCACTTTGCCACATAATCTACCGCAGTAGAACGTCATTCGGCCATCCGGCCTGATAAATAGTTGACGAAGACGGCAGACTGTGCTATACTGAGACGATTCTTAAAATAATTGCCGGCCATGGCAGACCATACACACCAATAACAGAGAGGAAATGTGCTTATGAGCGTAAAGAACATCAGCAGCGCCATTCTGGGCGTGGGCGTGGACGATACCACCATCGATCTGTTTGAGAGCCAGTACCCGGTCCCCACCGGCGTCAGCTACAACTCCTACGTCATCCGGGACGAGAAGACCGCCATCCTCGACACCGTGGACGCGCGTGCCACCGACGAGTGGATGGCCAACGTCACCGAGGCGCTGGCAGGGGAGAAGCCCGCCTACCTCGTTGTCCACCACATGGAGCCGGACCACGGCGCGAATGTGGCCCGCCTCGCCGCCCTCTACCCCGAGATGCAGGTGGTGGGCAACGCCAAGACCTTCCAGTATATGGAGCAGTTCTTCGGCCCGGAGGCCATCGCCAAGGAGCGCCGCGTCGTCGTGAAGGACGGCGAGAGCCTTTCGCTGGGCGCTCACACCCTGACTTTCGTGTTCGCACCCATGGTCCACTGGCCCGAGGTCATGGTGAGCTATGAGTCCACCGAAAAAGTCCT
Source organism: Faecalibacterium sp. Marseille-P9312 (assembly GCF_902497445.1). Lineage (NCBI taxonomy): Bacteria > Bacillati > Bacillota > Clostridia > Eubacteriales > Oscillospiraceae > Faecalibacterium > Faecalibacterium sp. Marseille-P9312. The sequence goes on from NZ_CABVEW010000006.1 coordinate 153,935, forward strand.
CTTCTCCGCCGACGGCTTTGGCCGCTTCGGCGCGGTGGCAAAGTTCGACGAGAAGGCCGACTGGGCCAGCGAGGCCCGCCGCTACTACCTGAATATCGTGGGCAAGTACGGCCCGCAGGTGCAGGCTCTGCTGAAAAAGGCCGCTGCGCTGGACATCAAGACCATCTGCCCGCTCCACGGCCCCGTCCTCACCGGCGACCTTGGCAAGTACCTGAACTACTACGATCTGTGGTCCAGCTATAAGGCCGAAGAGCCGGAGAAGGTGCTGGTCGCCAGCGCCTCCATCCACGGCCACACCCGCGCCGCCGCCCACATTCTGGCCGAAAAGCTCCGCGCCAAGGGGGCGAAGGTGGTGGAGATCGACCTGACCCGGGTCGATGTCTCCTACGCCGTCACCGAGGCCTTCCGCTGCGGCAAGACCGTGCTGGCCTGCGCCACCTATGACGGCTTCCTCTTCCCGCCGATGGAGAACCTGCTGGCCCACCTCAAGACCAAGGCATTCCAGAGCCGCACCATCGCCCTGATGGAGAACGGCACCTGGGCGCCCATGGCTGCAAAGCTCATGCGCGCCGAGCTGGACGGCATGAAGAACATCACCGTCTGTGACGCCGTCGTCACCCTCCGCTCTGCTTCCAACGCCGCCGCTGAGGCGCAGATGGATGCCATGGTGGATGAGCTGCTGGCGAAGTAAAAGATTGCGAACATGAGAAAATCCCCCACTTTCGTGGGGGATTTTCTTGTTTTCTGTCAGCGTTTATGATACACTGATACTGCCGCCGCAAGGCGGTAAGGCGCTGTACATACGGTAGGCGGTTTGGTCTCTCACTTCCGAAAGGAGGTGAGAAGATGCCGATTACTTTGACGTTTCACTTGTTTGGACTCACGTTCACACTGCGAATCAAAAAGTAAAACCGCCACCTCTGCCAAGGTGACGGTTTTCAAAAAGCCAAATCCTTAGAAAGAGGCCAAACCGCTTGTCACAGTGCCTTTTCTATCGCTATTATAGCGCATTGCCGGACATCTGTCAAGAAACCCGGCAGTGCGTTTTTTGCTCAGGAGGCGCGCGTCTTCCGGCCAAGCGCCGCCGCGCCGGTCAGGGCCACGAGGACGCCCAGCACGGCAAGGCCCGCACCGGCCTGCCCGAAGGCGTCGCCCACCGCGCCCACGAGGGGGCTGGCGGGTATCATGAGCAGGCTGTAGACCATGCCGTCCACGCTGATGAGGGTGGCCCGCTGGTCGCTGGGGATGACATCGTTGAGCTTCTGGTCCTCATGCAGGAGGTAGGCGTCGATGACGCCCTGCACCAGCATACAGCCGAAGATGCAGCCCAGCACCGGGGCGGCACCCACCAGCGCGCAGCCCCCGCCGCAGAGCAGGGCGCAGACGGCGTAAAACCGCCGCAGGCTCTTCGGATGGAGCCGCCGGGCCGCTTCAACGCCCAGCATGGAGGCAAGCCCGCTCAGCAGCATCGGCACGAACAGCAGCGCTGTGGGCCAGCCCAGCTCGACGAGCCGCTGCTGGACGAACATCTTGGTCAGGTAGCTGGGGATGCAGAGGACAGCGGCGGAGACGATGAGCTTTGCCGCCAGCGGGGTGGCGCGAAGAGCGGTGATGCTGTCCCGCACCAGCCGCGCGAGCTGGCCGGGCAGGTCGCGGAAGGTCTGCTTTTCGCGGCGAGCCTGCATTTCGGTGACGATGGGCTCGGTCATCAGGGCGGTGGCGGCAGCGGCAGTGCCTTCAAAGGCGGCGCTCAGCAGGTAGAAACCGGAAAAGCGGAGAAACCGTTCCAGCGTGCTGGCGAGGGACCCCACAGCCGTGGCCAGCAGGGAGAGCAGGGAGCAGTTGGCGGAGACCCGGAGGTAGTCGTCTGTCCGTCCGCACTGCTTGAGGCTGTCGTAAGTCAGGGCCGAGGCGGTGCCGGAGAACATGGCGTTGGCCAGTGCGCTCAGCGCCATCGCCAGGCAGATGAAAAAGAGGTCCGGCGCAAAGGCCATCAGGAGGTTGGAGAGCACCATGCAGACCCCGCCGGCCACGAGTGTCTTCCTGCGGCCCAGCAGGTCAGCCGCCATGCCGCTGGGAACCTCGAAGGTGAGGCTGACCATGTGGAACACGCTCTCGGCAACGCCGATCTCCCACAGCGAGAAGCCCCGCGCGGCCAGCAGCGCCACCCACACCGCGTCGGCGATGCGCAGGCCGGAGAAGAAGTTGTTTGTATAGATGCAGGCAAGCTGCTTTTTCAGGTTCATGGGGAACACCCTTTCTATTATTATGGATAGAAATGTGTACCCTTTGTAGGCTGTTTGCTGCCTTCCCTCGGCCAAAAGGCTCTCCCTTTGGGAGAGCTGGCGCGTGAGCGCCTGAGAGGGCAAGCCCGGTAGAGAAGAGCCTCTGCGCAGCGAGAAGTTGTCTCTTTGTCAGAGTAAGAGTATCGCTGCATATGAGCTTCTCCGTCAGCGGCCTTGCCCTCTCCGTCACCTTTGGTGACACCTCTCCCAAGGGGAGAGGCTTTGACAAAGGGAAAGCGCCTATGCAAAACAAAAGCGCCCCATAGCAAAGCTGCGGGGCGCATAGATCATGCTCCACGCTCTGCTGAAAGGTATAAAAGGGTACACTTCGAGCCGGAAAAGCTTAGGGGTTTCCTTTTTTGAAGAAAACACAGCCGTTCCAACCCATCGCAGGTGTACCCTCCTTTCCGTAAAGCGTTGAGCTCAGCATACCATAATAACTGCTGAAAAGCAAGAAAAATGCGGATATTCCTTAAAATCTGCCCGCTGTGCTTGCAAACCGCCCCAAAATGTGATAAGATGGTTCTCGGTTATCAAAATGACCACGACCTGAATACTCCAAACGCAGCGACGGAGAGAGTAGGCAGGCGCACCGCAGCAAAGAGAGAAGCTTCACCGGCTGAGAGGGCTTCCGCGCGGGCGCAGGCTGAAGTTCGCTCCCGAGCGGCCGGCCTGAACGACAGTAGGGCCGGACGGTGCGCCCCGTTACGGCGTTTTGAGCGCCGCGCGGCTTGCGAAAGAGCCGGGCGGAAACCGGGTGGTACCGCGGAGCTGTGAACTTTTAGAGCTTCGTCCCTTTTGCCGGGCCTTTCAGGAGGCCGGGGCAGGGGACGGAGCTTTTTTTGCTGTCCGCTGAACAACACGAATGAGAAGGAGAGAACATCCATGCAAGCAATGATCGACGAGCTGGCAAAGCAGGCCGAAGAGAGCCTGTGCCAGGTCTCTTCCAAAGAAACGCTGGCAACTTTCTGGCAGGAATATCTGAGCAAGAACGGCAAGATCCCCGCCCTGATGAAGAATCTGCGCTCTGTCGCCCCCGAGGAGCGGCCGGCCATGGGCAAGATCATCAACGAACTGAAGGCCAGAGTCCAGGCCGAGTATGACGCCGCTGCCGACAAGGTGAAGCAGGCTGAGCTTGCTGCCCGCAACGCCGCCGAGACGGTGGACATCACCCTGCCCGCCAAGACCCGCGCCGTGGGCGGTCTGCACCCCCTGACCCTCGTCACCAACCAGATCATCGACGTCTTCTCGGGCATGGGCTTTGCTGTGGCAGACGCCCCCGAGATCGAGGACGACGACCACAACTTCACCCGCCTGAACGTCCCGAAGGACCATCCCGCCCGCGATATGCAGGACACCTTCTACCTGTCCGATGAGTTCCTGCTCCGCACCCAGACTTCCGGCGGCCAGATCCGCACCATGGACAGCCAGAAGCCTCCCATCAAGGTGCTCATCCCGGGCCGTGTCTTCCGCTCTGACTCCGACGCTACCCACAGCCCCATGTTCCACCAGATGGAAGGTCTGGTCGTGGATAAGGGCATCACGCTGGGCGATTTGCAGGGCGCTCTGAACACCTTCGTGCAGAAGATGTTCGGTGCCGACACCCGCACCCGCCTGCGTCCCTCCTACTTCCCCTTCACGGAGCCCAGTGTCGAGGTGGACGTGAGCTGCTTCGAGTGCCACGGCAAGGGCTGCCCCCTGTGCAAGCACACCGGCTGGATCGAGGTGCTGGGCGGCGGCGTCGTCAACCGCAAAGTCCTCGAGAACTGCAACATCGACCCGGACGAGTACTCCGGCTTTGCCTTCGGCATCGGCATTGAGCGCATCGCCATGCTGAAGTACGGCATCAACAACATCGGCCTGATGTTTGAGAACAACCTGCAGTTCCTCAAGCAGTTCCACGAATAAGAGGGGAGAGAGCAAACAATGAAAGTACCTTTCAGTTGGTTAAAAGAACTCGTCGATATTGACGTTACCGCACAGGAGCTTGAAGAAAAGCTTTTCTCCTGCGGCTTTGAAGTCGAGGAACTCATCCCGCTGGACGCCGGCATCAGCAAGGTCGTCGTGGGCAGGATCGTGGAGATGGAGCCTCAGGAAGGCACCCATCTGACCAAGTGCGTTGTGGACTGCGGCGAGTATGGCCACGACATCCGCATCAGCACCGGTGCGGCGAACATGAAGCTGGGCGACTGCGTGCCTGCCGCTCTGGACGGCTCCACCCTGCCCGGCGGCATCAAGATCAAGGCCCGCAAGATGCAGGGCGTTGAGTCCAACGGCATGCTCTGCTCCGGCGAGGAGCTGGGCCTGAACGATGACCTGTTCCCGGGCTCTGAGGTCTACGGTCTGCTCATCCTGCCCGAGGATTCCGTCCCCGGCACCGACATCGCCCCTGTGGTGGGTCTGGATGACTACATCTTCGACATCTCCATCACCGCAAACCGTCCCGACTGCCAGTCCGTGCTGGGCATCGCCCGCGAGGTGGCCGCCATCCTCGGCAAGCCCCTGCACATGCCCGCCATGGACTACAACACCGTCTGCGACGCCGACGAGCCGATCAGCGTGAAGGTGGAGGCTCCGGACCTCTGTCCCCGCTACATGGCACACTACGTCCGCAATATCCGGATGAGCGAGTCTCCCCGCTGGATGAAGCGCCATCTGGCCCTGTGCGGCCTGCGCTCCATCAGCAACGTGGTCGATATTACCAACCACACCCTGCTGGAGATGGGCCAGCCCATGCACGCCTTCGATTTGAACAAGGTCGCCGGCCGCAGCATCACCGTCCGCCGCGCCGTGGAAGGCGAGAAGATCACCACCCTCGATGAGAAGGAGTTCACCCTGAACCCCAACAATCTGGTCATCTGCGACGCAGAGAAGCCGGTCGCTCTGGCCGGCATCATGGGCGGTGCAAACTCCGGCATGGACGACAACACCACCAGCCTGCTCTTCGAGTGCGCTACCTTCGCACGCGACTCCGTCCGTAAGACCAGCCGCGCTCTGGGCCAGAACAGCGACTCTTCCGCCCGCTACGAGAAGGGCGTTGACCGCCACTCTCCCGAGCTGGGCCTTGCCCGCGCCCTGCACCTCATCCAGGAGCTGGACTGCGGCGACATCACCACGCTGGAATACGATCTGACCGATGGCCGTCCTCTCGAGCGCAAGCACATCGTCACCACCCCGGCCAAGATCTGCGGCGTGCTGGGCATCACCGTGCCGGACCAGACCATGATCGACATCCTCAAGCGCCTTGAGTTCACCGTGGACGTGCAGGCCGACGGCAGCTGGGACGTCTCCGCACCCCTCTACCGTGAGGATGTGGAGAGCTTCCCCGACCTGGCCGAGGAAGTCATCCGTGAGTACGGCTATGACCACATCGTGCCCACCTTCCTGAACACTGCCGCTGTCACCAACGGCGGTCTGAACTATGAGCAGAAGCAGCAGCTCAAGACCAAGCGTCTGCTGGCCGCACAGGGCTTCTATGAGGCTTCCACGCTGGCCTTCTATTCCAATGCCGAGTTCGATATGCTCCACATCCCGGCGGAGGATGAGGCCCGCAAGGCCATCCGCATCCTGAACCCCATCAGCGAGAACCTGTCCGTCATGCGCACCCTGCTGGCTCCGTCCATGCTGAACGTCATCGTGGACAACCTCAAGAAGGGCAACGCTGAGGGCCGTCTGTTCGAGATGGCTCCCGTCTACCTCGCCAAGGAGCTGCCCATCAACGAGCATCCCCACGAGCGCCAGACCCTCTGCATCGGTGCCTTCGGCCCCGAAGAGGACTTCTTCACCGTCAAGGGCGCTCTGGAAGGACTGGCGGAGGGCTTTGACCTGACCTTCACCTATCAGCGTGAGACCACCAGCTGGCTCCACCCCGGCATCAGCGCCGCCGTCTACTGCAACGGCAAGCGTCTGGGCGTCTTCGGCAAGCTGGCCAACGAGATCAACGCGGAGCTGGAGATCGCCAAGGAGCAGAAGGACAGCCAGAACATCTATCTGGGCGAGCTGGACTATGAGGCTCTGATGTCCTGCGTCGAGGGTGAGCTGCGCTATAAGCCCCTCAGCCCCTACGCCGCAGTCAAGCGCGACCTGGCTCTGGTCTGCGACGAGGCTGTGGCCTGCGGCGACATCGAAGAGACCATCAAGAAGGCAAGCTCCCTCATCACGGAGGTCAAGCTGTTCGATATTTATCGCGGCGCAAACCTCGGCGAGGGCAAGAAGAGCATGGCCTTCTCCCTGACCCTCTCTGACCCCGCTGCCGAAGTCTCCAACGAGCAGGTGGAGCGCACCGTCAAGAAGGTGCTGGGCAACCTGAAGTTCAAGCTGGGCATCGAGATCCGCTAAAACTGTTTCACCCGTCCGGAAATGAAGACTGAGAAGCTGCTGCACGGTGTTTTGTGCAGCAGCTTCTTTTTCTTTATGCCGATTTATGCTATACTTATCTTATATAGAAACACAGCAGGAGGATTCAGCGTGGAGGATTACCGCACCATCCGGGGGACAGCCATCGGAGAATACGAAGAGAAGAAGAGCCGCTTCATTGCGCAGCTCTCCTTTGCAGACAGCGAGGAGAAGGCCGTGGCCTTCCTCGAGCAGGTGCGCGCGGCCAACCGCACCGCCCGCCACAATGTCTATGCCTACCGCCTGCGGGAGGGGAGCCGGGAGCGCTATTCCGACGACGGCGAACCGGCCAAAACAGCGGGTACGCCTGCCCTGGAGGTCTTGCAGCACAGCGGACTGACCGACCTCATCGTGGTCATCACACGATACTTCGGCGGCGTGCTGCTGGGGACCGGCGGCCTTGTCCGGGCCTACACGACCGCCACGTCCCGCGCACTGGAAGCCGCCGAGGTGGTGACGGTGCGCAGCGTGGTGGCGCTGGATGTGACGGTGGACTACGGCCTCTATGAGCGGGCAGACCTGCTCATCAAGGCGGCGGGCGGCAAGCTGGCCGAACCGGAGTTCACCGATAAAGTCACCCTCCGCTGGCAGATGCCGGAGCATACCGAAGGGCCGCTGCTGACGCAGCTGCAGGAGCTGACAAGAGGCACGGCCAATGTCACCGTGAGCGAGCCGTTCTATGCGGCGTTTTAAGAAATAACGTCGAACAAATAACAAATACCAAAAATTACCAAATGACAAGTCGAAACATTTTCTGACGAAGAGACATGGATTTTCCCCCTTCGACAGGGCGAATCGGTTACAATAGCCGCAGACGCGGCATTGGGATCGGCCGCGCGCGGAGAGGAGGGAAAACGAGAGAAAAAGGAGGGACACAGGATGGATGTGCGCACACGCACCGAAGAGATCGAGCGGCTGACGCTGGCCCCGTGGGCGACGTTCAGCGATGAGAGCCGGGGCAGGCAGAGACCGGAGGAACAGGACCCCATCCGCCCTGTGTTCCAGCGGGACCGCGACCGGGTGCTCCACTGCAAGGCGTTCCGGCGGCTCAAGCAGAAAACGCAGGTCTTTCTCTCGCCGGAGGGCGACCTCTACCGCACCCGCCTGACCCACACGCTGGAAGTCTCCCAGATCGCCCGCACCATCGCCCGGGCGCTGCGGCTCAATGAGGACCTGACCGAGGCCATCAGCCTCGCCCACGACCTTGGCCACACCCCCTTCGGCCACGCCGGAGAGCGGGCGCTGGATAAGCTCACGCCCGGCGGCTTCAAGCACTATATGCAGAGCCTGCGGGTGGTGGACAAGCTCGAGAAGGACGGGCAGGGCCTCAATCTGACCTGGGAGGTGCGCAACGGCATCGTCACCCACACAAAAGGCACTTGGGCCGCGACGCCCGAGGGGCGCATCGTGCGGATGGCCGACCAGATCGCCTACGTCAACCACGACATCGAGGACGCCGTCCGGGCCGGTGTGCTGGACCCGGCCACCCTGCCGAAGGACTGCACCGCCGTGCTGGGCCAGACAAAGTCCGCCCGCATCACCACCATGATAAACAGCATCCTCGCCCACAGCGACGGGGATGTGGGGGTCGGCGCGGAGGAGAATGAAGCCTTCCTCGCCCTGCGGGACTTCATGTATGCCACCGTGTATGTGGACAAGACCGCCAAGGCCGAGGAGCAGAAGGTGGACAAGGTCATCGGGGAGCTGTACGAGTATTATCTGGCCCATGTGGACCAGATGTCCAACTTCTACGTCCAGCTGGCCTATCAGGACAACCCCGAGCGGGCCGTCACCGACTATATCAGCGGCATGAGCGACGAATTTGCCATCCGGACCTTTGAGGACGTCTTTGTGCCTCGCAAGTGGCACGTTTTGTAAAAAGGAGCGCCGAACATCTTTATGATCCCACACGAATATATTGAAGAGCTGACCCGCCGCACCGACATCGTGGAGCTGGTGGGCAACTATGTCCAGCTCAAGCGGAAGGGCCGGCTCTACGGCGGTCTGTGTCCCTTCCACAGCGAGAAGACCCCCTCGTTCTACGTCTATCCGGACACCCAGAGCTTCTATTGCTTTGGCTGCGGTGCTGGCGGCGATGCAGTGACCTTTACCAAAAAGATAAACAGCATCGACTACGTGGAGGCCGTCAAGCTGCTGGCCCAGCGGGCCGGTATGCCTGAGCCCACCGAGGACGACAAGACGGGCCGTCTGCGCAGCCGCATCCTCACCATGAACAAGGACGCGGCCCGCTTCTTCCACGCCTGCCTCAACTCCACCGTGGAGGAGGCCCGGCAGGCCCGTGCCTACTGGCGTCGGCGAGGCCTCGACGACAAGACCATCAACCGCTTCGGGCTGGGCTACGCCCCCGACGACGGGCAGGCGCTCTACCAGCATCTCCGGGACAAGGGCTACAACCAGCAGGAGCTGGACGCCAGCGGCCTGTTCAAGCGGAGCCAGTCGGGCCGCATCTACTGCCTGTTCTGGCGGCGGGTCATGACCCCCATCTTCGATCTGCGGGGCAACATCATCGCCTTCGGCGGCCGTGTGCTGGACGACTCCAAGCCCAAGTACGTCAACAGCCCCGAGACGCTGGTCTACCACAAGTCGGACACGGTGTTCGCGCTCCAGATCGCAAAGCGGAGCGCTTCCCATCGGTACGTCCTCTGCGAGGGCTACATGGATGTCATCTCCATGCATCAGGCGGGCATCGACACCGCTGTCTGCGCCTGCGGCACGGCCCTGACGCCCGACCAGATCAAGCTCATCAGCCAGTATGCCGATGAGGTCATCCTCAGCTACGACTCCGATGAGGCAGGCCAGAAAGCCACCCTCCGCTCGCTGGAGCTGTTCCGCAACAGCCCGGTGCGGGTGGGCGTGCTGCAGATCCCGGGCGCGAAAGACCCGGACGAGTACATCAAGAAATACGGTGCCGACCGCTTCAAAGCCCTGCTGGACGGCGTGGGCAATGCGCTGGACTTCCGGCTGGGCCGTCTGCGCAGTCAGTACGACCTCAAACAGGATGCTCAGCGCCTCGAGTACGTCAAGGAAGCGGTGGAAATGCTGGCCGAGCGCTCCAACCCCACCGAGCAGGAGGTCTACGCCGGGCGTCTGGCCGAGGAGACGAACATCTCCAAGACTGCCATCATGGCCCAGCTGGCCGACGCCGTGAAGAAAGCGGGCAGCAAGCGCCGCCGGGAGCAGAACCGCGCCCGCCTGCAGGAGGGGGAGATGAACCAGATCAAAGTCCCCTACAGCGCAGGCCGGGGCGCACTGGGCATGGCCAGCGCAGAGCAGCGGCTTCTTGCCGCCATGCTGCGGGAGCCGGGCTATATCGATAAGGTGAGCGCCCAGCTCAGGCCGGAACAGTTCTTGCAGCCCCAGCAGAAGGAGCTGTACGAAGCCATGCTCCGCTGCAGGGAGCAGGGGGTGGAGGTGAGCCTCGCCACCCTGCGGGCCTTTGTCAGCGAGGAAGCTCTGAATGAATTGAGCCGTCTTGCGGCACAATACAGCGATGTGAACTGTACGCCGGAGGACATCAAGCTCTATCTGGAACGCATCGCCCGGGGGACTCCCGTGGCCAGCCGCGCCGCCAGTATGTCAACCAACGATATTGAACAGTATCTCCAGTCGATGCGGGAACAAAAGCAGGGAACTGCTGACGCAGAAGATTCGGTCTGATCTCTCCACCGGCTGGGGCCGGAAGGAGAAGCACAGATGCAGAAAATGTCACAGACGGAAGAAATGGCGAAGATGCTGGCGGGACGCGCCCGCCGCCATGTCCTGACGCCCGAGCAGGTGAGTCGTGCCATGGAAGAGCAGGACTTCGACCCGGCGGGGCTGGATGAGCTGTATGCCGCACTGGAGACGCGGGGCGTGCAGGTGGCCGAGGAAGAGACAGAGCTGCCGCTTCTGGACGAAGAGCAGATCGGAAAGCTTGAGCATGAGCTGTCCGCCGAAGGCGTGGCGCTGGACGACCCGGTGAAGACCTATCTGAAAGAGATCGGCCGGGTGCCGCTGCTCTCGGCGGAAGAAGAAGCCGCCCTTGCCCGTGCTGCGCAGGCAGGGGACGAGGACGCCCGCCGCCGTCTCAGCGAAGCGAATCTCCGCCTCGTCGTCTCGGTGGCAAAGCGGTATGCCGGGCGGGGCCTGCCCTTCCTCGATCTGATCCAGGAAGGCAACCTCGGCCTGATGAAGGCGGCGGAGAAGTTCGAGCCGGACCGGGGCTTCAAGTTCTCGACCTACGCCACCTGGTGGATACGCCAGTCCATCACCCGGGCCATCGCCGACCAGGGCCGCACCATCCGCATCCCGGTGCATCTGGTGGAGAGCATCAACCGGGTGAAGAAGACGGCAGGAGAGCTGCTGCGCCGCACAGGCCGGGAGCCCACCGCCGAGGAGATCGCCGCCCAGCTGGACATGGAGCCCGCCCGGGTGCGGGAGCTGATACAGCTGGCTCAGGACCCCATCAGCCTCGAGACGCCGGTGGGGGAGGAAGAGGACGCCCACCTCGAGGACTTCATCCAGGACGATGAGGCAGGCGTCCCCGCCGACGAGGCCGGGCGGCAGCTGCTCCGCCGGGAGCTGATGAATGTGCTCAAGAGCCTGACGCCCCGGGAAGAGCGGGTCATCGCCCTCCGCTTCGGTTTGGAGGATGGCCGCGCCCGGACACTGGAAGAGCTGGGCCGGGAGTTCAACGTCACCCGGGAGCGGGTGCGCCAGATAGAGGCCAAAGCCCTGCGCAAGCTCCGCCACCCCAGCCGGGCCAAGCGCCTGCGGGATTATCTGGATGAATAAACTGCATTGCAAGAGTAAATGGTGACAAAATGCACAAGGGTGTTTTTGTCTGGAACGTAAAAAACAAAAAAATCAACCCCAAAATCACGCGAAGCATACACGTTCCCGGGCGTCCGATAAAAGAGGGCGCCCGGGAATTTTTTTGCCTCAAAACGGAAAAATGGCTTGACAACAGGGGTTTTAGGGTGTATACTGCATTAGTATCACATAATGGCCTAGTGCGCCAAAAAGGGAGTTTGCGCAGCATGAGCGGAACGGGTCCTACCGAAAAGTTTGTGCAAAACGCCGGACTTCTGCGCGCGGTGCAGGCCGAATTATGTGTGTCTGCTCAAATTCGACCTGCATTTTGCAACATCCGTAGAGTATAAAAGTAAGGAGTGGTTGATTTTATGATGAAAGTCAAGCCCGTCAAGCTCGGCAAGACCGAGCGCATGAGCTTCTCCCACATCGACGAAGTCATCAGTATGCCGAACCTCATCGAGGTCCAGAAGAACTCTTATCAGTGGTTCCTGGACGAGGGCCTGAAAGAGGTCTTCCACGACATCGGCACCATTGAGGACTACACCGGCAATCTGGCACTGAGCTTCGTGGACTTCCGTCTCGATAAAGAGCCCAAGTACAGCATCAAAGAGTGCAAAGAGCGCGACGTGACCTATGCAGCACCCCTGCGCGTCACCGCCCGTCTGCTGAACAAGGAGACCGGCGAGGTGAAGGACCAGGAGATCTTCATGGGCGACTTCCCCCTGATGACCGACGCCGGCACCTTTGTCATCAACGGTGCAGAGCGCGCCATCGTCAGCCAGCTGGTCCGTTCTCCCGGCGTATTCTACGGCCACGATCACGATAAGGTGGGCAACGACCTGTACAGCGCCACCATGAACCCCAACCGCGGCGCCTGGCTGGAGTACGAGACCGACGCTTCCAACGTGTTCTATGTCCGTATCGATAAGAACCGCAAGCTGCCCGTCACCGTGCTCTGCCGCGCACTGGGCCTGTCTTCCAACGAGGACATCCTGAACTACTTCGGCGAGGATGAGCGCATCCTTGCCACTCTGGAAAAGGATACCACCAAGAACACCGAGGAAGGCCTGCTGGAAGTCTACCGCAAGCTGCGCCCCGGTGAGCCTCCCACGGTGGAGTCCGCTACCAGCCAGCTCAATATGCTCTTCTTCGACCCCCGCCGCTACGATCTGTCCCGGTTTGGTCGTTATAAGATGAACAAGAAGCTGTCTCTGGCACGCCGCATCACCGGCTACATCGCCGCTGAGAACGTCGTTGCTCCTCTGACCGGCGAACTGCTCATCGAGAAGGATGCCAAGATCACCCGTCAGATGGCTGAGGCCGCTGACAACGCCGGCGTCAACATCGTCGTGCTGAACGTCGAGGGCAAGAAGGTCAAGGTCATCACCAATGGCTGTGTTGACGCTCAGGGCTTCTTCTCCTTCGACGTCAAGGAGTGCGGCATCAACGAGCGCTGCTCCTTTGAGGAGATCAAGAAGATCCTCGACACCACTTCGGATGTGGAAGAGCAGAAGGAGCTGCTGCGCCGCAACCACGACCAGCTCATCGGCCGCACCGTCACCGTGACCGACATCCTGTCTTCCATCAACTATCTGAACGGCCTGGGCCACGGCATCGGCACCACCGATGACATCGACCATCTGGGCAACCGCCGCATCCGCAGTGTCGGTGAGCTGCTGCAGAACCAGTTCCGCATCGGCTTCTCCCGCATGGAGCGCGTCATCCGTGAGCGCATGACCCTGCAGAGCCAGGACCAGAGCGTCATCACTCCGCAGGCCCTCATCAATATCCGTCCTGTGGTCGCCGCCATCAAGGAGTTCTTCGGTTCTTCTCCGCTGTCCCAGTTCATGGACCAGAACAATCCTCTGGCTGAGCTGACCCACAAGCGCCGTCTGTCTGCTCTGGGCCCCGGCGGTCTGAGCCGTGACCGCGCAGGCTTCGAAGTCCGCGACGTCCACTACAGCCACTATGGCCGTATGTGCCCCATCGAGACTCCTGAAGGCCCCAACATCGGTCTGATCTCCTATCTGGCATCCTACGCCAAGATCAATGAGTACGGCTTCGTTGAGGCTCCTTACCGCAAGGTCAAGAAGACCTACGACGAGAAGGGCCGCCTCATCGACCAGGTCGTCACCGACGAGGTCGAGTATATGACCGCTGACGTCGAGGACGAGTACGTCGTTGCTCAGGCCAACGAGCCTCTGGACGAGACCAAGCACTTCAAGCGCGCCCGCGTTTCTGCCCGCCGCCGCGACGACATCCTGGAGATCGACGCCGAGAAGGTCGATTATATGGACGTCTCGCCCCGAATGATGGTCTCTGTCGCTACCGCCTGCATCCCCTTCCTGGAGAACGATGACTGTAACCGTGCTCTGATGGGCTCCAACATGCAGCGTCAGGCAGTGCCTCTGATGGTCACCCAGCAGCCCATCGTTGCTACCGGTATGGAGTACAAGGCTGCTACCGACTCCGGCACCGCTGTTCTGGCAAAGAACGACGGCATCGTTGAGAAGGTGGACGCTGACCATGTCGAGGTGCGCAACGCTCAGGGCGCCGTGGACAACTATTCTCTGGTCAAGTTCGCCCGCTCCAACGCAGGCACCTGCATCAACCAGCGCCCCATCGTCGAGGTGGGCGAGAACGTCAAGGCCGGTCAGGTGCTGGCCGACGGCCCCGCAATGCGCAACGGCGAGATCTCTCTGGGCAAGAACGCCCTCATCGGCTTCATGACCTGGGAGGGCTACAACTACGAGGACGCCGTCCTGCTGAACGAGAAGATCGTCCGTGAGGACGTTTACACCTCTATCCACATTGAGGAATATGAGACCGAGTCCCGCGACACCAAGCTGGGACCCGAAGAGATCACCCGCGACATCCCCAACGTCTCTGAGGATGCTCTGAAGGACCTGGACGAGCGCGGCATCATCCGCATCGGCGCCGAGGTCAAGAGCGGTGATATTCTGGTCGGTAAAGTCACCCCGAAGGGCGAGACCGAGCTGACCGCTGAGGAGCGCCTGCTCCGTGCCATCTTCGGCGAGAAGGCCCGCGAGGTGCGTGACACCTCTCTGCGTGTGCCTCACGGCGAGTACGGCATCATCGTGGACGTCAAGGTCTTTACCCCGGAGAACAGCGACGAGCTGCAGCCCGGTGTGCGCGAGGTCGTCCGCTGCTACATCGCTCAGAAGCGCAAGATCAGCGTCGGCGATAAGATGGCAGGCCGTCACGGCAACAAGGGTGTCGTTTCCCGCATCCTGCCGCAGGAGGATATGCCCTACCTGCCCGACGGCACCCCGCTGGACATCGTGCTGAACCCCCTGGGCGTTCCTTCCCGTATGAACATCGGTCAGGTGCTGGAAGTCAACCTGGGCTACGCTGCCAAGGCCTGCGGCATCAAGGTCATGACCCCCGTTTTCGACTCCGCCCGCGAGGCTGACATCGGCGATACCTTCGATACCGCCCGCGAGATGTGGCACGGCGAGAATGCTCCTGCATATCCCACCAAGCTCCCCAAGCTGATGGGCGAGAAGGGCCACATCATCGACTTCTCCAAGATCGAGCTGGACCGCGACGGCAAGACCACCGTTTACGATGGCCGTACCGGTGAGAAGTTCGATAACCGCGTTACCGTCGGTTATATGTACTACCTCAAGCTGCATCACCTCGTTGATGATAAGATCCATGCCCGTTCCACCGGCCCCTACTCTCTGGTCACTCAGCAGCCTCTGGGCGGCAAGGCCCAGTTCGGCGGCCAGCGCTTCGGCGAGATGGAGGTCTGGGCTCTGGAAGCTTACGGTGCTGCTTACACCCTGCAGGAGATCCTGACCGTCAAGTCCGATGACGTCGAGGGCCGTGTCAAGACCTACGAGGCCATCGTCAAGGGCGAGCCCATCCCGCAGCCGGGCATCCCCGAGTCCTTCCGCGTTATGCTCAAGGAACTGCAGTCTCTGGGTCTGGACGTCGTGGTCCAGGACAAGGAAGGCAACGAGATCGATATGCGCCAGAACTTCGACGACGAAGAGACCGGCTTCGATATGCGTGATGTTGCCGGCACCGAGACTGTCGCCAACGAGAACGAGCTGCTGAACGATTACACCATCAAGGACGCCGATGCTGGTTTCGATGATCCCTCCGTGCTGGAGGATGACAACTCTGCCGCTGCAGAGTCCGCTTCTGACGAAGTGAACATCGACGAATAATAAGGCCCCTTTGAGAAAGCTGTGTTTCCCTGCGCGGTGCGCGTGCTGCCGCCGCAGGGCAGGGGAGGGCAGCGGGTCTTCCAACGTCAACTGTTATCATCGAGACTATAAAGATTAAGAAAGGGTTCGTTTCATGGAAAACAACGTCTTCGATTCGATCAAAATCGGCCTTGCCTCTCCTGACCAGATCCGCAACTGGAGCTATGGCGAGGTGAAGAAGCCTGAGACCATCAACTACCGCACCCTGAAGCCGGAGCGCGACGGTCTGTACTGCGAGCGCATTTTTGGACCTACCAAGGACTGGGAGTGCCACTGCGGCAAGTATAAGCGCATCCGTTATAAGGGCAAGATCTGCGACCGCTGCGGCGTCGAGGTGACCAAGGCCAAGGTCCGCCGTGAGCGTATGGGCCACATCGAGCTGGCCGCTCCTGTGAGCCACATCTGGTACTTCAAGGGCATCCCCAGCCGCATCGGCCTGATGCTGGACATCAGCCCCCGCCTGCTGGAGAAGGTCCTCTACTTTGCAAGCTATATCGTCACCGATCCCGGCCTGACCCCGCTGGAAAAGAAGCAGCTGCTGACCGAGAAAGAGTACCGCGAGATGCGCGAGCGCTACGGCGACGAGTTCGAGGCTGCGATGGGTGCTGAGGCCGTTCAGGACCTGCTGAAGGAGATCGACCTCGACCAGCTCAGCGCTGAGCTGACTGCCGAGGTGGAGAAGTCCTCCGGCCAGAAGAAGGTGCGTATCCTGAAGCGTCTGGAAGTCGTCGAGGCTTTCCGCGTTTCCGGCAACCGCCCCGAGTGGATGGTTATGGACGTGCTGCCCGTGCTGCCGCCTGACCTGCGTCCCATGGTCCAGCTGGACGGCGGCCGCTTCGCCACCTCCGACCTGAATGACCTGTACCGCCGCGTCATCAACCGCAACAACCGTCTGCGCCGCCTGCTGGAGCTGGGCGCTCCCGACATCATCGTGCGCAACGAGAAGCGTATGCTGCAGGAAGCAGTTGACAGCCTCATCGACAACGGCCGCCGCGGCCGTCCCGTCACCGGTCCCAACAACCGCGCACTGAAGAGCCTTTCCGATCTGCTGAAGGGCAAGCAGGGCCGCTTCCGTCAGAACCTGCTGGGCAAGCGTGTTGACTACTCCGGCCGTTCCGTTATCGTCGTCGGTCCTGAGCTGAAGATGGACCAGTGCGGTCTGCCCAAGGAGATGGCTCTGGAGCTGTTCAAACCCTTCGTCATGAAGGACCTGGTCGAGAAGGGTGTTGCCAACAACATCAAGTCTGCCCGCAAGATGGTCGAGCGCGCAAAGCCCGAGGTCTGGGACAGCCTTGAGACTGTCATCAAGGGCCACCCCGTCCTGCTGAACCGCGCACCTACCCTGCACCGTCTGGGCATCCAGGCATTCAACCCCGTGCTGGTCGAGGGCCGTGCCATCAAGCTGCACCCCCTGGCCTGTACCGCATTCAACGCCGACTTCGACGGCGACCAGATGGCAGTCCATCTGCCCCTGGGCGAGGATGCCTGCCGCGAGGCCAAGATGCTGATGCTGGCTTCCGGCAACCTGCTGAAGCCCTCTGACGGCGCACCTGTCACCGTTCCTACGCAGGATATGATCCTGGGCAGCTACTACCTGACCACCGTTCGTGAGAACGAAGAGGGCGCAGGCAAGGTGTTCCGCGATGAGAACGAGGCTCTGATGGCTTACGCTGAGCACATCGTCACCCTGCACGCACCCATCAAGGTGCGCCGCACCATGGTCATCGACGGCGTGGAGCGCACCGGTCTGGTAGACGCCACCGTCGGCCGCATCATCTTCAACAACCCCGTGCCTCAGAATCTGGGCTATATCGACCGCACCGACCCTGAGCACTGGCTGGAGTACGAGGTCAGCTTCCGCGTGACCAAGAAGACCCTGCCCGACATCATCTCCCGCTGCATGACCCGCAACGGCAGCCGCAAGTGTGCAAAGATGCTGGACGCCATCAAGGCACAGGGCTACAAGTACTCTACGCTGTCCGCTATCTCCGTCGCTGTCTGCGACGCTGTCATCCCGCCCCAGAAGGACGAGCTGATCGCCGACGCCGACAAGCAGGTCTCTCAGGTCAGCAAGCTGTTCAACCGCGGCCTGATCTCCGAGAACGAGCGCTACTCCCAGACCATCAACATCTGGCAGGCTACCACCGATAAGGTCTCCAAGGCTCTGGCTGCAAACCTGCCCGAGGACAACGAGATCTTCATGATGGCAGACTCCGGTGCTCGTGGTTCTATGAACCAGATCAAGCAGCTGGCCGGCATGCGCGGCCTGCTGGCAAACACCGCCGGTAAGACCATCGAGATGCCCATTCGTGCGAACTACCGCGAAGGTCTGAATATCCTGGAATACTTCGTTTCCGCTCGTGGCGCTCGTAAGGGTCTGGCCGATACCGCTCTGCGTACCGCTGACTCCGGCTACCTGACCCGTCGAATGGTCGATGTCTCTCAGGAAGTCATCGTCCGCGAGATCGACTGCGGCACCACCGACGGCCTGTGGGTCTCCGAGATCCACGAGGGCAAGGAGAAGATCGAGAGCTTCCGTGAGCGTATCATCGGCCGTTATGCCGTGGGTGATGTCCTCGACCCCGTCACCGGCAAGGTCATCGTTCCCGAAGGCAAGATGATCGACCTCTACGATGCAAACGACATCGAGGCCGCAGGCATCACCAAGCTGAAGATCCGCAGCCTGCTGACCTGCCGTGCCAAGATCGGCGTCTGCGCACACTGCTACGGCAGCGATATGGCAAACGGTGAGCCCGTCCAGCTGGGCGAGTCCATCGGCGTCATCGCCGCAGAGTCCATCGGCGAGCCCGGTACTCAGCTGACCATGCGTACCTTCCATACCGGCGGTATCGCATCTGCTGAAGATATTACTCAGGGTCTTCCCCGTGTCGAGGAGCTGTTCGAGAGCCGCCGTCCCAAGAGCATGGCCATCATGAGCGAGATCTCCGGTGTCGTCTCTCACGACGATACCAAGAAGAACGTCGTCGTCAAGGTCACTGGCAAGGACGAGAACGGCGCTGAGGTCGTCAAGAGCTACTCCATCCCGTTCACCCAGCACGCACGTGTGATGCCGGGCGACCGCGTGGAGAAGGGCGACATCATCACCCGTGAAGGCGTCCTGTATCCTCAGGACATCCTGGCCATCAAGGGTCTGAGCGATGTTCAGAACTACCTCATCAGCGAGGTCCAGAAGGTCTACCGTCTGCAGGGCGTTGAGATCAACGATAAGCATATCGAGGTCATCGTCCGTCAGATGTGCCGCAAGGTCCGCGTGACCGACTCCGGTTCTTCCGACCTCATCGGCGGTGCTCTGGCAAACCGTCTGGAAGTCGAGAACATCAACGCCGAGCTGCAGAAGCGCATCGACGCCGGTGAGCAGGGCATCAAGCTGGTCGAGTATCAGCAGGTGCTGCTGGGCATCACCAAGGCTGCTCTGGCAAACGAGTCCTTCCTGTCTGCCGCCTCCTTCCAGGAGACCACCCGCGTGCTGACCGAGGCCGCCATCAAGGGCAAGGTCGATCCGCTGGCCGGTCTGAAGGAGAACGTCATCATCGGTAAGCTCATCCCCGCAGGTACCGGTCTCCCGGAGGTGCGTGAGGACCTGAAGCGCCGTGAGGAAGAGCGCGACGCCGAGGTCGCCGCTGAGCTGGCAGCTGCCGCACGGCAGTAAGCTTCCCGTCACAGTTCTCTTAAGGTAAATAGGAGAGCCGCTTTTGTGGAGAGTATCCGCGAAGGCGGCTCTTTTTGTTTGGAATGCTGTTCCGTTAAAACCTCTCAGTCAAAGCCTGCCGGTAAAGCGCTCTAAAAACCCTTTCGGCGAATAAAACAAAAAAATATTGGAAAAACTGTTGACATTCCTGATGAAAACGGGTATTATATAACCGTTGCGCGTCCCACACAGGGATAGTGCGGCAAAAAAGTCGGAAAACATCCGATGTTCATCATTAAGAAAGGAGAAAACCAATGCCTACTTTTAACCAGCTTGTACGCAAAGGCCGCCAGGTCCTGGCTACGAAGAGCACTGCTCCCGCACTGCTGAAGACTTACAACTCTCAGAAGAAACAGTATTCTGATCTGAACAGCCCCCAGAAGCGCGGTGTCTGCACTGCAGTCCGTACCATGACCCCCAAGAAGCCTAACTCTGCTCTGCGTAAGGTCGCCCGTGTCCGCCTCACGAATGGTATCGAGGTCACCTCTTACATTCCCGGTATCGGCCATAACCTGCAGGAGCACTCCGTCGTGCTGATCCGTGGCGGTCGTGTTAAGGACCTCCCCGGTGTGCGTTACCACATCATCCGTGGTACTCTGGATACCCAGGGTGTTGCAGGCCGTAATCAGGCCCGCTCCAAGTACGGCGCAAAGCGTCCTAAGGCCGGTGCTGCAAAGAAGTAATTGAGGAACGAACCGCCATAAACGGCTTTCCATTATATAAATAACAAGTCCGCAGAAACGTGCGGAGGGCAACAGTTTATGTAAGGTCAGCTCTTTGTGACACAACGGGAGTTTTATTACTTTCGAGTACCGATGATATCATTCTGTGAAGGAGGGAAGAAAGATGCCTAGAAGAGGTAACATTGCTAAGCGCGATGTCTTAGCTGATCCTATTTACAATTCCAAGATGGTCACCCGTCTGGTCAACAGCGTCATGCTGGACGGCAAGAAGGGCGTCGCTCAGAAGATCGTTTACGAGGCTTTCTCCATGATTCAGGAGAAGACTGGCAACGATCCTCTCGAGACTTTCGAGAAGGCGATGGAGAACATCATGCCCAGCCTCGAGTGCAAGACCCGCCGTGTTGGCGGCGCTAACTACCAGGTCCCCCTGGAGGTCAGCCCCGCTCGCCGCGAGACTCTGGGCCTGCGCTGGCTGACTGCTTACAGCCGCAGCCGTGGTGAGAAGACCATGGCCCAGCGCCTGGCTGCTGAGATCATGGACGCTGCCAACAACACCGGCAACGCCGTGAAGAAGCGCGAGGATACCCACAAGATGGCCGAGGCCAACAAGGCTTTCGCTCATTTCCGTTATTGATCTGTTCTGTAGGAGGTTAATTTCATGGCTACTCCCAGAGAAGTTTCTCTTCAGATGACGAGAAATATCGGCATTATGGCCCACATCGATGCTGGTAAGACCACCACTACCGAGCGTATTCTGTACTACACCGGCATCAACCACAAGATCGGCGAGGTTCACGACGGCGGCGCTACCATGGACTGGATGGTCCAGGAGCAGGAGCGTGGTATCACCATCACCTCCGCAGCTACCACTTGCTACTGGAGCCACTCTGAGACTCAGAAGGACCCTGTTGCATTCAAGAAGAATCGTCACCGCATCAACATCATCGACACCCCGGGCCACGTTGACTTCACTGTTGAGGTCCAGCGTTCCCTGCGCGTCCTGGACGGTTCTGTGACCGTTCTGGCTGCCAAGGGCGGTGTCGAGCCTCAGTCTGAGACCGTCTGGCGTCAGGCTGATGAGTACAAAGTCCCCCGTATGGTGTACGTCAACAAGATGGACACCATGGGTGCTGACTTCTTCCGCTGCATCAAGATGCTGCACGATCGTCTGCACGCCAACGGCGTGGCCATCCAGCTGCCTATCGGTCAGGAGGATACCTTCCGTGGTATCGTTGACCTGGTCGATATGAACGCTGAGGTCTACTACGACGATATGGGCAACGATATGCGCACCGAGCCTATTCCTGAGGATATGAAGGAGCAGGCTGAGGAGTATCGCAACATCCTCGTTGAGGCTGTTGCCGAGAACGACGAGGCTCTGATGGAGAAGTACCTCGAGGGTGAGGAGATCACCCGTGAGGAACTGAAGGCTGCTATCCGCAAAGAGACCATTGCGAACACTCTGGTCCCCGTTGTCTGTGGTTCTTCCTACAAGAACCGCGGCGTGCAGAAGCTGCTGGACGCTATCGTTGACTATATGCCCGCACCTACCGATGTCGAGGACATCAAGGGTGTGAATCCTGAGACCGAAGAGCAGGAGACCCGTCCGTCTTCCGACGACGCTCCCTTCGCAGCTCTGGCTTTCAAGATCGCTACCGACCCCTTCGTTGGTAAGCTGGCATACTTCCGTGTCTACTCCGGTAAGGTCGAGGCAGGTACTACTGTCTACAACTCCGTGAAGGACAGCAAGGAGCGTATGGGCCGCATCCTGCAGATGCACTCCAACCACCGCAAGGATATCGACTGCTGCTACGCAGGTGATATTGCTGCTGTCGTTGGTCTGAAGAACACCACCACCGGTGATACTCTGTGTGATGAGAATCATCCCATCATTCTGGAGTCCATGAAGTTCCCCGAGCCCGTTATCCGCGTCGCCATCGAGCCTAAGACCAAGGCCGGCAACGAGAAGATGGGCATCGCGCTGGCAAAGCTGGCCGAAGAGGATCCTACCTTCAAGACCTACACCGACGAAGAGACTGGTCAGACCATCATCGCCGGCATGGGCGAGCTCCATCTGGAGATCATCGTCGACCGTCTGCTCCGTGAGTTCAAGGTCGAGGCTAACGTCGGCGCACCTCAGGTCGCTTACCGTGAGACCATCCGCAAGGAGGCCAACCAGGAGACCAAGTACGCTCGTCAGTCTGGTGGTAAGGGTCAGTACGGTCACGTCAAGATCAAGATCGAGCCCAACGAGCCCGGTAAGGGTTATGAGTTCGTCAACGCCATCGTTGGCGGCGCTATCCCGAAGGAATACATCCCGGCTATCGACAACGGTATCCAGGGTGCTATGAAGTCCGGCGTTCTGGCAGGCTATCCTGTCGTTGACGTCAAGGTCACCCTGTGGGATGGTTCTTATCATGAGGTCGACTCCTCTGAGATGGCCTTCTCCATTGCAGGTTCTATGGCCTTCAAGGATGCTATGCGCAAGGCTGATCCTATCATCACCGAGCCTATCATGAAGGTCGCTGTCATCGTTCCCGATGAGTATCTGGGCGATGTCATCGGCGATCTGAATGCTCGCCGTGGTCAGATCCAGGGCATGGAGGCAATGGCTGGCACCCAGCGTGTCAACGCATTCGTTCCTCTGGCTCAGATGTTCGGCTACGCCACTGACCTGCGTTCCAAGACCCAGGGCCGTGGCCAGTATGTCATGGAGCCGTCTCACTACGAGCCGGTGCCTAAGAACATCGCTGATCAGATCATCGCAGGCCGCACCAAGGGCTGATCGTTGAAAAACGGATAAAGATTTTGCCGGGGTAGTGTAGCTCCGGCAAAATTTCCTGTAAAACACTTGATTTTACAGGTGGAATCTAGTAGAATAGTTTTGCAATGCAATTCTGTATTAGCAGGACTGTTGTAACCAATATCAAAACCTAATTTAAGGGAGGATATTCCAATGGCTGAAAAGGCAAAGTTCGACCGTTCTAAGCCGCATGTTAACATCGGCACCATCGGTCACGTTGACCACGGCAAGACCACTCTGACCGCTGCTATCACCAAGTACCTGGCTCTGAAGGGTGACGCAGACTTCATGGACTACGCCAACATCGATAAGGCTCCTGAGGAGCGTGCTCGTGGTATCACGATCAACTCCGCTCACGTTGAGTATCAGACCGACGCTCGTCACTATGCTCACGTTGACTGCCCGGGCCATGCTGACTACGTCAAGAACATGATCACTGGTGCTGCTCAGATGGACGGCGCTATCCTGGTCGTTGCTGCTACCGACGGTCCCATGCCCCAGACCCGTGAGCACATCCTGCTGGCTCGTCAGGTCGGCGTGCCCTATATCGTTGTCTTCATGAACAAGTGCGATATGGTCGACGACGAGGAGCTGCTGGATCTGGTCGAGATGGAGATCCGTGAGCTGCTGTCCGAGTACGACTTCCCGGGCGACGACACCCCGATCATTCGTGGTTCCGCTCTGAAGGCTCTGGAGTCTGACTCTAAGGATCCCGATGCTCCCGAGTATGCTTGCATCAAGGAGCTGATGGACGCTGTCGATACCTATATCCCCAACCCCGATCGTGAGGAGGACAAGCCCTTCCTGATGCCCATCGAGGATGTCATGACCATCTCTGGCCGTGGTACTGTTGCTACCGGTCGTGTTGAGCGTGGTATGGCCAAGGTTGGCGATGCAATGGAGATCGTCGGCATCAAGCCCGATCGTCTGAGCACCACCATCACCGGTCTGGAAATGTTCCGTAAGTCTCTGGACTTCGCTGAGGCTGGCGATAACATCGGCGCTCTGCTGCGTGGTGTTGACCGTACCCAGATCGAGCGTGGCCAGGTTCTGGCTAAGCCCGGTTCTGTTCATCCCCACAAGGTCTTCGAGTCCCAGGTCTACGTTCTGACCAAGGACGAAGGCGGCCGTCACACCCCGTTCTTCTCCAACTATCGTCCTCAGTTCTACTTCCGTACCACCGACGTGACCGGCATCATCACCCTGCCGGAAGGCACTGAGATGTGCATGCCTGGCGATAACGTCATGATGCACGTTGAGCTGCTGACCCCCGTCGCTATGGAAGAGGGCCTGCGTTTCGCTATCCGTGAGGGTGGCCGTACCGTTGGTTCCGGCGTCGTCGGCAAGATCATTGAGTGATCATGTCCTTGAACGTCAGTTCTAAGGCGAACTAAGCACTGATAAAGACCTTCCCATTCCGGAGAGTGGGAAGGTCTTTTTTGTTTGCTCTTGTGCTGCGGGGGCCGGGCCGCTATAATAAAAGAAAAAGCCGCTGTCCGGCGGCGGAAAACGAGGAATGGATATGAAGCTTCCCGAGAAGAAACAGCGCTGGGTCTATCATGCAGAGGCTCTGCCGCAGACGGCAGGCGAGGGCGTCACCCGCCGGGTGCTGGCCTACACCGACGGCCTGATGTGTGTGGAGAACACCTTCGAAAAGGGGGCCGTGGGCGCACTGCATCACCACCCCCACACCCAGATCACCTATGTGGTGTCGGGCGCGTTCGATTTCACGGTGGACGGCGTGACCCACACTGTGAGGGCAGGGGATACCATCCTGAAAGAGGACGGCGTGGAGCACGGCTGCGTCTGCACCGAGGCCGGCATCCTGCTGGACATCTTCACCCCCATGCGGGAGGATTTTGTCTGAGAGGCTGCCCGCCGCGCCCATCACGGGGCATAAAAACACCCTTTCTTTGCCTTGACCGGCAGGGGAAGGGTGTTTTTGCATTTCCGGCCCGGCGAAAAGTAAACAAATAAAATGGCGAAACTTTGTAGATTATTACCATTGAAAAAGTAGGGGGGGGGGGTAGAATGGTAAAAAAGACCTGTGCCGAGCTGGTGCAAAAAGCGGGAACGACACCCCGGGATGCCCGCCATGCGGAGGCGAACGAGGGATCCTTTTTGCTGCGGGACAGGCTTGGAATGTACAACAGGGAGGATTTTGTATGCAGCGAAAAGATTTAGCTTTGCGGGTGCTGTCTACGGCAGCCATCATGTCGATTGTTACGTCCATTGCAGCCCCGGCCTTTGCGGGTACTTACTATATCGGCAAAGGCAGCATTGACGTAGTAACGAGTACGGACGGCGAGCATGTACATGTGATTCAGAACGGAATCGCCTACATAGATAGGGACAACGAGATCGTGATCAAGGACGGCACCGACGAAAATGATACCACCCTGAAGGATGCTGACCGTGCTGCGGCGACCCCTGCGGTAGCCCCTGCCGCCACCCCCGCCACGCAGGAAGCAGCCGGGCCTGCGGACGCTGCCGGGGAGAGCCAGCCTGACCCGGACGATGCCTTTACCCTGAGCGAGGAAGAGGAGGACTCTGAGGAGGGTAAGGACCCCACAGAGAACCCCACGGACAACCCCACGGCGACTCCCGCAGAGAATCCTACGGACGACCCCACGGAGAATCCCAAGAAGGATGTGGTGTACGAGTACGACCCGGCAGACCCGAATCCGGAGCAGCAGGCCACGAAACTCGCCCCCACCTCTGCCGCCCCTGCGGCAAAGACCAATGAGACCACTCTGGCCGCCGCCCCCACCGCCACCCCGGCGGCTGATCCCGCCACTACGACCCCGGCAGAGGGCAGCGCCAAAAAACCCACTAAAAACGTCATCCGGGTCATCAACGATTGGGCTGAGAAGGTGCTGAATATCCGGCTCAGCAATGTGAATATCGAATCGGATACCAACAGCAAATATGCGGACGGAACAACGGACGTTTTGTTTGACACTCACCACAGCGTGTCGGCAGCAGAGGTACAGGGTACCGGAAATACCAAAATTGAGCTGGACGGCCAGAATGTTCTGGACAGCAGTAAATGTGTTTTTTGGGCGGGCCTGAGCAAAAAGGGCAGCGGAAACCTGACCATTACGGATGAGACCAGCGACAAGGGCGAGAACATTACCGCAAAGGAGGAAACAGAGACCTCCGGAAGCCTGAGGGCAGAAGGAGGATGTTACAGAAGTAACAGTCTTTCCGGTGGAGGTGCTGCTATTGGTGGAAATTACGGTCAAGCCACGGAGAATATCACC
The DNA here is from genome assembly GCF_902497445.1 of Faecalibacterium sp. Marseille-P9312. Lineage (NCBI taxonomy): Bacteria > Bacillati > Bacillota > Clostridia > Eubacteriales > Oscillospiraceae > Faecalibacterium > Faecalibacterium sp. Marseille-P9312. The sequence goes on from NZ_CABVEW010000006.1 coordinate 180,123, forward strand.
ATCGAAGGGTATGCAACGGTAAAAGCAAATACAAAGGATAATAATGGAGCCGGCATCGGTGGCGGCGCTGGCGCAAAAGGCAGCAATATCACCATCCAGGGCCATGCCAATGTTACGGCAGACGGCGGGAAGACCGGAGCCGGTATCGGCGGTGGATCCACTGGCATTAGTTGTGATGGGGATGCGGAGAACATCATCATTCAGGGTTATTCCAAGGTGACGGCAACCGGATGCGGAGGAGCTGCCATCGGCGGCGGCGTCGGCAGCGGCTACGCGTGTTCCAAGATTACTGAGGCCAAAAATATTGTGATCCGTGACCATGCAACGGTCGTTGCAAAGAACACTGGCAGTGGTGCCGCCATCGGTGCTGCGTCGGGTGGAAATGGCGAGGTGACCATTGGCACGGATGGCGCTACGGCAGAGAAGGAAGATGTCCATGTGACGGCAACCGGATGCGGCGGAGCTGCCATTGGCAATGGTGGAAAAGATACCAAAGTCACCATTCAGGGCCATGCGACCATCCGGACGGCAAGCACTGTAAATTTTGTGGCGATTGGAAGTGAAAACGGGAATGTAGAGGTCACCATAAAGGACAATGCTGCGATTGATACAGAGGATACTGCGTTCGTGGGCAATTCGCCCACCTCAAGCTCCGCTATCGGCGGCGTCACTATGTACAGCTCTGCAGACCGAACGGTCAAGGTGACCATTGACGGCGGAGAAAACGGAAAAGTGGAGATCGGCAAGAACAGTGTATTATCTGGATTGTATGGTGCAATTTCCGGCACCGAGGTCAAGATCGGCAACAACGTCTTACTTAAAATGAAGGGGAGGTCTTCGTCTGGTAGCAGGTATATCACAGAGAACATGTTCAATGACGAGGCTGCGGTGGGCACAAGAAGTAACCCCACAGCAGGGGGTCTTGTAAATACTATTGGCGATAATACAGAGCTGTGGTATACTGACTACAATGGTGTACTGCAGAAGATCGTCCATAGCAAGAACCTTTGCAAGAAAGAGCTGGTGAGTGAAACCGCCGCTACCTGCACTACCCCCGGCAGCAAAACGTACAAATGCACCTTTGAGAGCTTTGAGAGCAATAACAGCGCTGTCAACCCGGAGCACACCGAACAGTGGACGGAGAATACAGCTATTGACCCCGACGCACATGATTGGGGCGAATGGAAAGTGACCACCCCCGCCACCTGCACCAAAGAGGGCGTGGAGACCCGTTACTGCAACCGTGACCACAGCCATGTGGAGACCAGAACGACCCCCGCCACCGGCCACCACTGGAAGGACAACGGCGACGGCACCCACACCTGCACCAAGTGCGGTGCCACCGAGGGCCAGCCTTTCAACACCAACAGCGCCCTTGAGCTGCGGGTGGTGGACGCTGAGGGCATGGACCAGCCCTTTACCGTGAACCAGAACGGCACCCTGCGCACCTACACCGGTGCCTACGACACGGCCACCCTTACCGGCGACCTGGACACCCTGCGCTACCTGCAGGACCACGGCGCACAGACCATCCAGTTCGTCACCAATGGCCAGACCAGCAGCTTTGTCATCAACGACCTGCTGGCACAGGGCAGCGGCAGCGAGGTGTTCTACCTCACCCACCGTGGGGCCGAAGAGCCCACCCTGCTGCTGGTGGAGGCAGACCACAGCGAACTGGTGAAAGACTAACCATCCCCGGCGGCGGGGCTCTCCGCATGGCCCCCCCACCTCCATATTGCAAGACCCCCGGCACCTTCCGCAGGGTGCCGGGGGTCTCTTTGCGCCGCAGGGCAAAAAAAGGCCCCGGCCTGCCCGGTGGGGGCGAGGCCGGAGCCTTTGCTCATGCTTTGGGGGGTGCTGCCGGGCAAGCTCAGGCGGCAGTGGAAGAAGCGACCTCGGAGGAAGCAGCCTCAGAAGATGCAGCCTCGCTGGAGACCTCGGATGCGGCCTCAGAAGATGCAGCCTCGCTTGCAGCCTCGGAGGAAGCGCTGTTCTCCTCGGCCACGGCAGAGGTGGAAGCAGCCTCAGACTGAGCGGCAGCAGAAGCAGCCTCAGAGGTAGAAGCAGCAGTAGAAGAAGAGCTGCCGCAGGCAGTCATGCTGACAGCCAGGACCAGAGCAGCAACGGTAACACAAACATTCTTGAGTTTCATATCGAAAATCTCCTTACTTTTGAAAAAACAGTTTCGCGGAAGGCTGTACAGGTGAAACCTTTCCGCAAAAAGATATTCTAGTCCGTTTTCGAAAAAAATCAAGCCCTTTTTTGGCAAAGATTCTATTTGCCAGAGAGATTCTACACTTTTGTTATAACTTTTCTCCAAAAGTCAAGGATTTTTGACGTGCAAAAACGAAACACTCCGGGCTTTTCCGAAAGAGAAAAGCGTGGTATAATATCGCTAACGCGATATTCTAGTTTTATGCGCAGCGCCTCGCCGCTTGCTCCTGCGGAGCTGCGTGGCAACCGGCTTTGGATGCGCAATGATACCATTTCACTGCGTTCATGGTATAATATCGCTAAGCAGAAATGGATCCCGCAAATCATGCGGATGATATTGAGGTGGAACGATATGGACATCAAAAAAGTGGCAGTTCTGGGAGCCGGTGCGGTCGGCTCCTACGTGATCTGGGGGCTTTCGGCCCGCAGGGACATTGAGCTTGGCGTGGTGGCCGATGGCCCGCACGGCGAGCGTCTGAAGAAGGATGGCTGTGCCATCAACGGCAAAATCTACCGCCCGGCGGTCTGGACGCCGCAGGAGGCGCATGACGCCGACCTTCTCATCGTCTGCCTGAAATACGGCGCATTGCCCGGCGCACTGGACAGCATCAAAGCCGTCACCGGCCCCCATACCACCATCATGAGCCTGATGAACGGCGTGGACAGCGAGGACATCATTGCCTCTGCCGTGGGTGGGGAGCATCTGCTTTACTCCCTCATCAAAGTGGCGTCCCACAAGGAGGCGGACGGCTTCCATTTTGACCCGGCGACCACCGTTGGCATCATCTTCGGCGAGAAGGAGCCGCCCTGCGACAGCCCCCGCGTCAAGGCCGTGGAGGCCCTGTTCGGCGGCACAGAGCTGCACTTCCGGGCCACCGACTGCATCCGGGAAGAGATGTGGAGCAAGTTCCGCCTCAATGTCTGCAACAACCTGCCCCAGGCCATCCTCGGCGCAGGCGTAGGCTGCTACCGTGACAGCGTCCATATGAAGGCCATCAGCGACGGTCTCCGCCGTGAGCTGGAAGCCGTTGCCGCAGCCAAAGGCATTGATATGCAGAAGGTGGATGCCGTGTCCGGCAAGGGCTGTGCCGTCAAGCCCTCGGCCCGCTACTCGACGCTGCAAGACCTCGACGCCGGACGCCATACCGAAATCGATATGTTCTCGGGTGCGCTCATCCGGATGGGCAAAGAGCTGGGCATCCCGACGCCCTACAATGAGTTTGCGTATCACATGATAAAAGCGCTGGAAGAAAAGAACGACGGTAAGTTTGATTATACCGGCCCGAATCAGGAAATGACATGGGCAAAGTGACAGGAGAAATGCAGATGAATATTACGGTCTATCTGGGGGCCAATGAGGGCAGCGACCCGGCCCTGAAACAGGCGGTGGAGGAACTGGGCCGCTGGATCGGCGAGAGCGGGAACGCGCTGGTCTACGGCGGCTCCCGCAGCGGCCTGATGGGGCGTCTGGCCCACAGCGTTCTGACGGCGGGCGGCGAAGTGACCGGCGTCGAGCCGCAGTTCTTCATCGACTCTGAGGTGCAGTATGACGGCCTGACCAGACTCATCGTCACGCAGGACATGACCGAGCGCAAGACCAGAATGATCGAGCTGGGCGACGCCTTTATCGCGTTCCCCGGCGGCACCGGCACGCTGGAAGAGATCGCCGAGGTGATGTCCAAGGTCTCGCTGGGCCATCTGGACGCGCCCTGCATCCTCTATGACCTCGACGGCTACTACGCCGGCCTGAAAGCTCTGCTGGCCCACATGGTCGAGATGGGGCTGTCCAGCCCCGAGCGGCAGAGCGGCATTTATTTTGTAAAGAATCTGGACGAGATAAAGAGCATCCTGAAACGGGCATAAGAAAAGCGCTGGAAGCGGTGTAAAGGCTTCCAGCGCTTTTTATACTGTCTGCTTACATGGAGATGACGCCCAGAGCGTTTGCCACCGAGCTGATGAGGATGATGGCCGCGAAGATGGGGCAGAGGTACTTTATCATAAAGTTGAAGATGCGCTTGCGGCGGAAGGGCTTGCCTTCCAGCGTGACCTCTTCCTCGATTTTCTCTACACCGATGACCCGGGACACCAGCAGGCAGGTGGTGATGGCTGCAATGGGCATCATGACCGAGTTGGTGAGGAAATCGAAGAAGTCAAGGAACTGCATCCCGAAGACCGTGAACCGGGCCAGAGGGCCGTAGCCCAGAGCCGACAGACTGCCCAGCACCAGCATGATGATGCCGATGAGGACGGTGGCCTGCTTACGGTTCCAGCCCAGCTCGTCCTCGAAGGTGGAGACGGCGCTTTCCGTCAGGGCGATGGAGCTGGTGACGGCGGCGAAAAGCACCAGCGTGAAGAAGAGGATGCCCACCACGGTGCCGAGGCCCATGCTCTCAAAGACCTTCGGGATGGTGATGAACATGAGGGCCGGGCCGGCCTGCAGGGTGTCCGGGTCACCGCCCGAGAAGGAGAAGACCGCCGGAATGATCATCAGGCCCGCCATGATGGCAATGGCCGTGTCGAAGATCTCCACGTTCTCGGTGGACTCCTCGATGGAGACATCTTTCTTCATGTAGGAGCCGAAGGTGACGAGGATGCCCATTGCGATGGAGAGGGAGTAGAACATCTGCCCCATGGCGGTCACGACGGTCATCCAGGAGAAGTTGGAGAGATTCGGCACGAGGAAATACTTCACGCCCTCCAGCGCACCCGGGCGGGTGACGGAGTAGCCCGCGATGATGACGGACAGCACCACGAGAATGGGCATCATTACCTTGGAGACCCGCTCCACGCCGTTGCGCACGCCTGCAAAGATGATGGCAAGGGTGAAGATGGTAAAGATGACAAAGCAGATCTCCGCCGAAGCGCCGCTGGAAATGAAGGCCGAGAAGTAGCCGTCTGTGGCCAGCTCACTGCCGTGGCCGCTGACGTAGTCGGCCAGATACCGGATGACCCAGCCGCCGATGACCGAGTAATAAGGCACGATAAGGATGGGGATGATGGCGTTTATCCAGCCGCCGAAGGAGCGCCCGCCCTTGCGGACGGCGGCGAATGCGCCCACCGGGCTTTTCCTGGTCATCCGGCCCAGCGCCGTCTCGGCCACGATCATGGTGTAGCCGAAGGTGAAGGCGAGGATGATGTAGATGAGCAGGAAAATGCCGCCGCCGTACTTTGCTGCGAGGTAGGGGAAACGCCAGATATTGCCGAGGCCTACCGAAGCGCCTGCCGCCGAGAGGACAAAGCCGATCTTGCCCGAAAAGGCGCTTCGCTTGTGTTGATTTTGGTTCATTAGATTCTCCTCTTTTCAAAAATTTGAATAAGTCCAGTGTAACACTGCCGCAGGTGGGATTCAACAGATTTCCCGATAAAAACCGCGAAATGCATCGAAAGAATCGAACGGCAGCATTAAAAAATAAGCACAGAGGCCCAGAGACCTCTGCGCTTGAAGATACAGATTCAGTCCACTACCGGCACATCCAGCCCGAATTCCAGCGGGCGGAAACGGGGGCAGACGTTCTCTGTGATGCAGATGACCGACGCGGCCAGGCGGCTGCCGATCTCACAGGACTGGGCCAGATTCTTGCCGTAGGTCAGGCCGATGACCGTACCGGCAAAGAAGGCGTCGCCTGCGCCGGTGGTGTCGATGACGTCCACCTTCTTGGCGGGTACGACGCCGCACTCGCCGGTGTGCTTGGCGTACACGGCACCCTGACCGCCCATGGTCACCACCATGCTGGTCATGTTGGCGCTGTGGACGTTCCGGGCCAGTACCTGAGCCATCTGGCTGGGGGCGAGATGCTCATAGTCGTCCGAGAAGAGCAGACCGGCCTCCTGCTGGTTGCAGACGAAGCAGTCGATCTGCTGCAGATAGTCGCGGCGCTCCATGGCGATGCTCATGTTGGAGACTGCGGCAAAGACCTTTTTGTTGTATTTCCTGGCATAGCGGAGCACCTGCTTGACCGTGTCTTTCTCCAGGTCCAACTCGATGGCGATGGCGTCGCAGTCCTTGAAGATCTCGTCGCCCTTCTCCTCCAGCAGGGTGGTCAGCGGGGTGGTGTCAGGGCGCTTGGAGATGGCAGCGTGGACATCGCCGTCGTTGTCAAAGATGGCCAGCCATGTCCCCATGCCATCGGGGACCTTCTGGATGTACCTGGTGTTGACCTTGTGGTTGTCCAGCTTGTCGATGACGTCCTGGCCCATGCCGGTGTCGTCCACCAGACCCACGAAGGTGGGGCGCAGCTCCACATTGGCGATGTCCTCCGCCACGTTCCGGCTCACACCGCCATGCACCTGTTCAATGCGGCCGGCGTTCCGTCCGCCGGGGATGTAGGTGGAGAGGGGATAGCCCTTGATGTCCACGAAAACTGCGCCGATGACTACGATTCCCATATTTGAAATTCCTTTCCTGAATAAAAGCTCTTTTTTATTTCCATTATAGCGTATTTTACAGGGAGAATCCATCTTTTTTACATTTCTTTGTCGATTGTTTTAGAGATAGGAAGGCGCCGGAGCGGCTTGCGAAAGGCATATGATTGTGGTAATATAAAGAAAAGAACGGTGTTCCAAAACAAATGGCGGAGAAAAGTGCGATGGACGACGAACGGCAGGTCAGCTTTACACTGGGCGGAATGTGTTTTGAATATGACGAGCAGAAGAATCAGACGAATATCTGCAAGCATGGCATTTCCTTTAAGAGTGCAGCCCGTGTGTTTTTTGACTACGACCGCATCGAGCTGTTTGATGAAGAGCACAGTGAAGAGGAAAATCGGTACGACACGATAGGCGACACCTCTGCGGGAATGCTCCGGCAGGGAGGGGGAAACACTCTCATCGGGCAGGCAAATGATATTTTGTTCGTTGTCTACACAGAAAGGATTCGCGTAGAGGAAAATGGTGAGAAAACAGACGTGACGCGACTGATCTCAGCCCGACTGGCAACCAACTTTGAAAGGGGGCTTTATTATGGTAAATGCGAATGATATGACATCCAGACTGGAAAAAGAACTGGCATTTACGGAAAAAGAGCTGGCAGAGCTTGAGCGTGCCAGAAAGATGCCGATCACCTTCGATGAGGACTGCCCGGAAGTTACACCGGAAAAAGCGCTGAAATTCCGGCGTGTGAACCCGCCGCGAAAGCGTTTGGATGCTCACGGAGCATAAAGAGATAGAAAAGCACCTGCTCACGGCGAAAGCTGTGAGCAGGTGCTTTTTGCATATGAAATGTGTGAATTTACGCTTCTTCTGCCTTTTGCGCCCGAATATCGTCGCCCATAAAGAGGAAGGGGACAAAAGAGGAGAGGCGGCTGGAGATTTTTTCGGTGTAGAGCTTTTCCAGCAGAGCGCCGTCGGTGATGTTGGTGGTGACGATGGTGGGCAGCTTCGCGCCCAGACGGTTGTTCAGCAGGCTGTAAAGGGTGCTGATGAGGAAGCTGGAGTTGAACTCGGAACCCAGGTCGTCGAGGATGAGCAGGTCGGCCCCGGCGGCGGTGCGCAGGAGCATCTCTTCCTCCCCGGCGGGGTCGGAGCCGAAGTGCAGGGCCTCGAGCTTCGAGAAGAAGTCGGGGCTGGACACATAGATGACGTCGAAGCCCTTTTCCAGCACCTCTCCGGCGATGGCCAGAGCGGCATGGGTCTTGCCCAGACCGGCGTTGCCGAGGAGCATCAGGCTCTCGCTGGTGGTGTCGAATTCGTCGGCGTAGCCGCGCAGGTCGTCCAGAAGGGTGGACATATAACTCCGCACCGGCTCGCCGAGGGAGGCGTCCATCCGGGCGGGGTAGTAGCGCAGCTCCATGGTATCGAAGCTGGAAATGGAGAGGCTGGACAGAGCCTCGATCTCCGACCGGCGGAGCTGCTGCATCACCTTGTGGACGCAGCTGCAGGTGTGTCCGTCCACAATGCCGGTGTCTTCGCAGAGCCTGCAGGTGAAGTGCGGCTCCAGTGCGTCGGCGGGACGGCCGCTGGAGGCCAGCAGGTCGGCCAGCTTTTTGCGGGCATCGGTGAGGGCCGCAGCGGCATCGGTGCGGTCCTTGCCCGCCGCACCGGCCAGTGCGCAGCGGATGCCCCGCACCCGCACCTCTTCTTCGGCGTGGCGCAGCCCGGGGACAGCAGCCTCGGCCTCAGCGCGGGCGTCCTCCGCCTTGGCCCGTGCGGTCTGACGACGGCGGGCGACGGTGCGCAGGGCTTCCTGATACAGTTCGTTTTTGGTACGCATAGTGTCTCCTTATGCCGGGGGTCACTCGGACTTTTTCTTGAGGGTGCGGCGGCGGGCAGCGTTCTTGAGGAAGTCGTTGCCGCTGGGGGTCTCGCGGTCCACCCGGATGTTCCGGCTGGCTCCGGCAGCGGCCACCGGAGTGCGCACATCGTGGATATTGCGCAGCCCCTTGGCGTTCCAGGTTTTGAGGATGCTGTTCCAGTACCACAGGTCGCGCTTCGGCCCGGCCTGCACAGCGGCCTCCTGCACCATGGCATCGTCGTAGCCGTAGACCTCATACCACCGGGCGATGGCTTTCCGCCCGCCGAGGGTGAGCTCGCTGTCCGGGATGCCCAGCAGGGAGGCAACATACTGTTCCCGGGTCTGGCGGAGGGCCAGCAGCTTGAGGTGAGCGTCGGCCTGTTCGCCGGTCTCCACGCCCTCGGCCCGCCAGACTTTCAGCTCGTGGAGGACGGCGGCCATCGTCCGCTTGCCCCGGCTGGCCACATAGGCCACGCAGAGCATGACGGTCTCGGGGGCAAAACCCTCCTGCACGTAGAGGTTGACCAGCTTTTCCATCTCGCTGTGGGTCAGCGGGCGGGCAAAGCCGGTCTGAGCGCAGTCGATGAGGCTCGAGATCATGGGGTCGGTGCGGCTTGCGGCGGCGATCTCCGCCCAGGTCATGGGGGCAGGAGCAGAGGGCTCTGCTCCCGGCGCGGCGTTCTCGTCGTAGCGCTCGAGAAGCCCCGCACCGGCCCAGAAGGAGAGGGCGCTTTCGGCTGAGATGCGGCTGCGCAGTTTAAGGTCGGCACAAATTTTTTCGGGGTCGGTGACGCCGGTGGCCAGCACATACAGCGCTACCCGGACGTTGTATTCCTCGGCGATGCCCAGCTTGGAAAAGATGAGCTGCGGCACCGGGATGGTGTCGCCCTTGAGCTCTTTGAGACGGTATATCATTTGCTTTCCCCGCTTTCTGCGTCCTCGTCCTTCGGCGGCGGTGACCAGGGCTCACAGTCCAGGATGGAGGGCCGCTGCTTCCAGAGCGCCAGGTCAGTGCTGTAGGCAGAGGACAGATACTCTGCCGCTGCGGCCCGGCCCTCGTCCGTCAGCGGAAAGACCATCTGCCGACGCAGGGCGGGGTCTGTGCGGTCCAGCGCCCAGGGATCGGGCCAGATGTCCACCGTGAGGATGGCTTCCTCTTTCTGTGCGCCCTCGCCGCCGTCCGGGTCAGGCACGCTGCGCTTGCCGGGCGAGAGCAGATAGCGCATCCCGTCTTCGCTGCCGCTGTATTGATTCTTGCACTTGAAATAGTGCAGAAGGGGTACAAAAATCATGACGTCCCTCTCAATTTTAGACTTGCTGAAATGATAAAAGCGCCAATTCTTGACGAATCAGCGCTCTTTTTGTGGAGCAGGATACGGGACTCGAACCCGCCGCCTACTGCTTGGGAAGCAGTCGCTCTACCGGATGAGCTAACCCTGCGTTTACTCATTTATTGTAGCAAAGGACGCGGGTTTTGTCAACCGCTTTTTGGCTCGATTTTGGTCGGAACCAGAAACTCCTCTGTCGGCAGCGTAGAAGATCAAATTTTACTTTATAGCAATTCAACTTTTTAATGCAACAGCAACAGCGTTGAATTGCCTATCGCAAAGATGCCGTTTCGATAGGCACTATTTTTGAAAATTGCGATAAACAAAAAAGACCACCGTTCTGCCCGCAGGAAATAAGGGCAGAACGGTGGTCTTTTGAACGGACTGTGAATTACAGCTCAGCCAGAGCGCGCTTGAGGTTCTGGGCGATCTGGTCAGGGCAGCTGGTGGGGCGGGGGCCGCAGGTGGTGCCTTCCATGCGGGCGATGGCGTCCTCAGCCTTCATGCCCTTGAGCAGGCGGCTGATGCCCTTCAGGTTGCCGTTGCAGCCGCCGATGACCTCGATGGACTCGATGGTGTGGTCATCGTTCAGCACGATGTGGGTCTCCTTGGAGCAGGTACCCTTGTTGGGGTAGCTGAAAGACTTGCTCATATTCAAACTTCCTCTCTTTATATCCGACTGACAGGCGAGCGGACTCGCATAGCATTTTTATTATATACTTGTCAGACGAGGAAGTCAATGTGACCCGGTCACAGAGCGCCGCCCCGGCGCTTGCGGGCCAGTGCCTCGATGCGCGCGATCTGGTCGTCCTCGGTGACGCAGGCACCCACCGGGTGGGGCTTGCCGTGGTTCGCGCCGTGGAAGTCGCTGCCGCCGGTGACGATGAGGTCGTGCTTCTTGCAGAGCTCAGCGCACTCGGCCCTGTCCTCGGGGCTGTTGCGGGGGTGATGCACCTCGATGCCGTCGATGGCCCCTTCGGCCACCAGTTCCCGCAGCAGAGGCATACTCTTGTACACCGTCGGGTGGGCGAACACCACCACGGCTCCGGCGGCCTTTGCCGTGGCCAGCACCTCCCGCACCGGAGGGTAAGTGGGGGAGTGGAGGCACTTGCCCCGCGGCTCCCAGCCGAACAACTCGTGATAAAGCCCGGTGTAGATGCCGTCGCACAGGCCCAGCTGCTGCAGCGCCTGCATGATGCCGCTCTTGAAGAGGACGCCGCTGTCCTGTGCATATTCCAGCGCCTGCTCGGTGCGGAACTGGGGGTACAGCGCCTCGATCTCCCGGCAGCTCTGCAGAGCGCACTCGTTGCGGCGCTGGCGCATGATGTCGCAGTGCCGGCGCAGGGCAGGGCAGTCGAGGTCGGGCCAGAAGGTCAGCAGGTGGACGCGGTGGCTGCGCTCGAAGTCGTAGCCGGTGAGCTCGGCGGCGGGGATGAGCCGCACGCCGTCCTGCACCGGGTGGTCGTAGGCGTACTGGGCGCTGAGTGTGGTATCGTGGTCAGAAAGGGCCAGAGCGCTCAGCCCCAGCCGCGCTGCCATCAGGGGCAGGCGGTGGATGGGGACAGAGCCGTCAGAACAGGTGGAATGAGTATGAAGGTCGCCAGCCATAAGTTACTTTCCCTCGATTTTTACAGATTTCTGCGATTAGTGTACCACAAAAATCATCGGGGAACAAGGGAGCCTTACACGGCCTTGCCGCCCACCGTGAGCGTGGAAGAACGGATGTGGTGGGTGAGAACGACTTCGGCGTCCTCGCCGCCCATGGCCAGCAGCTCGTCCACCGAGAGGGTGGTGGAGCAGAGGATGGTCTGGAAGGTGATGGTCTCGATGCCCTCAGCCCGCAGCTGACGCAGCGCGGCCAGCGAGATGCGGAAGGAGGCTGTGAACCGTCCGACGCAGACGGTGAGGGTATTGCCGCTCTGGGTGCTCGTGTAGGAGATGCGCTGGCCGTCCTTGTCGGTGACGACGAGGCCCGGGAAGACCGACTCCTGCACAGAGGCGCCCGCAGAGCCGCCGCCGGAAGAGGAGGTGTCCGCAGGGACGGGGTAGCCGGGGTCGGTGGGGAGGGTGGTGTCATTGCCCTTGGAGTCGTAGCGGGTGATGGAACTGCCCTCAGCAAGGCCGTTGAACTCCTGCTCGCCGTTCATGTCGCCGATGGCGGCATTGCCCTCGCCCGCCTTGGCAGCGATGGTCACTTTGCCCTCGAGGGTGATGTCGGCCTTGGCGTCGCCTAAGCCGCTGCCGATGCCTGCACCGCCGGGAATCGTTTCACCGGTATCGCTGTCTACATCCGACACGCCGCCGGTCGCGTTCACAGTGGGTGCGCCGCTCTCGTTGCTCTTGATGGTGATCTGGTTGCCGTTGCCGTCTTTGTCGTTTTTTGCACCGTACCCACCGCCAATGCCAGCGGCGTTCGAGCCGCCCCGTGCATCTTTGATGGTGACATTGCCTTCGATGGTCACGTCACCGACACCGAGCGCGCCGCCGCCAATACCTGCGCCATAGTTGCCGCCCGCAGCGGTACCGATCATTGCATTATCTTTGATGATTATCGTGCCGTCGCCAAAAGAGCCGCCGCCGATTCCGGCAGCTTGCTTACCGCCAGAGACATTATCGATTTTAGCGTTACCGGAGATGGTCACGTTGCCATCACCACGATAGCCGCCGCCAATACCAGCGGCGAATTTGCCGCCTTCTGCATTTTCAATGGTGGCGTTATCGGAAATATTCACGTTGCCATCGCCCTCATAGCCGCTGCCAATGCCAGCGCCGCCGTCTTTGCCCAAAGCGTTTTTGACCTGAGCATTGCCGGAGATGTCAATCGTACCGTGTCCGTTTGCACCGCCGCCGATGCCAGCGCCGCCGGTAGCATTGCCTGCGCCCGCGCCAGAGGAACCGCCAATGGATTCTTCGATAACGGCGTCACCAGTGATAGTGACTTTGCCGTTTCCAGAAGTACCGCCGCCGATGCCTGCGGCTTGATCGCCGCCCGTGGCGCGGATAGTGCCGCCGCTTATGGTAATATCGGCGTTGCCTCGATAGCCGCTGCCGCCAATGCCTGCCGCACTTTTTCCACCGACGGCTGTAATGTCACCACCAGTGATTTCGATTTTGCCAGAACTTACGCCGTAACCACCAGCACCGATACCAGCACCGTTTTGGATGCCGCCTGTGGCAGTCAGACTGCCAGCTTTATCATTGTCGTCCTGAATGGTCAGCTTGCCGCTGGTCACATTTCTTTCGCTGTCTACGGTCTGGTTGTGTTCAAGGGCGGCGTGTGCACCACTACCAGAGAGTTTGTTGTCGCCATCCAGCTCAATCGTGGTATTGCCGCTGCCGGTCACGCTCACGGCGGCCTTGCCGCCAGTAGCCTCGATGTTCACATCCTTGAGCGTGACCTCGACCTTATCGTCCTTATCTTTGGCCTCGATGGTCACGGTGTTCTCATCCGACGTGCCGGTGATGATGGTGCCGGTGTCGCCGTAGGTGGTCTTATTGTTCTGGGTGACGTCGTTGCCGGTCTCGCCTGCCGAAATCGTAATGTCACCATTTTCGATGTACCATGTCCCTGCAAAGGCCGGGGCGGCAAGGGTGGTGAGCATTGCGGCGGTCAGGATAAACGCTGCTGCCCGCTGAGAGGCCGGACGAGGCGAATTGATACCCCCCCCGTATGGAGGGGGCGACCCAGAACACGCATCGCAAGCTTACGATAAGACAGCATACAAAAACCTCCTTTGGATGTTGAAAAAATATGGACGTTTGATTGATACAATTATAGCACTTCTGGGGAAGTAAGCAAGCAAACCTGCGTGAAATGCTGCTTTTTGTGCGTGAATGACAAAAAACTATGAAAAATGCCGGCTTTTGCTTTTCTGCACAAGGCATGGTATACTGGAAAAGAAAAATCCGCCAACCCGGCGGGAAAAAGGAGAAACGGAAACATGAAAACGAAATTTGGCATCGTGGGCTGTGGTTTCCTCGGCAATATCGTGGCCGATGCGTGGAAGAAGGGCCTGCTGGAAGACTACGAGCTGGTGGGCGTCACCAGCCGCACCTTCGCTTCGGCAGAGAAGACGGCGGCAAGCGTGGGGTGTGCGGCCTGCGCGGACGTGGACGCTCTGCTGGCGCTGGAGCCAGAATACATCGTGGAAGCCGCTTCGGTGGAAGCGGTGCGTGCAATGGCCGTTCCGGTGCTGCGCCGGGGCGTGAACCTCGTGGTGCTGTCCATCGGTGCATTTGCGGATCTTGCGTTTTATGAAGAGGTCAAGCAGGCGGCCCGGGAGGGCGGCGCAAAGGTGCATCTGGCCAGCGGCGCCATCGGCGGCTTCGATGTGCTGCAGACCGTCACTCTCATGGCCGAGGCCCTGAAGCTGGACGAGAAGGCCGGCATCGAGACCCACACCGGTGCGAAGGGCTTCCGCAACACCCCCGTCTGGGCCGACCATCTGCTGACCGACACCGAGAAGACTACCGTTTTCACCGGCAGCGCCAAGGAAGCCATCGCAACCTTCCCGCGCCGGGTCAACGTCGCTGTGGCCACCTCGCTGGCCACCACCGGCCCCGACATCACCGGCGTGACCATGCACTCCGTACCCGGCTGGGTGGGCGACGACCACTGCATCACTGCCGAGATCGAGGGCGTGAAGGCCGTGGTGGACATCTGCTCGTCCACCAGTGCCATCGCCGGTTGGAGCGCCGTGGCTCTTCTGCGCAACCTCGCCTCGCCGGTCTGCTTCTATTAAAAAGGAGGGAGCCTCATGTTCAAGAAACTGGTGGCCATCGAGCCGGTCAGCCTCATCCCCACAGCAGAGGAAGCGCTGCATCAGTACGCCGAGCAGGTCGAGCTTTACCGCGATATTCCCGCCGACGACGAAGAAATTGTTCGCCGCATCGGAGACGCCGACGCGGCGCTGTTGAGCTATACCTCCCGCATGGGCAAAAACGTCATCGAGCGCTGCCCGAACCTGCGCTACATCGGGATGTGCTGCAGCCTCTACTCGGAGGAAAGCGCCAATGTGGACATCGCCTTTGCCCGGGAAAAGGGCATCAAGGTGCTGGGCATCCGGGACTACGGCGACCGCGGCGTGGTGGAGTACGTCCTCCACGAGCTGACCGGCCTGCTCCACGGCTTCGGGATGCCGATGCTCCACGACGAGCCGGTGGAGATTTACGGCCTCAAGGTGGGTATCGTGGGTCTGGGCGTCTCGGGCCGGATGATCGCCGATGCACTGACCTTCCTCGGCGCGGACATCTCCTACTACAGCCGCAGCCATAAGCCCGACGCCGAGGCCGCAGGCATGAAGTATAAGCCGTTGGACGCTTTGCTCCGGGAGAGCGAAGTGGTCTTTACCTGTTTGAACAAGAATGTCCTGCTCCTGGGTGAGTCGGAGTTCGAGGCGCTGGGGGAGGGGAAAGTCCTTTTCAATACCTCCATCGGCCCCGGCTTTGACTCCGCCGCGCTGGAAAAGTGGCTGGATAAGCCCGGCACCCACTTCTTCTGTGATACCTACGCCGCCGCAGGCCCCGTCAGCGAGGGCTTCTTCCGGCGGCCCAATGTCCACAGCCCGGGTGTCTCGGCAGGCCGCACCAGGCAGGCTTTCGTTCTGCTGAGCCAGAAGGTGCTGGCGAACATCGAGACGGCGCTGGGAGAATAAGCTATAACTTTTGAAAAGCCGCTGCATGGGAGACCGTGCGGCGGCAGACGACAACCCCATGAAGCTCATGAGCATTGCCATGAAGCCGCTGTGCGCTCCGCCGTTCCCGCTGGATTATATTGAGGAAATGACTGCCTTGATGGGCGGCGATGGACGGATGCGGTAAGCCGCAGCCAAAAACGAAAAGGTCGCTGTGTCGGAGAAGTGCTCTGCGGCACCGATGGAAAACTGGAAGAAACTGTGTCGGAGAAGGCATGAAAAAGTACAAAGATAGGGGAGAGTGCTTCGATGGACTATATCAGAGTTACCAAAGAAAACATCGACAAGGAACACATCTGTTGTGCCATGTCCGGCAAACAGAGCTTTGCCAAGAAAGAATGGCTCAAGCAGCGCTTTGAGGAGGGACTTGTTTTTTACCGCAGTGCAGAGCGCGGCAAATGCTTTATCGAGTACATCCCGGCAGAAAACGCATGGGTACCCATTGATGCAGCAGGCTGGCTTTATATCAACTGTCTGTGGGTCTCCGGTTCCTTGAAAGGTCACGGCTATTCCAGCGATCTGCTGGAAGAATGCCTTCGGGATGCCAAGGCGCAGGGCAAAAACGGCGTTTGCATTCTGTGTGCAGAGGGACGTAAACGGGAATTTCTCGCCGACTCCAAGTTTTTGACCCATAAGGGATTCAAGGTCTCAGACATCTCCGATTGCGGCATCAACCTCATGTGCCTGCCCCTTGCAGAGAATGCCCGGCCGCCAAAATTCAAGGACTGTGCCAAGCATCCCAAGGTGGAGGAAAACGGCTTTGTCCTCTACTATACCGACCAGTGCCCCTACACCTATTATTGGGTGCCAAAGGTGCAGGAGGTCGCAAAGGAACATGGGATCCCGTTCAAAGCCGTTCACATCACCGAGAAGGAGACGGCCCAGAATGTGCCTGCACCTGTCACAACATACGCGTTGTTCCGGGATGGGAAGTTTGTGACCCAGAGCATCCAGTCGGACAAGAAATTTTTGAAATTGGCGGCAGAATAATTGAATCAAGCCAGACGCTAGACGCTCAGACGCAGTGCAGCCCATAGAATTGGGGTGCGCTGCGTTTTTTGGAGGATTTTATATGGAAGAAATTGTTGTATATGTTCACGGAAAGGGCGGTTCGGCACAAGAGGCCGAGCATTATAAAGCCCTATTCCCTAATTGTGAAGTAATTGGTTTCGACTACCACGCACAATCTCCATGGGAAGCCACGGAGGAATTTTCCGGATTTTTTACGGCAGTGCGGAAACGCTGCGGGAAGCTCACACTGGTGGCAAATAGCATTGGTGCGTTTTTATCTTTGTCCTCGTTGAATGAGAAATTGGTGGATACCGCTTATTTTATTTCTCCAGTAGTTGATATGGAGCAACTGATTTGCAACATGATGCAATGGGCTGACGTCTCCGAAGCAGAACTTGCAGAGAAACTGGAAATTCCCACGACATTTGGAGAAACGCTGTCGTGGAAATATCTCTGCTATGTCCGAGAGCATCCGATTTCATGGAAAATCCCTACCCGCATTTTGTATGGGGAAAAGGATGCTCTGACCTCCATGGAAACCATAAAAGCCTTTGCGGAAAAGAACAACGCAGAGCTGACCGTTATGCCGGGCGGAGAGCATTGGTTTCATACGAAAGAGCAGATGCAATTTCTGGATCACTGGATAAAGAATAGGAGACCCTGCAATGAAACAGAAAATAAGGACGGCTTCGCTTCTCCTGCTTATGGTTCTGGGAACTGAGTTGGTTGCTTGCCCTGCCTGCGGCAGGGCCGTGCTGTTCGAATCCCTCTGGGTCACAAAGCCAGCGTGTGACTTATGTGTACGCAAAAGAAAAGCAGCAGCGTTAAAATTACGCTGCTGCTAAAAGTGGACCTAGAGGGATTCGAACCCTTGACCTCTCGGATGCGAACCGAACGCTCTCCCAGCAATATCGCTTTTATGCACACCTTATGCACTGCGAGAAAAGAAAAATCAACGTATATTCGTCTGTATAAAATGTTCCGCCATCCAAACGACCTTTCTCGCTCGCAAGTATGGTCTCCAAGCCGCGGATTTTCAAGATGATGCAGTTTGGGGCGTAATATGGTTGGCGGACAAGTGAGCTACAGGCCCTTGAGATGCAACTCACATGGGGTTCAGATGTATCGCATCCCAATTCACAATAAAATACGATATAACGTAAAAGCGCAACTTCCACTCTTGATGAATGGAAGATGCGCTTTTGTTTTTACCCACCAACATATTTCAAAAGGAGAATGCCTATGGATAAAGATTTTATGCTGACCTACTACGACAAAATAGTACGTCCAATATGGACGGAGCTGATGAAGACACCTCGCTACCAGCGGGCTGCCTGTGAGCGCGACAAAATTGAACGTGAGTTCCGGAGGCTGCGGGATGAAAAACTGGGGCGGAAATATCTTGAACTGGATGACGCTCTGTTCCGTGTGCCGGACGGCGGCGTTGTGCAGATGACTTTCCCGGATGGGCACCAGCGTTCCGAGGTGGTCGAATATCTCGATGACTATCACATGAAGATTGGGTCCACAGTGCAGCACATCTGTGAATTTGCAGAGCGCATGGCGCGCAGTCATGCCATCGTGGAGCCGGAGCCGCTGACACAGCAGGAGCAGTGGGCGTGGAATCTGGAATATGACTATTACCTCACCGTGCAGGCAGAGGATGGCGCATGGAATTATGCTCTCTATCAGGGCGACTGTTGCCTGTTGGAGCGCGGAAAAATTGACGCGCCCGAACTGATGATCGAAGAAGTGCGGGACGAAATTATGTACACCCACAACCTACGGAACAAGGACTGCATTCCGCTCACGCAAGAGGAGTTTACCCAGAAACTTGCAGACCGAAATGAGATACAGTCATACCGTATGAAGCAATTCCAGCAAAGCGGCCACGACTGTTATCTGGTCATGCAGCTGCATCAGGATGCAGACCCTGCGCTCCGATTTGCCGCCATGCGCTATCTGAATAAGCAGAACATTGCTCCGTCCATTGAAAATTACGAAATCCTGTACCGGGGCAATCTCCCGGAAGGAAAGCGCAGCGTTCCGCAAGCGGAGTTACTGGAACAACTGTACCAGAAATTCAGCTGCGCCCGCCCAACGGATTATCATGGACACAGCCTGTCCGTCAGCGATGTGATCGCACTTAAACGCAATGGCGAGGTGTCTGTGCATTATGTGGACAGCATCGGCTTCAAGGATTTACAGGGTTTTCTGGACAAGCAGCCGGAACGCACCTCTGTCCTGCAAAATCTCAAAGAGAAGTGCGATGCCCCGGAGTGCAATCCCACCGTCTGTCGGAAAGTGAGGACTGAACATGAACTTTGACCATGAGGAACTCATGCTGATGATGCTCTACAACACCGGCACCCAGCTGGGGCTTATCCACGAACTGCGGCTCATGCAATGCTATCTGATGCCGGACGAGACCGCTCTACGGGAACTGTCGGAGGGCGTTATCGAAAAACTGAAACTGCTGACCGATGCAGAGTTTGCCGAACTGGAATTTCCCCCGGACTGACTTTTGCCGCCTGCGGGCGGCGTACATAAAGTATTTTGTTCTTCCAAAAGATATGCTATAATCAAATTAGACAAAATTCCTCTCTTCAAGCGATTTCTCCGCAATTTTCCTGTGGCTCTGCTCGTATCAAAAATAAGGGACTGATTTTTAATTGTCAGAACGGAGGAACCATTATGGCAATCTTTGAAAAGACCATCCGAAACAAGAATTTTGACAAGTTGCTTCGGAAGCTGGAACAAGAAATCCCGGACAGCAGTTGGTCGGCAGATTTAGAGGCAGGCAGTGATTTCAAAGAGGGCGATGCCCGGTGCAGTGTCCGTGTGTTTGAACGGTACAGCATGATGGGCGGCAACCGCCTGAGTCTGACACTGACCATGTTCCAGAATGGAGATAGCCCGATTCGGCTGTCTGCAATTACAGCGGGCGGCAGTCAAGCGGTGTTCTTCAAGGTGAACACCCTCGGAGAAGAATCTTTTCTGGACGATGTAAAAGACCTGCTGGAGGAAATTTTGGAGGAGTAATATGTTTTTTGGCTGGTTTAACACTGTGTTCAGCATAGTATTCCCACTTATCTTTTTCGGATTGATGTGTCTATTTATTTTTACGCTGATTTCAAATCTTCGCACATGGAACAAAAACAACCACTCACCCCGTCTATCTGTTCCAGCAGCAGTGGTAGCAAAGCGAACTGATATTTCGCATTCCGACGCTGCAAACGCTGGGGATTTGTCTGGTGCACATGGATATAGAACCAGCACCTACACTTCCTATTATGTGACCTTTCAGGTAGAAAGCGGAGACCGGATGGAATTTGAAGTGGACGGAAGCGATTATGGTCTGCTCGTGCAGGGCGACATCGGAAAACTGAGTTTTCAGGGCACCCGCTATCTTGGGTTTGAGCGGAACTAAGCGTTCTCCTACATTATATAGTAAGGAGTACTGTATGAATGATCTGTTTATCCAAGGGCTGACCATCGACTGGAACAGAGTT
>NZ_CABVEW010000007.1:0-165673 GCF_902497445.1 Faecalibacterium sp. Marseille-P9312
CGCTCAGCACGCAATCGCTTGCGTCCTGTGTGAATTACTTTGTTTGGAATTGTTTAACGTGTTTTTCCAACACGAAAATAGGTTCCGTTACAAGTTTTTCGATATTGTTCAATTTTCAAGGTCCTGTAGCGCCTCAGCCAAGTGGCTGACAGCTTACTTATTTTACCACCGAAGCACCAGATTGTCAAGCACTTTTTTGAAGATTTTTTGAAGTTCTTAGGAGAACCAATAGGCCTTCGTACTTTTCCTGTCGCTTTTTCGGAGGTTTTTGTGTCAGACGTCCGCCTGACAGTAATGTATTTTAGCACAGACCCCCTCAAAAAGCAAGTCCTTTTTTCACTTTTTTTGAATTATTTTGCGGTTCGTCCTTTTGCCCAGTTTTTTCTCTCAGATTTGGCCGCTCTGTCCATCATTCGTCCAACAGCCTGTCCCGCATCACCTTTAATATCTTGCGCTCCCGCCGTGAGATCTGTACCTGCGTGGTATGGAGCAGTTTTGCCGTATCGCTCTGGGTCTTGCCCCCATAGAAACGCAGCTGGATAATAAGCCTGTCCTCTTCGGGCAGGCTCTTCAATACCTCCGCCAGCCCTATCTTATCTGCAAGCTCTTCCTCCGGCGACTCTACCGGAATATCCATCTGACGGTCGCCCTCTTCCCGGTTCTCCGGCGTCAGACTCATCGCAGGCTGCGCCGCCTGGATGGCCAGCGTGATATTCTCCACGCTTTCCCCCAGCTCCTCTGCCAGCTGCGACAGAGTAGGCTCTGCTCCGCAAAGCTTGCTGTGATGCTCCCGGGCTGCATTGATGCGCAGGTTCAGCTCTTTGAGTGACCGGCTCACCTTTACAGTGCCGCCGTCCCGGAACAGCTTTTTGATCTCGCCCAGAATGACCGGCACGGCGTAGGTGGAAAAACAGACGCCACGCGACTCATCAAAGCCGTCGTACGCTTTTACCAGCCCCATACAGCCGGCGCTGTAGAGGTCGTCGTATTCAATGCCTCTCCCCCGGAACCGTCCGGCGCAGGAATGCACCAGCCCCAGATTCTGCTCGATGAATGCGCTCCGCCGGGTCTTGTCCGTTACCATTGCGACGCCCTCTTTCTCTTTATTATGTAGAGCGCTCATCCAGACGCTTGGTCAACACCACCCGCGTCCCCTTTCCGGGCTGAGAGGACACTTTGACCTTATCCATAAAGCTCTGCATCACCGCAAAGCCCAGACCGGAGCGCTCTTCCGGGTTGCCGGTGGTGAAAAGAGGCTCCATAGCCTTTTCGACGTCCGGGATGCCGATGCCCTTATCCGTTACTGTTATCTTCACCAGCCGCTCCGGGTAGACGGCGATGCTCAGGGTCACCGGGCCAATGGCATCCGGGTAGGCGTGGACGATGCAGTTGGTCACCGCCTCGGACACCGCCGTCTTGATGTCGGCCAGCTGCGGCACGGTGGGGTCATACCGAGCCAGAAAGGCCGCCGCTGCGCCCCGGGCAAAAGCCTCGTTTGCACTGAGCGAATCAAATTGGATCTTTGCACTGTTTTCCGCTTTCATTTATATCCCTCCTGATACTTCCCCGCCCGGCTCGGTGCAGGGGATGCTTGCAAGCTGTAAGACCCGCCGGAGCTGTTCCGGCGCGTGCTGGATGCGCAGACTGCCGCCCAGCGTCCGGGCGCAGCGCTGCCGCCCCAGTATCAGCCCGATGCCCGACGAATCCATGAACCCCACTCCGCCGAGGTCCATCACCAGAATGCGCGGGCTGCGGGTGAGCAGGGCGTCGTCCAGCTGGATGCGAAGCCCCTGCGCCGCGTCGTGGTCGATCTCGCCGGCCAGATAGGCGTAGAGCACATCGTCCGCCGCGCTGAAGGTCACTGTCGCCATATCCTCATCTCCTTTTTTTCTGGCATAAAGAAAAGACCTGTACACCTTTTCAGTGTACAGGTCTTTCGGGTTATTTTTTAGAGAACGGTGTCGCTCAGCAGCTTTTCCGCCTCGAGGGCGATGGCCTCACTGCCGCAGACCAGCAGGCCGCGGCGGCTGTTGGCTTTCGCCTGCTCCACGGCCTCGGCCAGCGTCGGGCAGAACACCGCGTCGAAGTGATACCGTGCCTTTTCGGTCAGGCGCTCTGCCAGCGCCGCTTCCGTTCCCGCCGGGGCGACGAGGAAGACTTTGTCGAAGGGGTTCTCGCCCATGCCGGGCATGGTGCTCTTGTCCTTCTTCTGCTCTTCCGAAGTCAGTCCGGTCTCCAGTGCGGCAAGGAACGACTCCGCGCCTTCCTCCTCCGTCAGGCCGATCACGGCGCTCATGTGGCGCACCTTGGCCATATTGAGGACGCGCAGAAGGGCTGCAGCCTGCTGCGGAGTACGGCAGGCGTCAAGGATGATGAGGGGCTTCTGGGACAGGACGCGGATGCTGCTGCGGTTCTCCACAGCGGCAAGGCCCGCCAGAATGGCCTCATCGGGGATCTCAAAGCCCTTGCGCCAGAGGGCCAGCGCCAGCTCAACCGCGACGGCGGCATTGCCCGCCGCGTGACGGCCCAGGAAGGCCAGAGGGGCGGTGTATCCGCCGTAGTCCACCTTACTGGTGAACTTTTCCGCCTCAAGGAAGGTGATGTCCTCGGCGTCGGGGACGACGAGCTCGCACTCGGCCTTAGCCGCCGCCACCACCAGCTCACTCAGAACAGCCTTCGGCTGCTCCGGCGCGGTGACGCAGACGGCGTCCTTCCGCATGACGCCTGCGGCCAGCGCGGCCAGACGCTCCACCGAGCGGCTCACACCGTCCGGGCCGATGGCCGTGACGGCGCAGACCGGCATATTGGGCAGGGCCGATGCCAGACCGGCATCCGGCAGCTCCACCACTGCCAGCTTGCAGCCTGCCGCACCAAAGCAGCGGGCAGCCGCCGCCAGCTCTGCCGCCTCACGGGGCAGAGGCTTTGCGGCATTGAGAGCCTCAGCAGCCTGACAGAGCAGCACCGGGTCCACCGACACGCCGCCGATGGCGATGCGGGCCGACAGCGGCTCACAGCCGGCGCGGTAGAAGCCGACGTGGAACGCCGCCTCCCGCAGGATAGCCGCCAGCAGACCGGCAGCAGCGGTCTTGCCTGCCGTGCCGGCCACACCGACGAACTGCACCTTCTGGACATCCGCCGTCAGGGCAGCGCGCAGCTCCTCCGCCGGGGCAAAGCCCTCGGGCAGAGAAGAAAAATATTCGTTTGCCTGTTCGATGGTCATTGCGTCAATCCTCGTTTCGATGTTTGTAGAGCAGCCAGCACATCCTGCACAGGGCCAGACAGAACAGGCCCACCAGAATACCGGCCATCCCGCCCGAAAAATCCAGCCAGACGTCGGTGAGCTGGCTGCTCCGGCCATCGCTGAACATCTGGATGGTCTCGTCCGTCAGGGCCGTGAGCAGACCGCCCAGGATCGGCCACGAGATGTGAACGAAAAAGTGCCGGGTGTAGACCCGCAGGCAGAGGGTGAGCAGGAAGCCTTCCAGCGCATACTCGCAGAAATGCGCCAGCTTGCGCACGATGTGGTCTGTCAGGTGGTTCGCCGCGCCGGGCATTCCCAGACGGGTGAACACCTTTTTCATCAGAAGCAATACTCGTCCGCTTGCCGTTTCCGAGACGTCACCGATCTGCATGGAGTTGGAGAAGATGAATACGATGCAGGCGATAAGCGCAAAGGTAAAGATGACTCGTACCGCAATGAGCCAGGGAGAAGTTTTTTGCATATCAGGACCCGTTTCCCGCATCAGCCCAGAGCCTTGATGCTCTGCTCAATGTTGGCAAGCTTGTCCTGGCTCTTGGCGTGCTTATTGCGGATGTCCTCCACCAGAGCGGCGGGAGCGCGCTCGACGAACTTGGGGTTGTTGAGCTGGTTCTCGAACATGGCCAGTTCCTTCTCGGCCTTGGCCTTTTCCTTGTTCAGACGGGCCAGCTCCTTGTCGCGGTCGATGAGCTCCATCATGGGGATGAAGCCGCGGGCGGCGTGGGTGGACACCTGCACCATGCCGTCGGTGCTGCCCTCATACTTTTCGGTGAAGGTCACATCGGTGGCGAAGGCGAACTTTGCCAGATAGACCTCGGCGCTCTGGAAGGGAGCCGGGTCAGCCGTCTCGATGATCATGCTGGTCTTCTTGGCGGGGTGGACGTTCATCTCGGTGCGCATGGTACGCACGGCTTTGATGTAGTCCATCACCTTCTCGAAAGCTTCCTCTTCGTCGGCCCAGTTGTGAGCTTCATCGAAGGTGGGCCAGCTCTGGGTCATGATGGTCTCGGCAGAGCCGGGCAGAGCCTGATACAGCTCCTCGGTGATGAAGGGCATGAAGGGGTGCAGCAGCTTGAGGGCCTT
This sequence comes from Faecalibacterium sp. Marseille-P9312, assembly GCF_902497445.1. Taxonomy (NCBI): domain Bacteria; kingdom Bacillati; phylum Bacillota; class Clostridia; order Eubacteriales; family Oscillospiraceae; genus Faecalibacterium; species Faecalibacterium sp. Marseille-P9312. The sequence goes on from NZ_CABVEW010000007.1 coordinate 4,343, forward strand.
GTCCAGCACATACACCAGCACGCGGCGGGCAGTGTCGGCCTGCTCGGCGTCGCCGGAGTTCAGGCGGGGCTTTGCGATCTCGATAAACCAGTCGCAGTAGACGTCCCAGATGAAGCTGTTGATCTTGGCAGCGGCCAGACCCATCTCGTAGTGGTCGAGGTTGTCGCTCATGGCGCCGGCCACCTGATTCAGCTTGGTCAGCACCCACTTATCGCTCATGTCCAGCTTCTCCTCGCCGGGCAGGCCGGGCTGGAAGTCCTCGGGCAGGTTCATCAGCACGAAGCGGGTAGCGTTCCACAGCTTGTTTGCAAAGTTGCGGGCAGCCTCCACCTTCTTCTCGCTGTAGCGCATGTCATTGCCCGGGGTAGAGCCGTCCACCAGCATAAAGCGCAGGGCGTCAGCGCCGTACTGGGCGATGACTTCCAGCGGGTCAATGCCGTTGCCAAGGCTCTTGGACATCTTGCGGCCCTGGCTGTCGCGGACGATGCCGTGGATGCAGACGGTGTCGAAGGGAGCCTTGCCGGTGTAAGCCAGACCGGAGAAGATCATGCGGCTGACCCAGAAGCCGATGATGTCGTAGCCGGTGACGAGGGTGTTGGTGGGATAGAAATACTTGAGGTCTTCGCTCTCCTCATTGGGCCAGCCCAGAGTGCTGAAGGGCCACAGAGCGGAAGAGAACCAGGTGTCGAGGGTATCGGGGTCCTGGGTGAGCCTGGTGCCGCCGCACTTGGGGCAGGTGCAGGGTGCGCTCTTGGCGACCACAGTCTCGCCGCAGTCGTCGCAGTACCAGGCCGGGATCTGGTGGCCCCACCACAGCTGGCGGCTGATGCACCAGTCGCGGGTGTTCTTCATCCAGTTCATATAGTTCTTGGTGAAGCGCTCCGGCACGAACTTGATGTCGCCCTTCTCCACGCTCTCGATGGCGGGCTTGGCCAGAGGCTCCATCTTGACGAACCACTGCTTGGACACCATGGGCTCGATGGTGGAGTGGCAGCGGTAGCAGGTGCCGACCTCGTGCTTCAGCGGCTCGATCTCCTTCAGGAAGCCGCCCTCCTTCAGGTCCGCGAGGATGGCCTTGCGGGCCTCGAGGGTGGTCATGCCGGCATACTTGCCGCAGTCCAGCACATGAGGCTCGTTGACGGTGTTCTTGCCTGCAGCAAACAGAGCATCGGCAGCAGCCTTATCGGCAGCGCCGGTCATGCGACCGTCGTAGGTGAAGACGCGGACGATGGGCAGGTCATGGCGCAGGCCGACCTCAAAGTCGTTGGGGTCGTGGGCCGGGGTGATCTTCACGACACCGGTACCCTTGGTCATGTCGGCGTGCTCGTCGCAGACGATGGGGATCTCCTTGTTCAGCAGGGGCAGGATGACATGGCAGCCGTGCAGATGAGCATAGCGGGGGTCATCGCCGTTGATGGCAACAGCGGTATCGCCCAGCATGGTCTCGGGACGGGTGGTAGCCAGTTCCAGCATCTCGCCGGTCTCCTTGACCGGGTAGAGCAGGTGCCAGAAGCTGCCGTCCTTTTCCTCATACTCCACCTCGGCGTCGGAAATGGAGGTGTTGCAGTGGGGGCACCAGTTGACCATGCGGTTGCCGCGGTAGATGAGGCCCTTGTCGTACAGGCGGACAAAGACTTCCTTGACAGCCTCAGAGCAGCCCTCGTCCATGGTGAAGCGCTCACGCTCCCAGTCGCAGCTGCTGCCCAGCTTCTTGAGCTGGCTGACGATGCGGTTGCCGTACTTGGTCTTCCAGGCCCAGGCGCGCTCCAGGAAGCCGTCGCGGCCCACCATTTCCTTGGTCAGGCCCTCAGCACGCATGGCCTCCACGACCTTGGCCTCCGTAGCGATGGAAGCGTGGTCCGTGCCAGGCACCCACAGGGCGGCATAGCCCTGCATCCGCTTGGTGCGGATGAGGATGTCCTGCATGGTGTTGTCCACGGCGTGGCCCATGTGGAGCTGGCCGGTGACATTCGGAGGGGGCATCACGATGGTGTAGGGCTTCTTGTCGGGGTCGGCCTTGGTGTGGAAGCAGCCGCCATCCAGCCAGAACTGGTAGATGCGGTCTTCCACCTGGCTCGGATCATACTGTTTTGCAAGTTCTTTCATAGTATCCTCCCAGATGAATAATTGGAGTGGGACGAAAAAAGCCGCCCCACGGAGCGTTCCATGGGACGGCTGTAATATAACCGCGGTACCACCCAAATTGCACACGGCTTTCTGCCGCATGCCCCTTGATGCCCCGATAACGTGGGGCAGACCCGGAGGCGACTACTCTTGTTTCCCCGCCTCTGCTCAAAAGCGACAGCACGCCGCACCGCCATACCGGGTTTTCAGCAGCCCCCGGCTCTCTGGATGGCGAAAACGACACACACTCTTTTTCCTTGCATTTATAAAAAGAATATAGCGTTTTTTGTGCGTTTTGTCAATCTCTTTTTGTCCGGAACAAAATTTTCACATCCTTGTGCGGGGCCTTCGCTCCCTGCGTCAGGCAGATTTTTTCTTCTCACCCTTCCGCGTCCAGAAGCTCCGTTTTCAGCCGGGCAATGAGCCGCTCCATCAGGGCCACACGGTTGAAGGGGGTCATGAGATAGAAGCCGTCGGCGTAGGGCAGAGCCTCCCGGGCCATCTGCATCGACACCTCAAGGCCCAGCGCCTCGCCCTGCTCCCGGTCGAGGCCCGCGAAGCGCTGGATGATGTCCTCCTCCACATGGATGCCGTTGATCTCGTTTTCCATAAAGATTGCGTTCCGCTGGCTGACCACGGGCATGATGCCGGCCAGAATTTTAGCCCGTTCACCCAGTGTCTGACGGGCCTTGCGGAGATTCTCCACCGCCTGTGCCGACAGCACCGGCTGGGTCAGGAAGCCCGACATCCCATTTTCCAGCTTTTCCACGGCCCGGCGCAGCTCCACGTCAAAGTTCCGGGCGTTGAGGTTCAGCGCACCAAAGACGGTCATGGCCGAGGGCATCTCCCGACCCTCCCCGGCCAGCGAGACGATGTACTGGGCCAGCTTGCGGGAGTTGAACTGGTAGACATTCTTCACCTCGTCCCGCTCTGCGGTGGGGATGGGGTCGCCGGTGATAGCCAGCACCTCCCGCACGCCCTCGGCGTAAAGGCCCAGCAGAAGGGCCTTGGTGGCGTTGAGGTTGCGGTCGCGGCAGGTCATGTGGGGCAGAGCACACATTCCCAGTTCCCGGTGTACCCGGCAGGCCACGAGGGAGGAATCCATCCGGGCCTGTGCGATGGGGCAGTCGGCGATGGTCAGCAGGTCAGCGCCTGCGGCCTGCAGCCGCCGTGCGCCGTCCAGATAGCCGCTCAGGTCGGCCACCCGGGGCGAATCCAGTTCAATGGCGATGACCTTCTCGCCTGCGTTCAGTTTCCGCAGGAAGGCATCATCTTTTTCCACTGCCGGTGCAGTCCCGGTGGAAAGTTTCGTTGCCGGAGCGGCTTCGGTCTGCTGGGGCAGGGCATCCAGCTCTGCACGCAGGGCCGCGATGTGGGCGGGCGTCGTACCGCAGCAGCCGCCCAAAATACGGACGCCCGCAGCGGCGATCTGCCCCATCTCCCGGGCAAAATACTCAGGCTTGCCCTGATACAGCACCCGCGCCCGGGTGACCACCGGATAGCCCGCGTTGGGCATCACCGACAGGGGCAGCAGCGTCTCGCCAAGGCCCTGCACCAGTTTCTTCATCGCGCCGGGGGCCGAGACGCAGTTCAGGCCCACGGCGTCCACCACGCCGCTCTGCTCCATCCGGCGCAGCAGGTCGCGGAACAGCAGGCCCTCGCGGGTGTAGCCGTCCGGCAGCACCGCGAAGGACACCATGACAAAGGCGTCCGGCACGGCCACACGCAGTGCCTTTACCGCCTCCACAATGCCTACATCGGAGCTGAGCGTCTCGAACAGAAAGTTCTTTGCACCCAGTGCGGCGAACTGCTGCGCCACAAGGCCGTAGGCGCTGCTGGCCGGGGCAGCTTCGGTGTCCGGGGCCGGGCCGAGGTCAGCAAAGACGGCGGCGTCCTTCTCGGCGGCAGCATCACAGGCCAGTTTCAAGCCCGCCTCGGCCAGCTCTTCCCAGCCCGGCATCTGTGCCGCCGCCATCCGGGGCAGACCGAAGGTGTTGGTCTTGATGGCCTGCGCACCTGCGGCCAGATATTCCGCATGGACCTTCTTCACGCCCTCGGGGTCGGTGAGGTTGGCCATTTCGCAGTCCGCGCCCGGTGCCGCTTTATAATAGGTACCCATTCCGCCGTCGAACAAAAGCGGCTTGTGGGCAAGATACTCTCGGATGTCCGTCATAGAAAGGTTCTCCTTTTTTATTTTCCTTGATTTTATAAAGAAATTCAGGTATAATTTTTGTATGAAAGTGAGGTGCTTTTGGATGCCCAAGATTCGTTCCAGCGCAGACCTGCGCAACAACTACAATGAGATCTCCACCTTCTGCCACGACTACGCCGAGCCGGTGTTCATCACCAAAAACGGCAAAGGCGACCTTGCCGTGATGAGCATCGAGACCTACGAGGCCCTGACAGCCCGGTTCGATTTGTACGCAAAATTGCAGGAAGGTCTGGATGACGTGGCGGCGGGAAGAACGCGCCCGCTGGATGAGTTCATGCAGGAACTGCAAAACAGAAGGAGTCTTCGATGAACTACGTTATCGATGTTGCCGCTTCTGCTCAGCATGACCTTGCAGATGCCTTCGACTATATCGACCTGACCTTGAAAAATCCCTCTGCTGCCGACAAGCTGGTTGCCATCGCATGGAAGAAATTCCGTTCTCTTGACACCTTCCCACAGCGTTTTTCACTTGTGAATGACCCATTTCTTTCCTCTTTGGGAATCCGGCTCATTCCAGTTCAAAACTATCTTGCATTTTATAAAGTCGACTCTTCCACCCAGACCGTCCACATCCTCCGCTTCCTGTATGGTCACAGCGACTGGCAGGCTATCCTGCGGGCGGATGTTCTTCCAACATGAGCATTCTCCCCGGCCCTTTGCCGGGGAGAATTTTTGTGCAGTCATCTTCAGTTTAATGAAGTTTGCGCACTTGTCAAGCATTTTTGCCCCGAAGCAGCCCATTTTGCTTGCGTCGAAGCCGGTTTTGTGCTATTCTATGCATATTTACAATGGTTGGGAGGAATGTATCATGCGCCACGCCGGCACACAGGAGATCGAAACGCCGCGGCTGCTTCTGCGCCGCCTTATGCCGTCGGATGCCCCGATGATGTACTCGAACTGGGCCAACGACCCGGAGGTCACCCGCTGGCTGCGCTGGACGCCGCACAAGGATGTGGCCGAGACGCAGGAGCTTCTGAGTGCATGGGCGCTGCTCTATCCCAACGAGGACTACTATCAGTGGGCCATCGTGGAAAAGGCCACCGGACAGGTGTTTGGCTCCATCAGCCTCTACAACAGCCTGCTGGGAGAACCGGCACAGCGAAATGAATGGCCGGGATTTGACCTCTCCGAGGGCATCTGGGAACCGGGCTACTGCATCGGCAGAGCATGGTGGGGCAAAGGCTGCACCACCGAGGCCCTGAACGCTCTGGTAGAATACTGGTTCAAGAATACAGACAGTAATTGGCTTGCCTGCTCCCACGCCGTGGAGAACCCCGCCAGCGGCAAGGTCATGATGAAAGCAGGCTTTGTTTACGACCACGAGGCCGTCTACCACAAATTCGACGGTACAGCGATCCCCTGCAAGTGCTATGCCCTGACGCGAGAACACTACGAATCGCTATATTCTCCAAACGAATAACAGAAAGGAATCATTTTGAGCGAACTTTACGATATTTTAGTTGAAACTCCCCCGACGAAGGTCATCCTTCTCGCCCTCGACCAGGGCCTGTGGGACTGCGAGCGCAGCCTTGCCGAGCTGGCTGCGCTGTGTGAGGCCAACCACATGGAGGCCGTGGCCGAAGTCACCCAGAAGCGCCAGACCCCTGAGACCGGCATCGTGCTGGGCAGCGGCAAGCTGGAAGAAGCCGCTGCGGCCGCAGCAGAGCTGGGGGCCGAGTGCGCCGTCTTCGACGGTGAGCTGACCGGCAGCCAGATCCGCAACATCTCCACGGCCCTCGGCGGCCTCGAAGTCATCGACCGCACCATGCTCATCCTCGAGATCTTCCGCAGCCGTGCCGTGACCAACGAAGGCAAGCTGCAGACCGAGCTGGCCCTCCTGCGCTACCGTCTGCCCCGCCTGCAGGGCATGGGCGAAAGCCTGAGCCGTCAGGGCGGCGGCGGTGGCGGCGGCGGCGGCGCCCGCCGTGGTGCCGGTGAAACGAAGCTCGAGCTTGACCGCCGCCACGTCCACGCCCGCATCGACGCACTGGCTGAGAAGCTGGCCGAGATGGAAAAGCGCCGGGGCGAGAGCCGGAAAGCCCGCGCCAAGACCGGAATGCCGGTGGTCAGCCTCGTGGGCTACACCAACGTGGGCAAATCCAGCCTGATGAACGCCCTCTGCGGCCCCAGCGTCGCCGAGGCCGATATGCTCTTTGCCACCCTCGACCCCACCAGCCGGAAGCTCGTCCTGCCCAGCGGCATGGCCGTGCTGCTGGTGGACACCGTCGGCTTCGTCTCCCGTCTGCCCCACAATCTGGTGGAAGCATTCAAGTCCACGCTGGAAGAGGCCGCATGGTCGGACGTCATCGTCCGGGTGGCTGACGCCGGCGATGAGCAGCGGGAGGAGCAGCTGGCCGTCACCGACGAAGTGTTGGACGGCCTCGACTGCGCCGACATCCCCCGCCTGACCGTCTACAACAAGTGCGACAAGCCCGGCGCGCTGAGCTTCGACCCCGACATCCTGCTCACCAGCGCCAAGACCGGCTACGGCCTCGACAAGCTGCTGGCCAAGCTGGATGAGACCCTCAGCGACCGCGTCCACACCATCCGCGTTCTCCTGCCCTACGATAAGCTGGGCCTCGCCGCCCCCATGCGGGAGCGCGGCAGCGTCCAGCTCGAGGAGTACCGTGAAGACGGCCTCTACCTCGAAGGCATCGTCAAGACCGAAGACCTCCACTGCTTCGAGGGCTATCTGGTCTGAGGACCCGCATACGAAAAGAACCGGACTCCGCGGAGTCCGGTTCTTTTGCATTTCAAGGCATCAGCCTGCGGCAGAGGGCGCTTCCTCTTCGCCCATCAGCTGGTCGTACCGGCCGGTGAACACCCGTTCCGGCAGGGCCGCCGTCAGGGCGAGGGCGGCGGTGAACCGCTCCTCATCGGTCAGCGCTTCCTCCACCGGAGGGAAGTGCGCGAGCACTTCGTCCAGCTGCTTTTTGACCTTCCGGGCCACGAAGATGCCCCGGTCGGTGAGGTAGATCTTGCCGTAATACTCCTTGACGATCATCCCCCGCTCCATCAGCAGGTTCAGCACCCGCACCACCGAGGGTTTGGTCACGCCCAGCTTCTCGGCGATGCTGCGGGAGCTGATGTCAAGATGGGTCTGCGAGACCTCATAGATCGCGAGCAGGTACCGCAGGTGTGCTGGCGTCAGTTCCATCTCGTATCACTCTCTTTTCGTTATATCACACAAACTCTTGGTTTACAAAAGGGGCGCGGGCCAAAGCCTTGACCCGCGCCCCCTTCTCCTACGCGATCGCTCAGTGGCAGCCACCGCCGCAGCTGCTGCAGTTTCCACTGCAGCCGCCGTCACAGCCGCCGCTGCATCCACTGCAGCCGCCATGCTTATGAGAGTGCCAGGTGATCCAGCCTACACCGCCAAACACGATGGCTCCGACGATGATCGTCGGCAGATTGAAATTAGCAGCCAGGAACTCCATCATAACAATGCACTCCTTTCAGCGCGTTTTGAGAAGTTTTTTACTTGATCTTGGAAACGTCGATCTTGACTTCGTTGTCGTTCACATACTTGTTGGGACGTACCATCAGGTAGATGAAGGCCACCAGGATGACAGCAGCCACGATGGTAAAGAAGTTGAAGCCGACCTCACCGGTGATGAGGCCGCCCAGCTGGTACACGACCAGAGCGGAGCAGTAGGCCAGTGCGCACATATAGCCGATAGCGAATGCCGTCCACTTGCCGTTGTTCATCTCACGCTTGATCGCACCCATAGCAGCGAAGCAGGGAGCGCACAGCAGGTTGAAGATCATGAATGCGTAAGCGCTCAGAGCGGTGTAATCAGCAGCAACGAGGCTCCAGATCTCGTCGCCGTTCTCAGACAGCTCCTCGCCGCCGAAGTGATACAGGACGCCGAAGGTGCCGACGACGTTCTCCTTTGCGATCAGGCCGGAGACAGAAGCGACGGTAGCCTTCCAGTTGCCGAAGCCCAGAGGCGCGAAGATCCAAGCGACTTTGGTTGCGATAGCAGCCAGGACGGAGTTGTCCTGATCCTCGACCATGCCGAAGGCGCCGTTCTCGAAGCCGAAGCCCTGCAGGAACCACAGGACGACGGTAGCAGCCAGAATGACGGAGCCGGCACGCTTGATGAAGGACCAGCCGCGCTCCCAGGTAGCACGGAAGACATTGCCCCAGGCGGGGATGTGGTATGCGGGCAGCTCCATAACAAAGGGAGCAGGGTCGCCTGCAAAGGCCTTGGTCTTCTTCAGGATGATGCCGGAGCAGATGATGGCAGCCATGCCGATGAAGTAAGCGGAGACAGCCACCAGAGAAGAACCGCCGAACAGAGCACCTGCGATCAGGCCGATGATGGGCATCTTAGCGCCGCAGGGGATGAAGCAGGTGGTCATGATGGTCATACGGCGGTCGCGCTCGTTCTCGATGGTACGAGAAGCCATGACGCCCGGGACGCCGCAGCCAGTGCCGACCAGCACGGGAATGAAGCTCTTGCCGGACAGGCCGAACTTACGGAAGATACGGTCCATGATGAAGGCGACACGGGACATATAGCCGATGTCCTCCAGGATGGACAGCAGGAAGAACAGGACCAGCATCTGGGGAACGAAGCCCAGGACCGCGCCGACACCGGCGACGATGCCGTCCATGATCAGGCCGTACAGCCAGCCCGCCACGCCGATGCTCTCGAGGAAACCGCCCAGCGCGTTGGGGACGATCTCACCGAACAGGACGTCGTTGGTCCAGTCGGTCGCAAACGTGCCGATGGCCCAGCCGCCGTCGGCGATGGAAGTACCCATGGACAGGGAGTACATCAGGTACATGATGACTGCGAAGATGGGCAGAGCCAGCACACGGTTGGTGACGATCTGGTCGACCTTATCGGAAACGGTCAGGTGCTCGACGCGGGCCTTCTTCTTGACAGCCTTATCGACGACGCCATTGATGTATGCGTAACGCTGGTTGGTGATGATGCTCTCGGCGTCATCGTCCATCTCAGCCTCGCAGTCCTTGATGTGCTGGTCGATGTGAGCGATCAGGTCGGAGGAGAGCTTCAGCTCATCCATGACCTTGTCGTCGCGCTCGAACAGCTTGACAGCGTACCAGCGCAGGAAGCGGTCATCGACCTTGCCCTGAATGGACTCCTCGATGTGCGCGATGGCGTGCTCGACGCTGCCGGTGAAGACGTGGGGCAGCTCGCCGCCCTTTCCAGCCTTTGCAGCAGCCATAGCAGCCTTTGCAGCAGCCTCGGTGCCTTCGCCCTTCAGGGCGCTGATCTCAACAGCCTGACAGCCCAGCTCGGCGCTCAGCTTCTTCAGGTCGATCTTGTCGCCGTTCTTGCGGACGAGGTCGATCATGTTGACAGCCATGACCACGGGGATGCCCAGCTCGATGAGTTGAGTGGTCAGGTACAGGTTGCGCTCGATGTTGGTGCCATCAATGATGTTCAGGATGGCATCGGGCTTCTCCTTGACCAGGTAAGTACGGGAGACGACCTCTTCCAGAGTGTACGGAGACAGGGAGTAGATACCGGGCAGGTCCTGGATGATGACATCCTTCTCGCCCTTCAGCTTGCCTTCCTTCTTCTCGACGGTAACGCCGGGCCAGTTGCCGACGTACTGATTAGAGCCGGTCAGATTGTTGAACAGGGTAGTCTTACCACAGTTCGGGTTGCCGGCCAGTGCAATTTTAATGCTCATTGCAACTCCTTTCCTCTCGTTACGATCAAACGACTTCGATCATTTCGGCGTCGGCCTTGCGCACGCTCAGCTCGTAGTTGCGCACGGTCAGCTCCATCGGGTCGCCCAGAGGGGCCACCTTGCGGACATAGATCTCCACACCCTTGGTGATGCCCATGTCCATGATGCGGCGTTTGACCGGGCCTTCGCCGTGCAGGCGCGCCACGGTGGCAGTCTCGCCGACCTTAACGTCTTTCAGAGTCTTCATAAAAAATCCTCCTCTACTTGTCTTTCTATTCAGAGACTATCCCAGTTTCGGAGCGTCTCCCAAACAGCGTTTTGCCGCTGCTCAGCCAACCATAATGCGGTTTGCCATCGTCTTGTCGAGGGCCAGACGGCTCTCCTTGACCTGAACGATGAGGTTGCCTGCGATCTCATTGACGACAGTCACCTGACTGCCCACCACGAAACCAAGCTCCGCCAGATGCAGACGCACTTCATCCTTGCCGGTGATCTTCTGGATGGTGACGGTATCGCCTGCTTTTGCCATAGTCAAAGGCATCATAATTGTTCCACTCCCATTCGTGCTCCCCCTTCTGCGGGGAGCTTTTCGGTTCGCTTTTTTCGTCCTCGGGGATGGTCGCACCAGCCAGACGCCGCAACGCGCTCGCTCATGCCCGCGTCCCCCTCCGAAAAGCTACGGCAGTTAGTCAGTCGCAACTATCAGCATAGATAGTTTATACTTACTAACCCGCATTGTCAACCATTTTCCGGCTCAAAAAAGTTAGTTTGTATGAACAAACAAATTTTCTTCCCTTATTTCAAGAAGATTTTTACAGTTTCTATATGCTAACTTTGTTTGCATATATTTACGATTTTTCTCTTTTACACTCCCCGCAAATGACACAGCCGCCCGGTGCAGGGGGTATTCTGCAACGAGCGGCCGCGTGTCAAAAGGAGGATTCTTCCCGCCAGTGCGTGGTTTCGCTCTGGCGGGCGCCAGGATAAAAAGAGAGTATTTGGAAGAGAATGTCAAAATTCAGGGGCGTCAGGCTGCGACAGCCAGACGCTGGATGGGCGTTCCGCTGCGGAACAGACGGAGATACACCGCCGTACACTTGTTCAGCTGAGCAAAATGCTGCTGGGCGGCATTGGGGTCACCATAGGCTTTCCAGCAGCCGCAGCAGGTGAAGTTGCGGCCCGCATTTTCGATAAAGCCCACCACATCGTAAAGCGGATAGCCCAGAAATACGCCGATCTCATGGGGGAAATCGGCCTCGCAGCAGAGCCGGCGGGACAACTGCCGCAAAAGCGGCGCGTAATCGTCCGACTGCTGAGGCAGAGTGTAGCCTTCCTTGCACAGGAAATCCCGCACCTGCGGCTGGGCCAGCACAGCGCGGAGCTTGCTCTCGCGGTAGACGTACACCAGATACCGGTGGGTCCGCACACAGCCCTTGAGGACGCGGACGCAGAGGCCCTTTTCGCCCAGCTGTTCGTTCCAGCTGCGGACGCGGCGGGCAAGGTCGGCGCAGTCGCTCGTCTCGTAGCGGAAAAGTCCCGCAGGCTTTAAGCTGGCCAGCACCGGGGCGCACTGTTCGATCATGACTGTCTCAAAGTTGCGTTCCATGTCTTCGGCCTCCCTGCCCGTTTTCCACTATTGTCTCCTGCCGTGTGGTGCTTATGCAGGAGATGTAGTTAGAAAGAGCTAACCAGAACTTCAAAAAGAATGCGGCAGCCTGCCCCTCTCGAGCTTCTTCCGCTTCTTGGTTAGTCATTTCTAACGTGGCATTATCTTACCATAGGTCCGGCTCTGTGTCAACACCTTTTTGCAAAAATATTTGCTCCATTTTCTCCGCCGTGCTATACTGAGCCAAAGCTGATATAAAGGAATGGTATCCCCATGCATCTTATCTCACCCGAAGAGCTGGCCTCGACCATCTCCGACCGTCTGGCCCGACAGCCTGCCGTCCTCGTCGCACTGGATGGCCGCTGCGGCAGCGGCAAAACGACGCTGGCCGCACAGCTGGCAGAGCGTTTTCCTCAAAGCATCACCGTCCACACCGATGACTTCTATCTCCCGCCATCCCGACGAGTCACAGGCTGGGAGAAGATCCCCTGCGCCAACATGGACATCCAGCGCCTGCGGGATGAGGTCGTCGCTCCCGCCCGGGCAGGGCAGGCATTCTCCTACCAGGCCTACTCCTGCCGCGAAGGTGCCTATCTGCCGCCGCGTTCCCTCGGCCCTGCGCCGCTGGTCATCGTGGAGGGAAGCTACAGCCATCACCCCAGCCTTGCACCCTATTATGATATAAGAATATTCGTCACCTGCTCTCCCGATGAGCAGGCCCGGCGGCTCCGCAAACGGGAGGGGGAGCTGTATTCGAATTTTGTGGAGCGGTGGATCCCGCTGGAAGAGGGGTATTTTGCAAATTACTCCATTGAGGAGAACGCGGAGATGATGGTCGTTACTGATTGACGGCATCGCGCGCTGGTGGCGCGGGGCAGGTTTTTTCTTTTGGTCAAGCGGCTTGCGCTCCGCGCGGGCCAGAGGTAGGGAGGGGTGTTTCGAATCCCCCCTCCCTACCTCTGGACTCCACTCTCCCCGCAACGAGTTAAGGGCTGCTCGCCCTTAACAATTCCAAAGAAGTGGGCTCCAAGCAAAAATGCTGGAGATTCGTGCATTCGCACGAAGATCTCTTAACCGCATTTTCGCTCTCCGCCGTTTTACGGCTTCGCCGAAGATTTCAGGCTTTCGCTGAACTTTACCGTCAGCAGAGAGGTAACACCAGCTGCGGAGCAGCAAATCGGAGAAACGAGAAAAAAGCGTTAAGCGCAGCGACTAGCTTTTTTCCGTTTCGACAACCCCTTCGGGGTCTGAAAGGGGCGAGCAGCCCCTTTCTCGTGGATCCAGCGCGTCGAAATCGCTGGTGGTTTTCTGGTTCTCTTTTGACATCAAAAGAGAACAATCAGCCTTAATGAAAAAGCGCTCTGACCCCGCGCCACCGGCGCGAGAACCATTTCTGGTTCTCTTTTGGTGCGCAAAAGAGAACTTAGCTCCACGAAAGAGCGCTCTGCCCTTGTAAAAAGCCCTTAAAAAGGGTATCATAAAGAAAAAAGCAAAGGAGCCTTACTTATGCGTGCTTACGAGCGACTGCTGAAATATGCCAAAGTATACACCACCTCGGACCCCGAGTCCGGCACCCACCCTTCTGCCGCACGGGAATTCGACCTTGCCCACCTGCTGGTGGAAGAGATGAAGTCCATCGGCATTGAGGACGCCTTTGTGGACGAGCACTGCTACGTCTACGGCAGCATCCCCGCCACCAAGGGCTGCGAGAAGAAGCCTGCGCTGGGCCTCATCGCCCACATGGACACTGCCCCCGACGCTCCCGGCGAGAACGTCAAGCCCATCCTCCACGAGAACTACGACGGCGGCGACGTCACCCTGCCCGGCACCGGCATGGTCATGAAGACCTCCACCTTCCCCTTCCTGAAGGAGCTGAAGGGTGAGACCCTCATCACCACCGACGGCACCACCCTGCTGGGCGCTGACGATAAATCCGGCGTCGCTGAGATCCTGACCGCTGCCGAGACCCTTATCAAAAAGAAGCTGCCCCACGGCAAGCTCTGCATCGCTTTTACCCCCGATGAGGAGATCGGCGAGGGCGCTTCTCTCTTCGACATCCCGGGCTTCGGCGCAGACTTCGCCTACACCGTCGATGGCGGCGACGTGGGCGGCATCGAGTACGAGAACTTCAACGCCGCATCTGCCACTGTCACCATCCACGGCTTCTCCGTCCACCCCGGCAGCGCCAAGGACGCTATGATCAACGCCTCCAACGTGGCAATGGAATTCCACATGGCCCTGCCCGTCATGGCCCGCCCCGAGACCACCGAGGGCTATCAGGGCTTCTACCATCTGTGCCAGATGTACGGCGACGTCACCGAGGCAAAGCTGGGCTACATCCTCCGCGACCACGACGCCGGCAAGCTGCAGTTCAAGAAGGACAACCTTCTCCACATCGCCTGCTACCTCAACGGCAAGTACGGCCCCGGCACGGTGGAAGTCGAGATCAAGGACAGCTACCGCAATATGCTGGAGAAGATCAAGCCCCACTTCCACCTCGTGGAGACGGCCCGCAAGGCCATCGAGAAGGCCGGTCTGACCCCGGAAGAGATCCCCGTCCGCGGCGGCACCGACGGCGCTGTCCTGAGCTGGAAGGGTCTGCCCTGCCCCAACCTCGGCACCGGCGGTTTCAACTTCCACGGCGTCTGCGAATGCACCACCGTCGAGCGGATGGACAAGGCCACCGAGATCCTGCTGAATATCATTGAGCTTTACTCTAAATAACTTCGCATCGTAAAAAATGGCTCCGGCATCTGCCGGAGCCATTTTTTTCTTCTTAAAACTCGATGCTCTGCGCCGCCTTGGCGATGGCTCCCAGCAGCTCCACCAGCTTGCTCTCGTCCATCCGGCTGCTGTTGTTGGCAAAGGCGTAGAAGCAGCCCTGCACGCAGAACGAGAGCAGGATGCCCCGGTTCAAATCAGCCGCGAAGGTCGGGTCGGCTTCCTCAAAGCGCTGGCGCAGCCCCTTCTCGATGCTGTTGGCGAAGATGCCCTGCCGACTGCCCGAAAAAAGGATGTTCACGGCCCGCTGGTTCTGCATGAAGGCATGGAACAGCTCCCGCGTCAGCGTCTCTGCCTGATGCAGTGCCACGCTGTCGTTGGTGCGGGGTACGCTGGCCAGGATAGACTCGATGAGCTTGTTTTCCAGCGCATTGGCCAGTGCGTAGATGTCCTCATAGTGGGCATAGAACGTCGATTTGTTGATGCAGGCCATCGCACACAAATCTTTTATCTTGATTTTTTCCAGAGGGTTCTTCTCCCGCAGTTCCATGAAAGCCTGTTCGATGGCGCGGTCGGTGCGGGCGATACGGATGTCCACAAAATCCACCTCTTCCGTGTTTTAGTTGATTATCCAACGGTTTTCGTCTTTCGTCGATGGACAAGACCCCGTGGATTTTTTACAATGAAAGCAGGTCCCTTATTCTTCTTTTTTATAGAGCAGGCCCTTGGCGTCCAGTGCCGCTTCGATGCGGCGGAACGCCTCCGGCGTGGGGCAGCTCAGGGTGTGCAGATGCACACCGCCGGTCATCCGGCTCAGCAGGCACTCGGGCGTGTCCGCCGCCTGCTGGATAAAATGGTCCACGTCGTACCGGCTGGCGAGGTTGAGGTTGCCGCGCAGCTCACCGTAAAGCGGGTTCTCCACGGCCACATCCACCACGATGCCGCCCTGGTCCACCACGGTATACAGCTCCTCCCGCATCTGGTCTGCGGTGCTGTGGACACAGGCGAGGATGCCCGTATAGCCCCGCGCCGCCGGGTGGAGCTGATAGCCTCGGGGCGTTGCGTCGATTTGAGTCCCCGACGCCCGCAGCAGGGCCACGTCACCCACCACGATCTGCCGCGAGACCCCCAGTTCCCCGGCCAGTACACTGGCACTCAGCGGTGCATCGGCCTCCGTCAGCCGCTCTAAGATCACTTTTCTGCGCTGCGCAGCATTCATCTTCCACACTCCCCCTTTTATCCTACCAGCCGCAGCAGGGTGGCGTAGTTGGAGGGAAGCTGGACTTTCAGTTTCCCCCACTCCACCTGCGTCAGGATGGGCTGACTGCCCACACAGTCGGCCAGCAGGTCTTCGACACCCGAAGCCTCCACCGGCAGCTGGAATTCCATCGAAACCGGGCTGTCACCGTTATTGTACACCGCCACGACAGCCTTGCCGTCCAGCACCCGGGCGTAGGCGTAGCTCTGGGTGGTCAGCGTCAGCTCCTTGAACTCGCCCCAGCTCAGCTCGGGACACTCCGCTTTCAGCCTGCCCAGTGCAGCATAGATGCTGGTGACAGGGTTCGTCTTCTCGGCGTGGGTGTAGTCGGCCAGCTCGAGGCAGGGGCGGAGCGGCCAGTCGCTGCCCCACTCTTTTTTGCCCTCGATGCCAAATTCCGAGCCATAATAGATGGACGGAATGCCCCAAAGCGTATATACTAGAAGAGCAATATGCCGGATGTGCTCGCGGTTGCGCAGTTTGTTGGGCAGCCGCTCCACATCGTGGTTATCCGAGAAGTTATAGAGCCGGGTATCGTGGCAGAGGCCCTGCAGACGCCGCATGGTATGGGCGATCTCGAAATAGTTGTGGTCGTTGTGGCCGCTCCACAAACCCTTATGCAGTTCGTAGTTGGTGACGGAGTGGAGCATCTCGGGGTTTGCCCAGCGGCTGTAGTCGCCGTGGATGACCTCGCCCATCAGCCAGAACTCGGGCTTCACCTCGTTGGCAACGCGGCGCAGGCCTTTCATGAAATCGAAGTCCAGCACGTCGGCAGCGTCCAGACGGATGCCGTCAATATCGAACTCATCCACCCAGAAGCGGATGGTATCGAAGTGGTAGTTCTGCACCTCGGGGTTGCGCTGGTTCAGCTTGACCAGCAGGTTGAAGCCGCCCCAGTTGCCGTAAGAGAAGCCGTCGTTGTACTCGTTGTTGCCCCAGAAATTCACGTCGCAGAACCAGTCGCGGTAGCGGGCGTTCTCGCGGTGCTCCTTCAGCTCCTGGAACGCGAAGAAATCGCGGCCCACATGGTTGAACACGCCGTCCACGATGACCTTCTGGCCCCGCTGATGGCAGGCGGCGACAAATTCCCTGAACTCCTCGTTGGTGCCGAGACGCCGGTCTACCAGACGGTAGTCGATGGTGTCATAGCCGTGGGAACCGCTCTCGAACAGCGGGCCGATATAGATCGCCGTACAGCCAAGCTTTGCCGCGTGCTGAGCCCATGCATCCAGCTTTTTGAAAGCCCCGGGGACAGGCTGTCCGTCGTTTTCATGCGCGCAGCCGCACAATCCCAGAGGATAGATGTGATAGAATACCGCATTGTCATACCAAGCCATTGTCTGTACCGCTCCTGTTTTCAAAAAGTTACAGCAGAGCACTTTTCCGACAAAAGTGCATCTTTGTCCTATTCAGTATAGCACATTTTCCGACAAAAGTGTGGTAAAAGTGTTGTATATTTCTCATTTTACATATTCCATCGTCCGTGTTCTGTAAAAATTGCGATAAAAGGAGTCTTTCGTATGAATCTTCCCTCCATCCCCAAATCCTTCTTCAACGGCGACTGCTTCGACGCCTACCGCATCCTCGGCGCGCACCCCTGGCAGGGTGACCACGGCGAAGAGGGCTGGCGCTTCGCAGTCTGGGCTCCCGGTGCCACGGCTGTGGAGGTCTGCGGCGGCTTTGACGGCTGGGGCGCAGGCATCCCGCTCCAGAAAGCCGACACCGGCGTGTGGAGCGGCTTTGTCTCCGGGCTGTGCGAGGGGGAGCTCTATAAATACCGCATCCACGGGGCCGACGGCAGCGCGGTCATGCGGGCCGACCCCTACGCTTTCGCGTCCGAAGTCCGCCCCGCCAACGCCAGCCGCCTGACCAGACTGGACTTTTCCTTCGACGACAGCGCATGGATGGAGCGGCGGGATAAATGCCGTAATCTGCCCATGAACATCTACGAATTCCATGCCGGCAGCTGGAAGCATAAGCCCAACTCCACCCAGCCCGACGGCTCGGACGGCTGGTACGATTACGAAGAGCTGGCCCGGGAGCTCATCCCCTGGCTGCTGGAACACCACTTCACCCATGTAGAGCTTCTGCCGCTGGCAGAACACCCCTTCGACGGCAGCTGGGGCTACCAGACCACCGGCTACTTCGCCGTCACCAGCCGGTACGGCACCCCGGCCCAGTTTGCCTCCTTCGTCAACGCCTGCCACCGGATGGGCATCGGCGTCATCATGGACTTTGTCCCCGTCCACTTTGCGGCCAATGCCGACGCACTGGCCAACTTTGACGGCACCCACCTCTACGAATACGACAGCGACGTGGGCCACAGCGAGTGGGGTACCTGCAACTTCAACTACTACCGCCGGGAGGTGTGCAGCTTCCTGAACAGCGCCGCCGCCCTCTGGATGGAGGTCTACCACTGTGACGGCATCCGGATGGACGCCATCTCCCGCGCCCTCTACTGGCAGGGCGACCCCGCCCGGGGCGTCAACGAGGGCGCCGTCACCTTCCTGCGGAACCTCAACCACGGCCTGAACGAGCGCTGGCCCACCGGCGTTTACATGGCCGAAGATTCCACCAACTTCCTCAAAGTCACGGCCCCCACCCGCTACGATGGCATCGGCTTCGACTACAAGTGGGACATGGGCTGGATGCACGATACGCTGGACTACTTCGCCACCCCCTTCGGCCAGCGTCCCGACGCATACGGGAAGATCATTTTCAGTATGCACTATTTCTACAACGAGCTCTACCTGCTGGCGCTGAGCCATGACGAGGTCGTCCACGGCAAAAAGACAGTCATCGACAAGCTCTGGGGCACCTACGAGGAAAAATGCGCCCAGCTGCGCACCCTCTATTTTTATATGTATGCGCACCCGGGCAAAAAGCTCAATTTTATGGGCAACGAGCTGGGGCATTTCCGGGAGTGGGACGAAAAGCGGGAGCTGGACTGGGATCTGCTCAAGTACCCCTTCCACGATGCATTCCAGAAATATTTTGGCGCACTGAGCCGCCTTTACGCCACCCAGCCCGCCCTCTACGCGGGCGAGTATGACCCCCGCTGCTTCGAGTGGGTGGCCAGCGAGAGCCGGGACGAGGGCGTGTACGCATGGCTGCGCAAGGGTGCGGGACAGACCATCCTCTGCGTCATGAACACCCAGAACACTGCCCACAAAAAGTTCCCGCTCTACCTGAGCTTCCCCGCCGGGGCCGAAGAACTTCTGAACACCGAGGCCCCCTGCTGGGGCGGCGCGGACAAGTCGAAGCCCAAAGCCCTCCACACCTCGGACGGCGGCGTCTATGGCCGGGACTACACCCTCACCGTGGACCTGCCCGCCATGGGCAGCCGGATGTTCCGGCTCACCCCCGAAGCCCCCCGCCCCGAGGCTGCACAGGCCAGCGCCCGCCGGGCCGCTGCCGCACGCCGCAAGGCAGCCCGCACCCAGAACGCCAAGGCGGATGCCGCTGCATACAACTCCAAAAAGTAATATTTGTTTTGGAATATCCCGTCTGCTGAAAATGCAGCGGGATATTCTGCGTTCTGGCGCGGTCTGCGGCTGGACAAGCCTTAACGGATTCATTATACTGTTAGATGGAAAGTTGTGTTTTGCATTTTCCGGAAGTTAAATGAAAGGGATCATCCTTCTATGCTATCTGCTGCTGTTCGCCGGATCTCGCCTCTGCAATGGGCGGGGGGCGGTCTGGGCAGCTGTGCGGTGCTGCTGGCTCTTCTGGGGCTGCTTGCACCGGCCAGCGCCTTCTTTTTCCCGCTGCTCAGTCTCTGGGCCAGCGTGGGGCTCTTTGTTCTGGCCCTCTGCGTTCTCCGTGTGGCAGGTACAGAGCTGGACTTCTTCCACAAAGCCGTCGTCTTCGGCATCTGGGCTGTGGCTGTCGTCTATTTTTACTGGACATTATCGAGCCGGAGCTTTGTATACGTCTGGGATTACGCCAACTACCTGCTCAAGCAGTACGACGCCGAAGCCGCCTTTGCCCAGAGTGCAGGCGCGGGCCTTGCGTACATCTTCGGCTCCATGGCCGACGACTACACCAATTTTATCACCCTCTTTACCGAGTTTCCCTTCTGTCTCACCGACCACACCGGCGACGCCTATTCCTTCAGTCAGGTGTTCTGCATCCTGCCGACCCTTCTGGTGTTGCTGGCGGGCCTCGTCGTCAAGGTCGGGCAGATCCTGAATGTGAAGAACCGGAGGTACTATTTCCTCTTCGGGATGACGCTCACGGCGGCTTATCCCTTCCTGCGGATGAGCGCGGTGCTGGCCCAGCCGGACTGGTTCGGACTCATCTTCGCGTTTGCGATCCTTCTGCTGACGCTGGATCTCCGATTCGACAAGCTGGAGCCGGTGCGGTTCGGCCTCATCTTCCTGGCCACTGCCGCCATCATCCTCGCCCGCCGGTGGTTCCTCTACTTTGTGGTGGGCTACTACTTCGCTTACGCGCTGCTGCTCATCGCGGGCTGTGTGCGGTTGGCGAAGGGCGGCGAAAAAAGCGCCGCCCTTGTTCGAATCAAAAACCTCGTCCTCTTCGGCCTTGCGTCCGTCGTGGCGATGGTCATCCTGCTCTGGCCGATGGTGTCCCACATCCTCGCCTACAACTACGCAGGCCGCTACTCCTATTATAACGGCGGCGGTCTGGCCCTCGAGGCGTTCTATCACATCGGCCGGATGGGCCTGTTCAACATTCTCCTCATGGTGCTGGGTCTCGCCTTTGCGGCGAAGCACAGAGCGCCCTCCCTGCCCTGTCTCGCCGGGTGTGAGCTGGTGGTGAGCATCCTGCTCTTCACCCGGGTGCAGAACACCGGCTCGCATCAGTTTCTGCTCTTCCTGCCGGGGTACTTCATCCTCTTTCTGCTGGGTGCCGCCGCGCTGGCCGAGGGCATCACGCGCCGCCGGAACCTCAAGCTGGGGTGCTGGGCCTTTGTGCTGGTGCTGTCCATGTCAGTGCGGTGTTCGCCGCTGACTACGCTGGCCATGCCGGGTTTCGTCATCGAGCATTTCCCGATCCAGATCCCGGCCACCGAGTATTTCATCTCGCTGGACAAGCTCATCTACGACAGGAAGGACATCGGCCAGATCCGGGCCATCGCCGACTGGATCGGCTCCCACTGCGCCGAGGGCGAAGTGAGCTACATGATCCCCCACGATATGCTCTACAACCCCGACCACTTTAAAAACTGCCGCCTGCCGGACGCCCCCATCAACGACAAGCTGGCCTTCGGCTTCTCGGTCCCCGGCACCCACAACTTCCCCACCCAGTTCTTTGAGGCAAAATATGTCATCACCTGCGAGCCATTCCCCCAGACTTACATGGGCAGCGGCGAGATGTCCATCAAACTGAACGACCGTTTTCTGGCGGTGCGGGACCAGTATTTCACCTTTGAAAAAAGCTTTGACATGGGCAACGGCACCACCTTTACCATCTGGAAACGCACCGCCGTCCCCACCCGGGAGGAAGTGGAGTATTATCTGAGCGCCTTTCCTGAGGAAAACGCCCAGTACCCTGAAATGTTCTCTCAGGTGGCCGAAGCCTGGCTCACCGCTCACGGGCTGTGAGCTTGCCCTTTCTGCTGAAAACGTGTATAATTCGATTTGTTGCTATAAAACCCGCAGCGCCGCCCGTCGGCCTGCTTACGTCATAAGGAGTACGCCACTATGGATAAGAAGAATACGCCTGAAGTGAAGCTGGGCCAGTACAAGGGCCTGGCTGTCACCCGTCACGTCCGCCCTGTCACCGACAAGACCGTGGACATCGAGCTTGTCCACCAGACCCGGATGCACGCCGTCTACCACCCCACCACCGAACCTGCCAAGCGCGGCTTCCGCGCCCTGCTGGACTTTGCCGGCTACATGGACGGCAAGGAGATCCCCGACAGCCGGATGGAGAAGGTCATGGTCGTGCTGGGCGACGGTAAGCTGATGCCCGCCGCTGAGCAGGCCATCTACGGCCACCGTGCCGGCGAGGTGTTCCGCTTCGACTTTACTTACCCGCAGGACTTCCGCCTGCCCGAACTGTCCGGCAAGACCGCACAGTTCGAGATCGAGCTCCGCTCTCTGGCCGAGAAGGTCACGCCCGCACCGGATGAGGCTTTCGCTAAGAGTCTGGGCTTCGACTCCCTCGATGCGCTGAAGGCTGACCTTCGCGCCAAAAAGCAGAAGATCCACGAGGAAGGGGCTGACCGCGCCGCCGGAAAGCAGCTTCTGGACATGGCCGGTGCCAACATGACCGTGGACCTGCCCGCCGAAATTCTCGACCGTACCGCCCAGAATGAGATGAAGCTGCTGAAAGAGCGCCTCTCCCGCAGCGGCATCACCCTCGAGCAGCACTGCAAGAACAGCCGCACCACCCCGGAAGCCCTCGAGAAGGACTACCGCGCACAGGCCGAGAGCCGCATCCGCTTCGTGCTGGCCGCCAAGGCCATCGCCGAGGCGGAGAACATCGTCGTCCACCCCGAGGAAGTCAACGCCGAGTACCGCCGCCTGTCCCAGCTGCAGGACACCCCCGAGGCTGAGATCCGGAAAGCCCTGCCCGAAGATACCATCGCCGCCGCGCTGGCCGCAAAGAAGGTGCAGCGCTTCCTGCTGGACAACGCTCAGGTCACCACCGTGACCGATGCCCCCGAAAAGGAGTGATACCGCTATGGGTCTGTTTACCCGTTATGCAATGGACGCCCTGATGAAGACCTCCCACCCCGAGGTCATCCGCCGTCAGTGCTGGAATCTCCACCCCCACCGCACCCCCTGCACGGCCTGCAAAGACATCTGCCCCTACGGCGATGCCATCTTCACCCGCCCCAACCTCGTTAAAGACTGGGACCCCTGCACCGACTGCGGCCTCTGCGTGTCCGCCTGCCGCTCGGGCTGCATCGTCCCTTCGCCGGAGCAGGTACAGCGGGACACCTCGCTGGCTGATACCGACAACGACACCCTCTGGCTGGGCTGCGAGAAGAGCACCCGCAAGAACACTGCCGTCCGCGCCTGCGTGGCCTCCTTCTCGTGGGAAACACTGGCCTATCTGGCTCTGAACAAGAAGCTGGTCCTCGACCTGACCCCCTGCGGTGAGTGCGAGAACGACGTCTGCGCCGCCCAGCTCCGAAAGGAGCTGACCCGTCTGGTGGAGTTCCTCGGTCCCCAGCTCTTCGAGAGCCGGGTCACGCTGGCCTATGAGCAGGACGAAGCGCCCTACCATGTACAGGAGCTGAGCCGCCGGGAGATGTTCTCCCACATGACGGAGGGCTCCCGCGCCGGCACCAAGAAGCTGCTGCAGATGCTGCCCGGCCTGCGCAGCGAGGAGGACAGCGCCGCCGACTTCCGCCTCATGCTCCACCAGCGGACAAAGCAGCTCAAGGCTGCTTCCGAGACGCCGCTGCGCTACGGCTGGTATCTGCCGAACTTCACCCAGAAGTGCTTCGGCTGCGGCAAGTGCGAGAAAGCCTGCCGCTCCGGTGCGCTCAAACTGGAGGACCTGCCCGACGGCCAGACCCGCGTCGTCGTCACGCCCTGGAAGTGCAGCGAGTGCGGCGTCTGCGTCGCGGCCTGCTCCAACAGCGGCATCGACGGCATGAAGCTCCGCCAGCTCACCACCCTCGGCCCGGTGAGCGTCTACAAATGCAGCAAGACCCTCTGCGCCGACTGCGGCAAGCCCATCGCGCCGAACAGCTCCGAGGGCATCTGCTCGGTCTGCCGCATCAAGCGCCGCACCAAGCAGCGTCAGGAGGAGGCCGCAGCCCGCGCCAGGGAGCGGATCGCCGAGCGCGAGGCCCGCAAGGCAGCGGAGGAGGCCGCAAAGGCCGCTGCCGCAGAGCTGGCCGCTGAAAATGCCGCAAATGCTTCCGGTGCCGCCGCAGCCGAAACGGCAGCGGCTCCCGTCTCTGCCGCACCTGCCGCCGCGGCAGCAACAGCTGTTTCTGTTGCAAAAACAGCATCTGCACCCGAAAAGGATTGACGCGGCCGCAAATCAATGCTATACTCAGTTATGACCACACTGTTTGGTGGCCAGGACTGTTACAAAGGAGTAACGGATGGATTTCCGTTGCTCTTTTTTCATAAAAAACGGTCCATCTGTCCGTTGCCGGGAAACAGCGGACACCGCACAACGCGATGCTGTCCTTTGTACAGCAAAAACAAGAAAAGAGGGAATTTATGATGAACACTTCCATCTCCCGCCGTCAGTTCCTGAAGGCCAGCGGCCTGGCAGCCGCCGGTGCCTGCGCAGCCGGCCTGCTGACTGGCTGCGGCGGCTCTTCCTCCGGCAGCGCTTCCGGCG
This sequence comes from Faecalibacterium sp. Marseille-P9312, assembly GCF_902497445.1. NCBI lineage: Bacteria > Bacillati > Bacillota > Clostridia > Eubacteriales > Oscillospiraceae > Faecalibacterium > Faecalibacterium sp. Marseille-P9312. The sequence goes on from NZ_CABVEW010000007.1 coordinate 28,211, forward strand.
CAGCCTCTTCCGGTTCCGGCTCCAGCTACACCATCCTGTACGACAGCCAGCCCGCTACCCTGAACTACCTGACCACCGGCACTGACCTTGAGATGGTCGTGGGCGCAAACTGCGTGGATACGCTGGTCGAGTACGACAACAAGGGCGTCATGCGCGAAGGCCTGGCCACCAGCTGGGACTGGGATGCCGACACCCTGACCTGGACGTTCCATCTGCGTGAGGAGAACTGGGTGGACTGCAACGGCGAGGTCGTGGCCCCCGTCACCGCACAGGACTTCGTGGACGCTCTGAAGTACGTCCTGACCCCGGACTACGCCGCCTCCAACGTGGGCCTCGTCACCGCTTACATCGCAGGCGCTGACGACTACTACAACTACCACCTCTATCTAAACAACGCCAACACCGGCGTCGTGGACGATGACGGCACCACCTACACCGTGGACGGCAGCGGCGTCGTCACCGTGACTGCCCCCGACTCTGACCCCGCCACCTACGCACCGGTGGACTTCGACGCCGTGGGTGTCACCGCTGTGGATGACCACACCCTGACCTACACCCTGACCTACGACTTCCCGGGCTTCCTGAGCCTGCTGTGCTATCTGCCCTACGAGCCCGCTTACGGCCCGCTGCTGGAAGAGACCGGCGACCAGTTCGCCACCAGCGCAGAGACCACCTACAGCTGCGGTGCCTTCTATCTGGCCGCCTACGAGTCTCTGGAGACCTGGGTCATGAAGAAGAACCCCGAGAACTACGACGCTGACAACGTCTTCATCGACACCATCAGCCGCATCTACAACGCCGAGGCCAGCGTCAACGGCCCCGAGATGATCAAGCGCGGCGAGATCGACGAGGCCACCATCGGCTCCGACATCCTCGACAGCTGGCTGTCCGACGACACCACCAAGGACATGGTGTCCATGGACCGCCCCAACACCAACTACACCTACTTCTATATGTTCAACTTCATGCCCTTCTCCCACGAGTTCTCCAACTGGAGCGTGGAGGGCATGGACGCCGAGTACGAGCCGGAGAACTGGGCCAAGGCCATCAACAACACCAACTTCCGCAAGTCCTTCCTCTACGGCATCAACAACTCGGTCACGCTGGCCGTCAAGGCACCCGAGGGCTACGACAACTACAAGCTGAACACCATCACTCCCCCCAGCTTCTGTGCCAACGCTGACGGCGTGGACTACCTCAAGTGCGGCGACCTGGCCAACATCACCGAGTTCTTCGACGAGGCGAAGGCCAAGGAGTACCGCGACGCTGCCATCCCGGAGCTGACCGCTGCTGGTGTGACCTTCCCCATCAAGGTGCAGATGCCCTATAATCCCTCTTCCACCGACTGGGACAAGCAGTGCCAGGTGTTCAAGCAGCAGCTCGAGGGTGTGCTGAACGACGGTTTCGATTTCATCGACATCATCATCACTGCCGGCCCCTCCGACAGCTTCCTGTCCAGCGTCCGACGCAACGGCAAGTTCGCTTTCCTGCAGTGCAACTGGGGCGCTGACTACTCCGACCCCCAGACCGAGACCGACCCCTTCTATCAGGCCGAGGGCGCACGCGGCAGCCGCTACGCCTTCCTGCGCACCGGCGTCGAGGACGGCTTCATCACCGGCGACACCGCGGACGCCGTCATGAACTACATGAAGGCCATCGAAGAGGCTGTCAAGATCACCGACGACATCAACGCCCGCTACGATGCCTTCGCCAACGCCGAGGCTTCCCTCATCAACAATGCCCTCGTCGTCCCCATGGGCATGAGCATCCCGGCCTACATCGCCACCCGTCTGAACTACTGGGAGGGCCAGTACGCTTCCACCGGCTTCTCCAACAAGCGTCTGAAGGGCATCCACGTCCTCGACCACTACATCTCCATGAGCGAGTACGAGGCCAACCGCGACGCCCGCTAAGACTTTTTGAGTCTGCCCGCTCCAAAGCTCTCCGTTTTCCCACGGGAAAGCGGAGAGCTTTTCGTTTCTGAAGCCTCTTACATGAATTTTTGTAACGAACTTTGCTAAATCACTTTCCAAAAGTGGTTTTTTGTTGTATTCTATTCCTATCCGACATTCATTTTATAAAAGAGAGGGGTGCGCACAGATATGCTCAAATATCTGGCGAAACGCATCGGGCGCTCGATACTGACCCTGTTTATTATCGTCACGCTCGTTTTCTGCCTTTTGCGGCTGATGCCGGTGGAAGGCTATTTTGCTAACTACGAAAAAATGACCGAGGCCCAGATACAGGCCGGCTTACAGTCCATGGGCCTGTTGGACCCGCTGCCGGTGCAGATCGGCCGCTTCTGGGTCAATATGCTCCACGGCGACCTCGGCGTGAGCCACATCTATAAGGTCAACGCCTCCGTCACCGGCATCCTCGCCAAGAAGCTGCCCATCTCCATCCAGATGGGCGTGTACGCCATGCTGCTGAGCCTTGTCATCGGCATCCCGATGGGCCTGTTCATGGGCCGCTTCAAGAGCCGCTGGCCCGATAAGATCGGCACGGCCATCATCGTCCTCATCCAGGCTGTGCCTGCGGCAGTGTATTATCTGTACATCCAGATGTACGGCACCACCGCGCTGAACGTGGGCCTGCTCTTCGACGCCTCCAACTGGAAATACTGGGTGCTGCCCGTCTGCTCCATGAGTCTGGGCAACGTGGCGTTCTACGCCATGTGGCTGCGCCGGTACATGGTGGACGAGAGCAACAAGGACTATGTCCGCCTTGCCCGTGCCAAGGGCGTGAGTGAGAACAACATCGCCCTGCGCCACATCTTCCGCAACGCAATGGTGCCGCTGGTGCAGTATATTCCCTCCGCCTTCCTGAACACTGTGGTCGGCTCCATCTACATCGAGAGCCTCTACAGCATCCCGGGCATGGGCGGCCTGCTGGTCACCTGTGTCCAGCGCCACGACAACACGATGGTGCAGGGCATCGTTCTGCTCTACGCCTGCGTGGGCATCATCGGCCTGATCCTGGGCGACCTGCTCATGGTGCTCATTGACCCCCGCATCAGCTTTGGCAAGAAAGAAGGTGGCCGATAATGCTTTTCCGTATGAAAGATGAAAAAGCACACCAGCTCGAGGCAGAACTGGATAAGTTACAGGCGGACGGCCCCGCCGCATGGGCAAAGCTGCCCGAAGAAGAGCTGTTCACCCCCGCCGGGTTCAGCGAAGAGCGGGCCGAGGCCACGTCCTACTCCAACTACAGCTACTGGGGCAGCACCTTCCGCGCCTTCTTCAAGAACCGCGTGGCCGTGCTGCTGCTCGTCGCCCTCATCGCCGTGGTGGCCTTTGCATTTTTGCAGCCCTGCCTGCCCGGTCAGGCAGACCCCAACCTCTGCGCCGTGGACCCCGCCACCGGCATCCAGTACCGCAACATCGCCCCCGGTGAAAAGGGCTTCATCTGGGGTTCCAACGCCATCGGCCAGGACCTCTGGGCCCGCATCTGGGCCGGCGCCCGCACCAGCCTGACCATCGCCTTCTTCGTGGCCCTCATCGAGGCCGTGGTGGGCATCACGGTGGGTGTGCTCTGGGGCTATGTCCGTCAGCTGGACTTCTTCTTCACCGAGCTGTACAACATCTGCGACAACGTGCCTTCCACCATCATCCTGATCCTTATTTCCTACGTTGCCAGCCCCAGCGTCCAGACGCTGATCCTGGGCATGTCCATCACGGGCTGGATCGCCATGGCGCGTTTTATCCGCAACCAGATCCTCATCATCCGTGACCGTGACTACAACGTGGCATCCCGCTGCATCGGCACCCCCACCTCCCGCATCGTGGTGCGCAACCTGCTGCCCTACCTCGTGTCGGTCATCATGCTCCGCATGGCCCTGACCATCCCCGCCGCCATCGGCAGCGAGGTCTTCATCACCTACATCGGCCTCGGCCTCTCTGTCGAGGTGCCTTCTCTGGGCAACCTCATCAACGATGGCCGCAAGGTCATGATGCAGGCCGGCCTGCGCTATCAGCTGCTCTACCCCACCATCATCCTCAGCTTCGTCACCATCGCGTTCTACCTCATCGGCAACGCTTTCTCTGACGCAGCCGACCCGAAGAATCATCTGCAGTAAGGAGGAACAGGCATGAAAAAGAATGAACTGATCCTCTCTGTGCGGGATCTCAACATCAAATTCAATCTGCGTGGAAAGATCCTCCACGCCATCCGGGGCATCGACCTCGACGTCTACCACGGCGAAGTCCTCGCCATCGTGGGCGAATCCGGCTCGGGCAAAAGCGTGTTCACCAAGTCCTTCATGGGCCTGCTGGACTCCAACGGCTCCATCACTTCCGGCACCATCGACTACTTCGGTGCCGACGACCACCAGCCCATCCGGCTCTCCGAGTTGAAAAAGGAGAAGGACTGGCTGAAAGTCCGCGGCCACGAGATTGCCATGATCATGCAGGACCCCATGACCAGCCTGAACCCTCTGAAGACCATCGGCGACCAGATCATGGAGGCTGTGGAGCTCCATCAGGGCCTCAAGGGCGCTGCCGCCAGGGAGAAGACCCTCGAGTACCTGCGGGATGTCGGCATCGCCGACCCGGAAGTGCGCTTCAAGCAGTATCCCCACGAGTTCTCAGGCGGTATGCGCCAGCGCGTCGTCATCGCCATCGCTGTGGCCTGCAACCCGCAGATCCTGATCTGCGATGAGCCCACGACGGCTCTGGACGTGACCATCCAGGCCCAGATCCTCGAGCTGCTGAAGGAGATGCGGGTCAAATATAACCTCACCATCATCCTCATCACCCATGACCTCGGCGTCGTGGCCAACATCGCCGACCGTGTGGCCGTCATGTATGCCGGCGACATCGTGGAGATCGGCACTTCGGATGAGATCTACTACGACCCCCGCCACCCCTACACCTGGGCGCTGCTGTCCAGTATGCCCCAGATGGGCGTGAAGGGCGAAGACCTGTTCAACATTCAGGGTACGCCCCCGAACCTCTTCACGGAAATTCACGGTGACGCTTTCGCGCCCCGCAACCCGCTGGCACTGAAGATCGACTTCGTCAAGCGTCCCCCTTATTTTGATGTCAGCACGACCCACCGGGCCAAGACCTGGCTTCTCGACCCCCGCGCACCCAAGATAGAACCGCCCGCCGCTGTGCGGATGCTGCAAGAGGAGGGCAAATAACATGGCAGACGAACGCGAAGTTCTGGTCGAGGTAAAAAACCTCGAAGTGACCTACGGCTCCGGCCGCAAGGCTTACAAGGCCGTCAAGAACGCAAACTTCACCATCTATAAGGGCGAGACCTTCGGTCTGGTGGGCGAGTCCGGCTCGGGCAAGACCACCATCGGCCGGGCCATCATGCGCATCCTGCCCACCTCGGGCGGCGAGGTGTTCTATAAGGGCCAGAAGATAAACGGCAAGATCTCCCACGCGCTGGACAAGCAGGTCATCAAGGAAATTCAGATGATATTCCAGGACCCCCAGTCCTCCCTGAACGAGCGCGCCAAGGTGGGCTACATCGTAGGCGAGGGCCTGATGAACGTCCGGCCCGACCTCTCCGCCGCCGAGCGGGACGAAAAAGTCCGTCAGGCGCTGCTGGATGTGGGCCTGCTGCCCGAGTTTGCGTCCCGCTTCCCCCACGAGTTCTCGGGCGGCCAGCGCCAGCGCATCGGCATCGCCCGGGCTCTCATCGTGGAGCCGGAATTCATCATCGCCGACGAGCCCATCTCGGCACTGGATATGTCCATCCGCGCCCAGGTCCTGAACCTTCTGCGCCATATGCAGAAAGAGCGCGGCATCACCTACCTCTTCATCGCCCATGACCTCTCCGTCATGCGCTACATCTCCGACCGCATCGCCGTCATCCACAAGGGCGACATCGTGGAGCTGGCTGACGCCGAAGAACTGGTGACCCACGCCATCCACCCCTATACCCGCAGCCTGCTGTCGGCCATCCCCATGCCCAGCCCCCGCCGCGAGCGGCAGAAAAAGCTGCTGGTCTATGACCCCTCCATGCACGACTACTCTACGGAGGCTCCCCAGTGGCGGGAGCTTCGGCCCCGTCACTGGGTGCTCTGCAGCGCCTCCGAGGCCGAAGACTGGTGCCGGGAATCGTAAACTTTTTCTTGCGTTTTTCTCATTGTTGCCTCTCTGTTTATTGACTTTTGTTCTCTGCTCTACTACAATAACAGGAGTGGCTTTGTAACAAAACGAAACAAAACATTGGCCCCCGCGCGGGTCTACAAACATAAAGGAATGAGAAATTGATGACGACGCAGAATCCTGTTTACGCATCCCAGGCCAAGCCCTGGCTCAAGTATTACGACCAGAAATTCATCGATCAGACCCTGCCTGCCCTCTCGGCCTTTGAGTATGTCTGCCAGCGGAGCAAGAACCACCTGAACGACACGGCTCTGGAATACTACGGCCGCAAGTTCACCTACGCCGACCTCATCGTCAACGTAAAAAAGACTGCCGCCGCCCTGCGGGGCGCCGGGGTGAAAAAGGGCGACATCATCACGGTGGTCAGCATCATGACCCCGGAGATCATCGCCCTGTTCTACGCCGCCGACATGATGGGAGCCACCCTGAACCTTGTGGACCCCCGCTACAGCGTCGAGGGCATCCGTGAGTATATCGAAGAGGTGGATTCCCACCTGCTGGTCTGCCTGAACGTGGTGTACGAGCGCTGCCGTCAGGCCGCAAAGCGCACCAACGTGGAAAAGGTCATCGTCCTCTCTCCGGCCGACTCTCTGCCCCCGGTGATGGCCGTAGGTTACAAGCTGACCACCCCCGACAAGAACAAATATGCTTCCAACGTCATCCGCTGGAAGCAGTTCATCAAGGGCGGCGAGGGCCAGAGCACCGCTGCGGAGCCCTATGACCCAGACCATGCCTGCGTGGTGGTACACACCGGCGGCACCACCGGCTCCCCCAAGGGGGTCATGCTGACGGACGACTGCTTCAACGGCATCGCCCTGCAGTTCCAGGCTTACCCCAAGCTGTTCCACCGGGGGCAGAAGCTGATGAACGTGATGCCCCCCTTTATCGCCTACGGCTTTGCCTGCGGCATCCATCTGCCCCTGGTGCTGGGCTTTACGGTGGTGATCATCCCCAATCTGGACCCGGCCAAGCTGGGCAGTCTGGTGCTGAAGCACAAGCCCGAGCATATGTTCGGCGTGCCCACCCACTACCAGCAGCTGGCCGCAGACCCCAAGCTGCGGGACAAGGACCTTTCTTTCATCATCAACTACGCCGCCGGCGGCGACTCCCTCTCCCGGGGGGCCGAGCAGACCGTCAACGATTTTCTGGCTGCCCACGGGGCCCGGTACCCCATTGCCAAGGGCTACGGCATGACTGAAGTGTCCTCGGCAGCCACGGTGGCCGCCGGGCTGGACAACAAGCCCGGCAGTGTGGGCATCCCCATGGTGAACACCGTGGTGGCGGCCTTTGAGCCGGGCACCGATCAGGAGCTGCCCATCGGCCAGCGGGGCGAGCTGTGCATCTCCGGCCCCTGCCTGATGAAGGGCTACTACAATAAGGCTGACGAGACGGCCATGATCCTTCGCCGCCACCCGGATGGCCGCATCTGGGTCCACACCGGCGACATGGGCTATCTGGACGAGGACGGCTTTGTGTTCCTGGATTCCCGGATCAAGCGGATGATCATCCGCCACGACGGCTTCAAGGTGTTCCCCTCCATGATCGAGAACGTCGTCAGCCGCCACCCCGCTGTGCATCAGTGCTCTGTGGTGGGCTGCGCAGACAAAGACCACACCCAGGGCCGTCTGCCCTTCGTCTACATCGTGCTCAAGGCCGACACCACCGCCAAGAAAAAGCAGGTGATCCGGGAGCTGGAGCGGATGTGCGCCGAGGAGCTGCCCGAATACGTCCAGCCCGTGGCCTACAAGTTTATTTCCAGTATGCCCATGACCCCTGTGGGCAAGGTCGATTACCGTCAGCTCGAAGCTGACATCTCCCCCCGCGACTATTGATTTTCATGAAAGGACTCTTCTGCCATGAACAAGCGTTTTGCAAGTCTGGCGGTCTCTGCCCTGCTGCTCGTCTCCCTGCTCAGCGTCCCCGCGCTGGCCGAGGGGACCGAGGCCGCTGCGGACGCCGCCGGCGATGATCATGTCATCGTCACCCTGAACCCGGAGGCTGCCCTGCAGCCCGAGACTCCGGCGGAGGCCGCGGCTTCTGCCACCGAGACGGCTCAGGCCGACCCGGTCCCTTCTGCGTACGACGCAGCCTCAGCAGCGACCGCTGCTAAAGCCGAGGTCAAGGCTGATGGCACCAAGGACGAGCAGCTCACCTACGTCGCACTGGGCGACAGCATCGTGTCCGGCGTCGGCCTGGCCGATGTCCAGTACAGTGCGCGCTCCGGCTACAGCGTCGATATGGCTCCCAACTTCCATGGCTACTCTCCCGACTGCTATGTCGGCAAGGTGGCTGCAGCTCTCGGCCTCGACCGTGACCACGCCATCAACCTCGGCCTGCCGGCCCTGACGGCTCCCGACCTCGCGGACATGATCCGGTACGGCAAGATGCCCCAGATGAACATGGCGTCCGGCTGCGAGTACAACTACCCTGAGTTCCAGGACTACATCCGCAAGGCCGACGTCGTCTCCGTCCAGATCGGCTCCAACGACGCCTTCGTCCCCTGCATCGTGGCTCTGGGCAACGCCACCAACTGGAAGAGCGAGAAGCTGGCCGCTACCATTCTGGCCGGCGACCTGCGCAATGAAGGTTCCGGCTCCACCATGTCCACCATCTACCGCAGCATCAAGGCGATGGACCTGACCAAGGCCGAGAGGGACGCCACCTGGAATCTGCTCTTCTCCGGCATGAGCAAGATCTGCGACGAGACTTACCCCAAGACCACCGCAGCCCTCATCTCCATCGTGCAGGAGATCCGCAATCTGAATCCGGATGCCCAGATCATCCTCGTGGGCTACACCAACCCTGTGCCGCTCATCCCCTGCTGGCGCAGCTACTTCAACAAGCTGAACAAGTTTGAGAAGCAGATTGCCAAGACTTATAACTTGACTTATGTGGCCATCCCCAACACGGAGACCACCATCGACGTGCATCCCACCATCAAGGGCCACCAGTACATCGCCAACAAGCTCGTGAACGCCATCGAGAACCCGTGATCAACAAATACAGCAAAGCCCCCGTTTCCAGCTGGAAGCGGGGGCTTTTTCCTACGATACGTTATGCGGCCAGAGCCTTTTTGATGTTTTCAAAGACGGTGTCGCTGTCCTCACAGCAGACCATGACCACCTCGCCGGTGGGGACAGTCGCCACGCGGGCGGCAGAAGCGATCTGGTACTGATCTTCGAGGTAATGCTCCATGGACTTCTGCTGGCTCTGGACATAGGCATCCAGCGCATCCACCACGTCCTGCGTCTTGCCCTCGGCGGGCTTGACGATGGCCACGCCGTAGACTCTGACCATCATGCCGGACACTGAGGCGGCGAAGTCGTCGTACATATCGTCCTCGAGGCCCAGCAGAGGCATCATCATGTTGGCCACCTCATCGGAGAGCTGGTCGGCCTCATACTCGGCGCTGTAGCCGTACTGGGCGGTGAACTTGCCGTCCTCGCCTTTGGTGAATATCATCTCATACTCGTTGTCCTCGTCGCTGCGGGCGTCGTGGAGGATCTGGGTGTAATCTTTCTTCGCGGCAGAAGACGCGCTGCCGGAGCTGCCCGACGCGCCGCAGCCCACCAGAGCCAGCAGCATGACGCCGGCCATCAGACAAGCAATGATACGTTTCATATTCAATTTATCCTTTCATTCGCAGGGTGAGGTTTTCGGTGTGCAGTGATAGTATTTGATGTTTTATCCCTGCTATTCGGTAAACGACCCACGGCGGGCGAAAATTGCACCCACAAGTGTAACAGTTCTATGAACGCTTACAGCATCATGGCCTCAAGGTCACCGTGATTGACGGGAGTCGAGAGGATGATCTGGGTGCTGGTGGTACCCAGCTTCTGGAACTGTAAGATAAGGTGTTCCAGCTGGGGCATACTGCCGCAGCTCACCTTGATGAGGAAGGTGTAAGCGCCCGTGACGTGGTAGCACTGCAGCACCTCTTTGCTGTTCTTCATCAGCTCCACCAGCTCGTCCCGCTGGGACGGGGCCACCGAGAGGCTGATGAGAGCATCCACATAGACCCGGTCAGACGGGCGGTTGAGCATCACGGTATAGCCGCTGATGATGCCGTCCGTTTCCAGCTTGTGGATGCGGCTGGAGACAGCGGGACTGGTCAGCGCCACCTTTTCGGCGATCTCCTTCACCGGCATACGGGCGTTCTTTGCGAGGAGGGCGAGAATCTTGCGGTCCAAATCGTCCATAGGAAAAGTACTCCTTTTGAAATATGTTACATTACATAAAATTTTTTGAAAGTAAAGTTTTATTGTTGTGGCAATAGCACAACCTGTGCAAAAATCAGTTTTCGTTTTGCCGTCTTTAATTATATAAAGTTTTGGTCAAAAAGTAAAGTGCTAAATTAAAGCGAAACCAAATTTTTGCATTTGACAAGAAAACAAATTCGGGTATAATACATACTGCAAGGCAGCGTCACTGAAGTTCTGATGTGCCGCCGGGGATCCCGGTGTTCGGGTACGTTATGCTGCCGACTGATCACGCGATTCACCACTTTATATACTTTCCCACCCCTCTATACACAAAAACCCGCTGCCAGGCGGGTTTTTGTGTTTTATTGGTAATTGAACCCCTCAGGCGCTCACGCGCCAGCTCTCCCAAAGGGAGAGCCTTTCTAACTGTATCTTACACGCCAAAGGCCCCCATCCGGTATCTGCCGGATGGGGGCCTTTGGCTGTTTATACTAAAAAGGAAGCGGATCGCCTGATCATTCTTCGGTACGGGTCTTCTTGAGCAGGCTCAGGATGACCGCACCCACGACGCTGCCGACCGCCAGAGCCACACAGTACATCACTGCATGGTCAACCACCGGGAAGACGAAGATGCCGCCGTGAGGGGCGCGGAGAGCGCAGCCGAAGGTCATGGACAGCGCACCGGAGAGGGCTGCGCCGATGACGCAGCTGGGCAGGACGCGCAGCGGGTCAGCCGCAGCGTAAGGGATAGCGCCCTCGGTGACGAAGCAGAGGCCCATGATGTAGTTGACGATGCCGTTGCGGCGCTCGTCGGGAGTCCACTTCTTGGGGCAGAAAGTGGTGGAGAGGGCAATCGCGATCGGGGGAACCATGCCGCCCACCATGACAGCGGCCATGACCTCATAGTTGCCGGAGGCGAGGGCTGCGGTGCCGAAGACGTAAGCCGCCTTGTTGAAGGGGCCGCCCATATCGATGCTCATCATGCCGGCCACGATAGCGCCCAGCAGGACCTTGGAGGTACCGCCCATGGCGTTCAGCCAGTTGGTCATGGCGGTGTTGATCATGCCCATGATGGGGTTGATACCGCACATGACCGCGCCCACGATGAGGATGCCGCCCAGCGGGTAGATGAGCATGGGACGGATGCCGTTCAGGCTGGCGGGGAGCTTTTCGGTGATTTTCTTGAGGAACTCCACCACATAACCGGCCACGAAACCGGCCAGCAGAGCGGCCAGGAAGCCGCCGGAGATGCCGGTGGTCTCACCAGCGGCGATACCGGCGAAGTTGGTGCCGTTCATGGCCAGCACGCCGCCTGCAAAGCCGACGGCCAGACCCGGACGGTCCGCGATGGACATGGCGATGAAGCCCGCCAGGATGGGGAGCATATAGCTGAAGGCCGCAGAGCCCACCGTCTTGAAGAAGGCGGCCAGCGGGGTGTTCATGCCGAAGTTGGAGGGATCGATGCTGTAATCGTCCAGCAGGAAGGCCAGCGCTATCATGATGCCGCCGCCCACCACGAAGGGCAGCATGTGAGAGACGCCGTTCATCAGGTTCTTGTAGAGGCTGCGGCCAAAGCTGTCGGAGGCAGAAGCGTCCTCCGCGGCCTGTGCGCCGCCCTTAGCGTGGAACTCCGGCACCTCGCCGGAGGTTATCTTATGGATGAGCTCTTCGGGCTTATGGATGCCGTCGTCCACGCGGGTGAAGAGGACCGGCTTGCCGTCGAAGCGGGCCGTCTCGATCTTCTTCTCCGCTGCCACGATGATGCCGTCGCAGTTGGCAATTTCATCTTTCGTCAGGATGTTCTTTGCGCCGTCGGAGCCGTTGGTCTCGACTTTGATGGTCACGCCCATCTTGGCACCGGCCTTGTTCAGGGCTTCAGCGGCCATGTAGGTGTGGGCGATGCCGTTGACACAGGCGGTGACGGCCAGCACACGGTAGCCCGCCTGCTCGATCTCCTGGTCGGTGAAGCTCTCGTCGCCGAACTGGGCTTCTTCCTGCGCGTCGATGGCGGCGAGGAAGTCTTCCGGGGTTTTGGCGGTGCGCAGCTTCTCCACGAAGTCCTCGTTCATGAGCATCTGCATCATACGGGCCAGCATATCCACGTGGAGGCTGCCGTTCTTGGGGGCTGCGATGGCAAACAGCAGGTCGGTCTTGCCGTCGTCCTCGGCATTGTACTGCACCGGGGTCTTGAGGCGGAGGGCCGCCAGACTGGGCCGGGTCACGCAGTCGCACTTGGCATGGGGGACGGTGATGCCGTTATCCACATAGGTCGAGCCCTCGTCCTCGCGCTCATACAGGCCCTTTTTGTAGGCTTCCTTGTCTCTGATGCTGCCGTGGGTCGCCTGCAGCTCCACCAGACGGTCGATGATCTGGCTGCGGTCCTGCTGGGCTTCGTCCAGCGCGATGGACTGTGCCGTAAACAATTCCGTGATTCGCATAGTGTGTCTCCTCTCCTTGTTTCCTTCTATCGCTCAAATCGTCGCCAGCAGGGCGTCGATCTTTTCCTTCTTTGCCAGCCCGAGGCTGAACGCGGTGGCACTGCCGCAGGCAGTCCCCAGACGCAGGGCTTCCAGATAGCTGCCGCTGCGCAGGTAGCCTGCCACGAAACCGGCCACCATGCTGTCGCCTGCGCCCACGCTGTTGACCACCTTGCCCTTGGGCGTACCGATGCGGTGGACCTCGCCCTTCTCGTCCAACAGGAGTGCACCGTCACCGGCCATGCTCACCAGTACGTTCCGGGCGCCCTTTTCCTGCAGGGTGCGGGCGGCAGCGGTGATGTCGGCGTCGGTGGTGAGGGTGCGGCCCACGATCTCACCCAGCTCATGATTGTTGGGCTTGATGAGGAAGGGGTGATACTGCAGCACATTCACCAGCAGGTCGCGGGTGGCATCCACCACCGTATGCACGCCGTGGCCTTCCAGACGGGCCAACAGACGCTCGTAGGTGGTCTGGGGCAGGCTGGACGGGATGCTCCCCGCCAGAATGAGGATGTCGCCCTCGGCCAGCTTATCAAGCTGTGCTTCCAGCTGCTCCATGGCGCTCTCGGGGATGTCCGGGCCTGCGCCGTTCAGCTCCGTCTCCTGCCCCGCCTTTATCTTGACGTTGATGCGGGTCATGCCCTGCTCGAGGTGGATAAAATCGGTGGTGATGCCCTGCGCGGCCAGACCCCGCTCGAGCCACGCACCCGTCTCACCAGCCACAAAGCCCAGCGCCGTGTTCCGGCAGCCCAGCTCGGCCAGCACACCGGACACGTTGATGCCCTTGCCGCCCAGCACGCAGTCCTCGCCTTTGGCGCGGTTCACCTCGCCCACTTCCAGCGGTGTGTCCAGCCGCACGACGTAGTCGATGGCCGGGTTGAATGTCACGGTATAGATCATTCTGCTGCCTCCTTTACCAGAGTGAATTGTCTGTATTTCGGATTCGGACAATGATTCGTCAGGATTGCGCCGCCGGACAGCTCGGCGATGACCGCCGGGTAGATGCGGGCGAACTTCGAGTCATCCACGAGGAACCAGGCTTCTCTCGCCCGGCGCACGACCGCGGCCTTGACAGCCGCTTCCTCAGGGTCGGGGGTCGTGAATCCTGCGTCCAGCGCCACGCCGTTTGCCCCCAGGAACGCTTTCGTGAAGTTGTACTGCTGCAGGCTGTGGAGAGCCGCAGCGCCGATGATGGCCTCCGTCTCGGGCCGCAGCAGACCGCCCACCAGAAAGACCTTGCAGCCCTTCTGGGCCAGCAGACGGGCGTGAGCGACGCCGTTGGTGACGTACCGGGCGTCCAGCGCCGGGCCGCTCAGCTCCCGGGTCAGCGCCAGCGTGGTGCTTCCGGCGTCCAGAAAGACGAAATCCTCTGCGGTGATAAGAGCCGCCGCCGCCTTTGCGATGCACTTTTTCTGGACGACGGCCAGCGTTTCCTTCGTGGCCATCGTCGGCTCGTCGGCGAGGAACTGGCTGTCCGGCAGGGTCGCGCCTCCGTGTACCTTGTTCACCTTGCCCATCCTGTCCAGCTCGTTCAAATCGCGGCGGATGGTGGACTCGCTGGCGTCCAGCGCCTCGCAGAGCTCCTGCACCGTCGCGGTGCGCTGCTGGCTCAGCAGCTTCATGATGCGGGAAAGCCGCTCCTCTGCCAACATCTTCATCCCTCCCGTTGCACGTTTTTGCTTGTGTTTGAATCGTTTTGACTATTTCCGTCTGTATTATAGCAAATATCCCGTCAAAATCAATCACTTTCCGTCAGTCTACCTGCCAAAATATTTCCGTCAAAATCATGCATTCTGCACAAGAAGTGGGATACAACCCATAAAAGAGCACAAAAAATCCGCCCCGGAGCGGTCAGCTTCGGGGCGGATGACGGTTTTGTGGGTTGATTTGACCGTTTTTGACGGTTTTGTCGGAAATGATTTTCCCTTCCGGGTCGGATGCGATTTAGGCGTCCGAACGGGCGTAAGCGTTCTTCATGCCGCTGCTCAGCTCGAAGAGAACCTTATCCAGCGTATCGGAAGCCCGCTTCTTCAACTCGGCAGCGATGGCGGTATTGGCCTCCTCCCGCAGGGCGGCGCGCTGGCTTTCCTCGGCCGAAGCGATGTTCTTATCATACTGGTTCAGCAGAGCGCGGCTGGCGGAGAGGACACCCTCCTCGTACCGCTCCACATGGATGAGGCTCTTGGCGTAGGAGGCGTCGGCCATGGCGGCGATCATCCGGCTCACCCAGTAGAAGCTGTCGGTGGAGACTTCACCGGTGGTGCAGGCCAGATAGGCCGGGGTGCGCTCGACGTTGGCGTAGAACGGCACCATGGTATTGAAGGCATTGGAGGCGTAGGCGATCCACTCCACAGCACGGATGTCTTCCGGCACGTCAGGCCGCATCTGAATGAGGGCCATGAAGTCGTTGCGGTTGATGCCGATGGAGCGGTAAGCTCCCTTCATGCTCTTGTCGCCGTAGCTGGCGTAGGGGTCGAAGGGAGTCCCCTGATAGTGGGAGGACAGCAGATACTTCACATCCTCCGGGGTCAGCTTCCGCTCCGGCACCATGCACCAGGGCAGGTCGTCCGAGCGGGGGCCGTAGTCGGCGGCAGGGCCGTCCCAGACCCAGGTGTTGGGGTTGAGGTGGCGGAGCATGAACCATGCGCGGGGAGTGTTGTAAACGTGGTCGGCGTCGTCGTGGCTGCCGAAGGCGTCGCGCGGGTTCAGACGGCCATCCAGCGAGAGGTCGAGGTGATTGTCCCGGATGAACTCCCTCAGGTCGGCAGAGCAGAGATAATTCTCCTGTGCGCCGAAAGCGTCGTCGAGGTCGAAGGCGTCGATGCCCAGCTGGTTCGGCATGACCACATAGGAGTCATCCGGCACACGGCGGGCCATCCAGTGGTGGCCGCCGATGGTCTCCAGCCACCAGATCTCGTCCACATCCTGGAAAGCGATGCCGTTCATCTCATAGGTGCCGTACTCTTCCAGCAGCTTGCCCAGACGGAGCACGCCCTCGCGGGCAGAGTGGATGTAGGGCAGGACGAGGTAAACAATATCTTCCTCGCCGATGCCGCCGGGAACTTCCGGCTGGCCGTCCCCGGCGGGCTGATAGACCACCAGCGGGTCTGCGCCCAGAACGCGGGGGTTGGAGGTGATCGTCTCGGTGGCGGTCATGCCGACGTTGGCGGCGTTGACGCCCGAAGCAGCCCAGACGCCCTTCCCCTCCACGGCGTTGGGCATGGCGGTCATCCGCAGGGCATTGCCCGGCAGGGGAACTTCTACATGAGAGATGACCGACTTGTAAACAGCCGGGTGCTCCTCCGGCTGAACGACAACGAACTTTTTCGCGGTGAAGTGGCCGGAGCCGGAATCGTCGTTCCGGGCGATCATGGTAGAGCCGTCATACGAGGCTTTTTTGCCGACAAGGATGGTAGTACAAGCCATAGCTGTTATCCTCCAAAATTTTACATCTTGTATGTATAGTGCTTATTTATACAGTTTCGCAGGCGCGTTTGTTCTGCAAAACCCATTGTATCGCGTTTGGCCTCCGGGCGCAAGCCCTTACATTTCGCCAATGTAGGCAAAGCGCGGCTGACGCTTGCCGTCCCGCTCCACCTCTTCGGCCCACATAGCCGCCGGGCGCACCCAGAGCCCGCCCTCGCCGTACAGGGGACGGTAGACCACCATCTCCTCTTCGGTCTCGCTGTGGCGGGCCATCCCGATGACCTGATATTCGTTGCCCTTGAAGTGCCGGTAGCGGCCCGGCTTGATGTCGTATTGGAACTGGTACATAAAAACTCCTTACAAAAAGCCCGGCCGCAGATTGGTCTGCGCCGGACTTTTCCACTTGCTTCACCCCTGCGGGTGGAAATATTCGTAAATGGTCTGGGCCATCTGCCGTCCGACGCCGGGGGTGTTCTCCAGCTGGTCAGGGGTGGCCTCTTTGACGGCACCCACGCTCTTGAACTGTGCCATCAGGGCCTTGGCCGTCTTGGGGCCGACGCCCGGCACCTCGGTGAGGGTGGACGAATAGCTCTTCTGCTTCATCTGCTGCTTGCGGTAGGCGTTGGCAAAGCGGTGCGTCTCGTCCTGAATGGCCGTGACAAAGGTGAACGTCCCGCGGTTCATGTTGATGGCGATCTCCCGGCCTTCGCTGTCCACGATGGCGCGGGTGCGGTGGTGGTCGTCCTTCACCATGCCGTAGAGGGGTACATCGGCCAGTGCCGTCCCGGCCAGTGCGGCCTTCGCGGCGCTCACCTGTCCCCTGCCGCCGTCCATCAGCAGCAGGTCAGGCTTCTGGCCGAAGTAGTTGCTGCTCGGCTCGCCGTTTGCGGCCATTTCGGAATACTTTTCGTATTCAGCCGCACGGCGGGAGACGGTCTCCGCCAGCGAGGCGTAGTCGTCGGTCCCGGCGACGGTCTTCATCTTGAACTTCCGGTAGCCCGCCTTGTAGGGCTTGCCGTCCCGGAACGTCACCATGCCGCAGACGCTGGTGCCGTCGCCCCAGTTGGAAATATCATAGCTCTCGATGGTGCGGGGGGGCTTGGGCAGGCCCAGCACCTGCGCCAGCTCATCCAGAAGCTTTTCCTCCCGGGCATAGCGGCCGCTCTCGCGGGCCAGCCGCTCGACGGCGTTGGTGTGGGCCATCTCGACGAGGTGCGCCTTATCGCCCCGCTGAGGGACATAGAGCTGCACCTCACTGCCCCGCTTCTCGTTGAGGGCCTGCTGCAAGGCGTCCACATCCGGCGGCAGCTCGTCCACGGCGATGATTTTCGGGATCTGTTCATCGTCGAGGTAGTACCGGGGCAGAAATTCCTCCCGCACCGCCGCGATGTCGGCGGTATCGTGGAAGAGAAACTCCCGCTTGTCGGTCAGCCGCCCCTCCCGGAAGCGGAGAACAGCCGCGCAGACGCTGCCGGGCGTACCCGCCAGCGCTACCACGTCCATCTCCACGTCGGGGTCAACCACGACCTTCTGCCCTGCCGTCACCTTGGTGATGGCGGCGATCTGGTCGCGGATGAGGGCCGCTGTCTCAAATTCCAGCCGGTCAGAGGCTTCCAGCATCCGCTCGTTGAGGGTTTTCAGAATATCCTTTTTGCCGTAGCGGATGAGATGGACAGCGCTTTTGACGGCCTGCTCGTAGTTTTCACGGCTTATCTTGCCGCTGCACACCGCCATGCACTTGCCGATGTGGGCGTTCAGGCAGGGACGGCCCCGGCCAATTTCCTGCGGGAACCGCCGGCTGCACCGGGGCAGCAGAAAAGCATCCATCGCCGTCTCGGCCATCTGACGGGCCGCAAAGCTCGAGGTATAAGGGCCGATATACTCCGCGCCGTCATCCTCTTTTTGCAGCGTGAACGACAGCCGCGGCCACTCGTCCTTTGTCACCTTGATATAGCTGTAGCCTTTATCGTCCTTGAGCAGGATGTTGTACTTCGGGGTGTGGGCTTTGATCTGGCTCGCCTCCAGCACCAGCGCCTCGAACTCGCTCTGGCAGACGATGACGTCGAACGCGTAGGCGTGGGCGATCATCTGGCTGACCTTGTTGTCGTGAGGCACACCCTCCCGGAAATACTGGCTCACCCGGATGCGCAGACGCTTGGCCTTGCCGATATAGATGATGGTGCCGCTTTTGTCCCGGATGATATAGACGCCCGGCAGAAGCGGCAGCATACAGGCCTTTTGGTAAAGTTCCGCCTTGGTCATCCGATGTTATGCCGGCCTTTCTGCATCCTCTCGGTCTTGGCAATATTCGACGCCGCCAGCGCCAGACCGCACACGTCGAGGGCCACGCTCCACCACCTGGGCTTCCGCTCCGAGGTGAGCAGAAGGGTGATATTGACGATGAGCGTCACCAGATAGACGCCAAAAAAGCAGTACCACGGCTTGCCGGAATCACAGAACTCGCCAAACTTGAACAGTGCTTCTTTCGTCGAATCTTTCATGAGGCTGCCTCCTTTATTCTGATGCATCATACCAAAAAAAGCGGCAAGGATGACCCCCGCCGCTCATACACGAAATGGAACTGAATTACTCTGCGAAGCCGGACTCCACCAGCTTGATGAGGCCATCGACAGCAGCCTGCTCGTCTGCGCCATCCGCGATGATGCGGATGGTGGTGCCGCCCACGATGCCCAGAGACAGGACGCCCAGCAGGCTCTTAGCGTTCACGCGGCGCTCTTCCTTCTCGACCCAGATGGAAGACTTGAACTCATTGGCCTTCTGAATAAAGAAGGTTGCCGGACGGGCGTGCAGACCAACCTGATTTTCAACGGTAACTTCTTTGACGTACATAGTAAAACGCTCCTATCTATTATCGTTCGGGAAATGCAATTATGTTTCGCGCCTGTTGCGTTGTGATTATTTTAGCGCAAACCGAAACCGTTGTACAGTCCCCAGACGAATTTTTGGCGGTTTTCCCAAGGATGAGGGGGGCATTTTCCACCTTTTATACAAATACAACAAAATTATTCCCCCAGTGTTGGCGGGGTAATACAAAAGTTTTCAACATTTTTTCGACAGAGGGTCAGCACTCCGACTGCTTCTGTGCTTATCCGGCAGAGTATGACCTTTGCCGCAGACTCCGCTCAACCCTCGTACTGCATCCACAGCAGCGCGCATTTCTTTACAACAGAAGGATATTCCGCAGGGTCAAATTCCATGTCTTTTTCGCCTGTGAATTTCCATCCCATCCGACGATAGAGAGCAATGGCGCGGGCGTTGGTGTCCAGCACGCTCAGGCGGGGATGCTCATACTCTTCCAGCTTTTTCCGGGCGAAGTCCAGCATTTTCCGGCCGATGCCCTTTCCCCGGGCATGCCCAGACACAAAGAGATGCTCAATGCGGCCGGTCTTGTGGTCTACGCTCACCATGCCGTCCGGCACATCTTTCGTCGTGTGCAGGTAGCAGGCCCAGCCGCCTTTTTTCTCCGCCTTGAGCTGAGCGAGAAACCCCTCTTCTGTCAGGCCTGCACAATACTCTTCCGTCCAGTTTCCGGCGCAGACGGCGCGGCGTCCCTCCGCAAACAGCTTTGCCGCAGCGGCAAACTGTTCTTCCGTCTTGACGAGGCGGACATTCTCGCCCCGCTTCCACTTGGGCAGCTCGGTGATGGGGTGGCTCTCGCACCACTGCTCATACAGCTCCGGGCGGCGCAGACGGGTGCGCTCCCGGCTCTTTTCGCCCCGCCATGCGTCGATCTTCTGGTGGTCGCCGCCCAGCAGAACGTCGGGTACGGCACGGCCCTCCCAGACCTCGGGGCGGGTGTACTGGGGGTATTCCAGCAGGCCGTCCCAGTAGCTCTCTTCCTCGTAGCCCTTCTGCTCCGCCAGAACGCCGGGCTTGAGGCGGAGGACGCTGTCGGCCACCACAAGGCTGGCCAGCTCGCCGCCGGTGAGGATATAGTCGCCGATCGAGATCTCTTCGTCCGCAAACGCTTCAATGACGCGCTCGTCGATGCCCTCATAGTGGCCGCAGACCAGCGTCAGGTTATCGTACTGGGCCAGCCTGCGGGCGTGCTCCTCGGTGTAGCGCTGACCGCCCGCCGTCAAGAACACGATATGCGGGGCCGGGCGTCCCTGTTCCGCTGCCTCTTTCTGGACGGCGCGCAGGCAGTCGGCGATGGGCTGGGCGTAGAGCACCATGCCGCAGCCGCCGCCATAGGGGTAGTCGTCGGTCTGCTTCTGCTTGTTGAGGGTGTAATCCCGGATCTGATGGCAGTGGGTCTCGATGCAGCCGCGCCTGGCTGCGCGGCCGATGATGCTGGCGTCCAGCACCTGCTGGCACATCTCAGGGAAAAGGGTCACGATGTCCACACGCATTCCCATCGCTCACTCCTCCTCCCGCTCACTGTCGAAATCGTCGTCCAGCAGGCCCGGGATGGGGGTGACGAGGAGATAGCCTTCCGGCGGGTTGCGCTCTTTGAGAAAGGCGTCCACGCCGGGGAACATATATTCCCTGCCGCTGGGGGACTTGACCGTATAGATGTCCTGTGCGCCGGGGTGGTCCACGCTGGTGACGACGCCGTACACCTTGCCGGTGTCGGCGTCCCGCACCTCGCAGCCGATGAGGTCGGCCACATACCACCGGCCCTCGGGCAGGGTGGCGTCGCTGCGGTCGAAGTAGAACACCTGACCCCGCAGGGCGCGGGCGGCGTCCATATCGTTCACGCCCTCCAGCTGGAGCAGCGCCATCTGCCCCTGCGGGCGGATGGAGATGATGTTATAGCACCTGCCGCCCTTTGCCGAAGCATAGAGACGGCCCGTCTTTTTGAGGAAATCCACGCCGTCGCACCACAGCTCCAGCTTCATTTCGCCGCGCACACCGTGGGTGGTGACGACCTTGCCTGCTTCCAGATATTGCTGCATAAATTTGCTCCTGTATTATAAGGTTCGTGTGTAGGTGCGCCCTCCGGCAGCTGCCTGCTATCGGCGATAGCAGCGCACTACCGTTTACGGCAGCAAGAGCTTCCCTCGTCCAGCGTAGGCCTGACCGGCACGCCAGTGCCTCTCCCTATGGGAGAGGTGTCACCGAAGGTGACGGAGAGGGCAAGCCCGTTCATAAATCAAAAAGGCCCTTTGCCATTACAGCAAAGGGCCTGTAGGGTGCTTAGTCGATCTCAACAAGGACCTTTTCATCGACCCGCACAGCAGCCGCGCGCATCACCACACGAATGGCTTTTGCGATCCGGCCCTGCTTGCCGATGACACGGCCCATATCTCCCTCTGCCACGCTCAGGTGGTAGACGATGGTGCCGTCCTCACGGGGGGCGTCCACCGTGACCTTGACGGCGTCCTTATCCTCCACGAGGCCGCGGGCAACTGCCAGCAACAGCTCCTGCATGAGTCAGCCCTCCACCTTACAGAATGTTGGACTTCTTCAGCAGCACGCGAACGGTGTCGGTGGGCTGAGCGCCGTTGGCGATCCAGGCCTTAGCCTTCTCGCCGTCGATGCTCACGACAGAGGGCTCCTGGTTGGGATCGTAAGTGCCGATCTCCTCGATGAAACGGCCATCGCGGGGGAAGCGGCTGTCAGCAACAACAACACGATAGAAGGGAGCCTTCTTGGCGCCGACGCGGCGCAGACGAATCTTAACTGCCATGGTAATATCCTCCAAAAATTTCTTGTTCCCCGGTTTGCGGGGATTAAATCTATCTGTACAACCCCACAGCGGGGTGTATACCGGAATTATTTCATGCCTCTAAAGGCGCCCGGGTTTCCCATCAGGCCGCCCAGCTTACGGGCAAAGCCCTTGGGGCTCTTCTTGAGCTGCTTCATCATCTTCTGCATCATCTCAAACTGCTTGAGCAGCTTGTTGACGTCGGACACCTGAGTGCCGCTGCCCGCTGCGATGCGGCGCTTGCGCTTGGGGTTGATGATGGAGGGGTCCTCGCGCTCGGCCCTGGTCATCGAGTAGATCATGGCCTCGATGCGGTCGAAGGCTTTCTCGTCGATCTGGCTGGCGTCGATGCCGGACATGCCGGGCATCATGCTCAGCATGGCACCCGCGCCGCCCATCTTGCGGATCTGGGCGAACTGGGCCAGCATATCGTTCATATCGAACTTGTTTTCCATCATCCGCTTGGCGGTCTCTTCGGCCAGCTTCTCGTCGGCGGCATCCTGTGCGCGCTCGATGAGGCTCAGCACATCGCCCATGCCGAGGATCCGGCCTGCCATGCGGGTGGGATGGAAGACTTCGAGGTCATCCAGCTTTTCGCCGGTACCCTGGAACTTGATGGGCTTGCCGGTGACAGACAGCACCGAGAGGGCTGCGCCGCCGCGGGTATCGCCGTCGGTCTTGGTGAGGATGATGCCGTCGATGCCGACCGTTTCGTTGAAGGTCTTGGCGACGTTCACGGCGTCCTGACCGGCCATGGCGTCCACGACCAGCAGAGTCTCGTCCACGGGGACAGCCTCTTTGATCTGGACCAGCTCCTGCATCAGCACTTCGTCGATCTGCAGGCGGCCTGCGGTATCGAGGATGATGATGTCGTTGCCGTAGTCCTTGGCGTGGGCCAGCGCCTTTTTAGCGATGACAGGCGGCTTTTCGCCGGGCAGGGTGAAGACCGGCGCACCGGCCTGCCTGCCCACCACCTGCAGCTGGTCGATAGCGGCCGGACGGTAGATGTCGCAGGCCACCAGCATCGGGCGGCGGCCCTGCTTGATGTAGTATTTTGCAAGCTTTGCTGCGTGGGTCGTCTTACCGTTGCCCTGCAGGCCGCAGAGCATGATGATGGTCTGGCCCTTGTTCTTGATGACCAGACGAGGCGCTTCCTCGCCGCCCATCAGGGCGACCAGCTCCTCGTTGACGATCTTGACGACCTGCTGGGCAGGGGTCAGGCTCTCCATGACCTCCTGGCCCATGGCGCGCTCGGAGACCTTTGCGCAGAAATCCTTCGCCACCTTGTAGTTGACGTCGGCTTCCAGCAGGGCCATCCGGACCTCGCGCATGGCGGCTTTGATGTCCGCCTCGCTCAGTTTGCCGTGGCCACGCAGCTTTTTGAACACACCGGCAAGGCGGTCGGTCAAAGATTCAAATGCCATTGTTCGGTGCTCCTCTCAAATCAGTTTTCAGCTCTCATTCACTTCGTCGATGGAGCGGATGAGCCCCAGCATCTTGTTCAGAGTGGCGGCATACTCGGTGGTGGTCAGCCGGGCGTTCGGGCCGGTGCATTCAAACCGGGCGTCGATGACCAGCTGCTCCAGCTCTTCCAGTGTCTGCTGCACCCGGCGGTACCGGGCCGCGAAGCCGACCTTTTCTTCCAGCTCCTTGAGGGCCGTTTCGCCATGCTTGATGGCGTCCCGCGCCCCCTGCCGGGTGATGCCGAAGTTTTCTCCGATCTCGCTGAGGGAGAGGTCATCGTTGTAATACTGGCGCAGCATCTCGCGCTGTTTGGGCGTGAGCACTTCGCCGTAAAAATCGAGCAGATAGCCCATTTCAAAGTCTTTTGCCATGTTCTGTCCTGCTCTGACCTCCGCTGTTTGTAAAGGTTTTTTGCTTTACATACGGAGTATAGCAGACGGGGTGTCCCTTGTCAAGGACTTTTTGCGTCATTTTGCCAAATTTTCTCCCGATTTTTCTCTTTTCTGCCCAAGCCCCGCTTGACGCTTCCTTTCCTTTGCGTTAAAGTTATAGGCGTAAGCTTTCCCCCGGACGCGAAAGGAGACCGCCCGTGCCTATCTACCCCAACATCTACCAGACCCTGCTGCCCGGCCCCATCGTCGAGCTGCGGGGCTATCTTGCGGCCTGCGGGCTGCGGGGGCGGCTGTACGCCTATCTGAACTACAACGGCCCCACCGGCACGGCGCGGGACGAGCTGGCTGAGGGGATGCTGGCGCTGGCCCTTGAGCGCGGGGCACTGACCCCCGGCCAGACCATCGTGGAGGCCGTGTCAGGGCCTTTTGCCACAGCGCTGACGCTGGCGGGGCTGACGGCGGGCCACCCGGTGACGCTGGTCATGCCGGAGGACGCCCCCGCCATGCGGCAGGAGAGCCTGCTCCGCCTCGGAGCGCAGATCATCCATACCCCGGCCCAGGCGGGCCTTGCAGGCGCACGGGCGCTGGCAAAAGCCACCGCCGCCGAAAAGGGCTGGTACTATATGGACTGGCTCAACAACGACGACAACCCCACCTATCACCGCCGGGTTACGGGGCCTGCACTGGTGCGCTCCATCGCGCGGGAGGGTTCCAGCATCGTGGACAGCATCGTCATCGGCGTGGGCAGCGGCGGCACCATCACCGGCGTGGGCGAAACGGTCAAGGCGTGGACGAATGACGTCCGTATCGTAGCCGTGGAGCCTTACGAGAGTCAGGCCCTGAGCAGCGGCCTCACCGGCTCCCATGGCATCCCGGACATCGGCTTCGGCCTCGTTCCCGGCAACTACAATTCCTATGTAGTGGACAACATCGCTGCCGTCACCACCGCCGACGCCGTCCGGGCGGCGCAGCGGGTCCTGCGCACCGATGCCATCCCGGCCTCCCCCAGCGCAGGTGCCGCCCTTCACGCAGCGGCCCAGCTTATCGCAAACGGCAAAAGCCGTTCGGCACTGGCCGTGTTCAGCGCACGCCAGAACATATTATAAAAAGAAAAAGAGAAGAGATCCATGACAAAAGACATGACGACCGGAGCCATCACGCCCCTTCTGGTCAAATTCACCATCCCGCTGGTGCTGGGCAACCTGTTCCAGCTCACTTATAACGCCGCCGACAGCATCATCGTGGGCAAATTTGTCGGCGAAGACGCCCTTGCCGCCGTCGGCACCTCCAACCCGCTGATGACGCTGGCCATCCTCTTCATCAACGGTCTCTGCCTCGGTGCCGGCATCCTCGTCAGCACGGCCTATGGTGCCGGAGACACCCAGCGCGTGGAGCGTCAGGTCTCCACTACCGCCATCGCAGGCACGGTGTTCTCGCTGGTCTTTTCGGCCCTCTGCGTCCTGCTGGCGACGCCGCTGCTCCGGCTGATGCAGGTTCCGGAAGAGATCCTGCCCATCGCGGTGCAGTACCTCCGCATCGTCTTTGCGGGCCTCATCTTCACCTTCTTTTACAACTTCCTCGCCGCCACCATGCGGGCGCTGGGCGACAGCAAGAGCGCCCTATACTTTCTGATGATAAGCTCGGTGCTGAACATCGGCGGCGATCTCTTCTTTGTCGAGGTGCTGGGCTGGGGCAGCGAAGGCTGCGCCCTCTCCACCGTCCTCAGCGAGGCGCTCTGCTGTGTGCTCTGCGTCGTCTATATCCAGTTCAAAGTTCCCGTCCTTCAGCTGGGGCGGCGCTGGTTCGTCTTTGACGGCTCTCTGCTGCGCAGCACCGTCCAGTACGGCTGGACCAGCGCCATGCAGCAGGCCACCGTCCAGCTGGGCAAGATTGCCGTGCAGGCCATCGTCAACACTCTGGGCATCAATGCAATGGCCGCTTTCACCGCCGCCAGCCGGGTGGACGACTTCACCTATATGCCCCAGCAGAACATCGCCCACGCCATGACCACCCTGATGGCCCAGAACCACGGTGCCGACAAAAAGGAGCGGGTGCGTCAGGGCTTTTTCTGCGGCCTGCGCATCGAGCTCATCTACGGCTTCTGCCTGATGGCCGTCTGCCTGCTCTTCGCCCGCCCCATCATCTCCCTCTTCGTGGATGATCCCGCCGTCATCGACCTGGGCGTCAAGTTCCTGCGGTGCGCCTCCCTCTTCTATCTGATGCCCGGCGTGACCAACGGCATCCAGGGCGGCTTCCGCGGCCTCGGCGATTTGAAGATCACCCTGAACAGCAGTATGCTCAACATGGGCTTCCGCGTGGCCGCCGCCGCTGTGCTGGTGCTGGTGCTCAAGGTAGACCTTCAAATCATGCCTGTGAGCTACGGTATCGGCTGGCTGTCCATGCTGGTCTATGAGCTGCCCCTGCTCATCCGCTACATGAAAGAGGACAAACTTTAACTCCGACAAAAAAAGAGCAGGGCGTGCAGCCATAGGACCGCACGCCCTGCTCTTTTTCGCTTTCAGGCTATTTACAAGAAGTTACTTATTCTTGTACATTTCCTCGTAGTATTTCTGATAGTTGCCGCTGGTGATGTGCTCCATCCACTCCTCGTGGTCGAGGTACCAGTCGATGGTCAGGACGATGCCCTTCTCGAAGGGAGTCTCGGGATACCAGCCAAGGTCGTTCTTGATCTTGGTGGGGTCGATGCCATAGCGGCGGTCATGGCCCAGACGGTCAGCGACGTGCTTGATGAGGTCTTCGCTGATGCCGTCGTCCTTCAGGCGGTCGTGCAGCTGCTCGATGATGGTCTTGACGATGAAGATGTTGGGGCGCTCGTTGTGGCCGCCGGCATTGTAGACCTCGCCCACCTTGCCGCCGTTGCAGACCATATCAATGGCCTTGCAGTGGTCCTCAACGTACAGCCAGTCGCGGATCTGCATACCGTCACCGTAGACGGGCAGCTGCTTGTGGTGCTTGACGTTGTTGATCATCAGCGGGATGAGCTTCTCGGGGAACTGGTAGGGGCCGTAGTTGTTGGAGCAGCGGGTGATGTTGATGGGCATACCGTAGGTATCGTGGAATGCCATGACGAACATATCAGCGCTGGCCTTGGAGGAAGAGTAGGGGCTGTGGGGGCAGAGCGGAGTGGTCTCCATGAAGAAGCCCTCAGCGCCCAGAGCGCCGTAGACCTCATCGGTGGACACCTGCAGGTACTTCTTGCCCTCTTTCCAGGTCTTGGCGTCGGCGTCGTACCAGGCTTCCTTGGCGCGCTGCAGCAGGTTGACGGTACCCATCACGTTGCTCTGGACGAAAATTTCAGGGTTCTTGATGGAGCGGTCAACATGGCTCTCAGCGGCAAAGTTGATGACGTAATCGAAATCGTACTTTGCAAACAGGCTCTCGACCAGCTCCTTGTCGCAGATGTCGCCCTGCACAAAGACATGGCGGGGGTCGCCCTCAACGTCCTTCAGGTTCTCGAGGTTGCCGGCGTAGGTCAGCTTGTCGAGGTTGACCAGCAGGATCTCGGGGTACTTCTTGAGCATATAATGCACAAAGTTGGAACCAATAAAACCGGCGCAGCCGGTGATAAGATATTTTTTCATAAATTTCCTCTTTTATTTTCTGCAATTACTCTGCATTTTCATTATTTTCACCAGTGGACAGACAATCTGCAATCTGACCCAGTGTCGAGTCCATTGAAGCCAGAATTTCATTGTTCGCTTTTGTATATTCCACTAAATCCGCAAATGAATACAACATCCATACAGAAAGCATCGACAAAAACCAAACAACAACTGCAACGATTGCCCCGAGCAGTAATCCTACCGCATTATTATCTGTAGCAGCTGCGGCAGAATAAATAACCGCGCCTAAAACAATCGCAACAACACTGAAAAACACGCCTTGAATCGTCGCCCATGTTTTCAGTTTCTTTTCTGACTGGTTAAACATAATCTTTTCCCTCATAAAAGCCAATTAAGCTTTCATCCCGTTGTCGCCGTCCCAGTGCTCGAAGAAGCAGGCCAGCGCGTCCTTCCAGTCGCGGACGTCGTTGCCGACGGTGCAGCGGAGCATCCGGTTGTCCAGAGCGCTCCACTTGGGGCGGTCGGCGCTGTCCGGGTGCTTTGCCTTGTACTCTTCGCTGGTGCAGGGAGCCACGGTGGCGTCCACGCCGGACAGGCGGATGATCTCCGATGCGAAATCATACCAGGAGCAGATGCCCTCGCCGGTGCAGTGGTACAGGCCGTACTCGTGGGTCACGCAGAGCTGCAGGATCTCGTGGGCCAGATCGACGGCGTTGGTCGGGTTGCCGCACTGGTCGTTGACGACTTCCAGCTTGCCGAATTTCTTGCCGGCGTTCACGATGGTCTTGACGAAGTTTTTGCCGTAGTAGCTGTAGAGCCATGCCGTGCGGACGATGAAGTGGCGGTGGCAGAACTGCTCCACATACTTCTCACCCATGAGCTTGGTGGAGCCGTAGGCGCTGATGGGGCCGGGAATGGTGGCCTCATCCTGCGGGATGCCGCCGTTCTCGCGGCCAGAGAAAACGTAATCTGTAGAGACGTGTACCAGACGTGCGCCGGTCTTGGTGGCGGCCTGTGCCAGATTGCGGGGGCCGATGGCGTTGGCCTTGAAAGCAGTGTCATGGTTCACCTCGCAGCCATCCACGTTGGTGAAAGCGGCGCAGTTGATGATGACGTCCGGGCGCTGACGGCGGATGAAGTCATCCACCATCTTGTAGTTGGTGATGTCCAGCTCCGGCAGGTCCACCGGAATGACCGTGGCGCTCACCAGCTTCTCGGGGATGGGGCCAAGCTCACTGCGGCCTTCCCGGAGCTGCTTGATGATCTCGGTGCCAAGCTGGCCTCTGCAGCCGGTAACAATGATTTTCATGCGGATACCGCCTCTCTTAATACTTCAGTTTGCCGTCGGCCACATTCTTGAGGTGCTGGCCGTAGGGGCTCTTGCCGTAGCGCTCTGCGCTTTCCAGCAGGGTATCGCGGTCGATCCAGCCGTACTTGAATGCAATTTCCTCGGGGGCGCTGATCTTGATGCCCTGACGCTTCTCGATCATCCGCACAAAATCGGCTGCCTCCACGAGGCTGTCCATCGTGCCGGTGTCCAGCCATGCAAAGCCGCGGCCCAGCAGCTGGACGTCCAGCTCATCCTGCTTGAGGTACATATCGTTCAGGGTCGTGATCTCCAGCTCGCCGCGGGCGGAGGGCTTGACCTGCTTTGCCATCCTGACGACTTCCTTGTTGTAGAAGTACAGGCCGGTGATGGCGTAGTTGCTCTTGGGATGCTGGGGCTTCTCCTCGACGCTCAGCACCTTGCCGTTTGCGTCGAACTCCACGATGCCGAAGCGCTCGGGGTCCGGCACATAGTAGCCGAAGACGGTGCAGCGGCCCTTGTTCTCGGCGTTGGAGACAGCATTCTTCAGAATCTTGGAGAAGCCGTTGCCGTAGAAGATGTTGTCGCCCAGGATCATTGCGCAGCAGTCGTCGCCGATGAACTCTTCACCGAGGATGAAAGCCTGAGCCAGACCGTCCGGAGACGGCTGGACCTTATATTGCAGATGGATGCCGTACTGGCTGCCATCGCCCAGCAGCGCCTCGAAGCGGGGCGTGTCGGTGGGGGTCGAGATGATGAGGATGTCCTGGATGCCCGCCAGCATGAGGGTGGACAGAGGATAATAGATCATCGGCTTGTCGTAGACGGGCAGCAGCTGTTTGCTGGTGACCATCGTCAGCGGATAGAGCCGGGTGCCGGCACCGCCGGCCAGAATGATACCTTTCATTTTTGTGCACTCCTTATATTATGAAATAAAAAAGTTGTGCAGCTTGTACAAGGCCCGGCAGCGTATCCGCCGGGTCCTGTATGGATTCAAAGCGGAGCTGCGTCCGCTGTAAACAATGTTGGTGGTAATACGCCGCCAGCCGCCGGGCTTCCCGCGCCACGCGCGCTGGCAGGATCTCGCTATGCACTACTGGCAGGCTTGCGATAGTATTACACCTTATTCTACTATCAAATCGAAAAAAAAGCAAGGAAAGAGCGCCCTCCGCAAAAATTTTTGCGGAGGGCGCTCTTTTGTTTCATCAGCAAGCCCTCAGAACTTGAACCCCCACTTGTGGAAATACCGCAGCAGGC
The DNA here is from genome assembly GCF_902497445.1 of Faecalibacterium sp. Marseille-P9312. Taxonomy (NCBI): domain Bacteria; kingdom Bacillati; phylum Bacillota; class Clostridia; order Eubacteriales; family Oscillospiraceae; genus Faecalibacterium; species Faecalibacterium sp. Marseille-P9312. The sequence continues at coordinate 58,109 of NZ_CABVEW010000007.1, forward strand.
TCCCGGTCTGCCACAAAAAAGGCTTGAGGCTGCGGTGGGCTGCGCGATGCCATGCATGGATGGCGGTGTACTGCGGCACGAGGTAGGCTTTGCCGGTGGTGCGCATCTTCTGGGTCAGGTCGGCATCCTCCACATACATGAAGTAGTGCTCATCGAAGCCGCCCACGGCCTTGAACTCCGCCGTCCGCACGGCGGAAAAGCTGCCGGTGCAGAACTCGATCTCAACGGGAGCGGACAGATCCTCCCCCTCCATCAAATACGCACGGTTATATTTCTCCCAGAATTTCAAAAACGGCAGCTGGCGGTAGACCATAGGCCGCAGCGCACAGCGCCGCAGCGGCAGGCTCTGGGAACGGCCATCCGGGAAGCGCAGCCCCGGCCGGGCCATCACAGCATCCGGATGTTCTGCCATCCAGTCGGCCAAATCGCTGAGGGTATCGGCGGTGAGCTGGATGTCCGGGTTCAGGATGAAGTGATAGTCGCTCGTCAGCTCCGGCAGGACGGTGTTGTGTCCGGTGCCGAAACCGCCGTTCTCCTTGCGGCAGCGCACCTCGACTTTCTGGCCGGGCTGAGTGCTCAAAGCGCCGCCCTTCACGGCGGCTTCCAGACGTGCGCCGCTGCCGTCGGGGCTGGCGTTGTCCACCAGATAGAGGGTCAACGGGTGGCGGCGGGTGTATTGCAGCACCGTCTGCGCCGCCCTGAGGGCTTCGTCGCAGCCGTTATAGACAACGATACAGGCAGAGAGTTCCAAGTTTTATGCTCCTCATTTTTATAGCTCAGACCTTTCCGCCATGCCAAGGGCTCCCCTTTTTAGGGGCAACAATGACGACCGCCGCCAGTGGCGGAAGCAGGGAGTCATTGTTGGGGCAGCGGCCAGCAATACGCAAGCAAAGTGAAGCGGATGCTGGGTGCCGCAACCCGGTCTTGGCGAGCGAAGCGAGACTGAGAGGTTGTTCCTCTTTTATTTATTCCAGCGGTAATATCTTCAGGCTGAAATCTTCGCGCTGGATGTCGAAGTTGGGGTTGGTGCAGGGGTCGCCTGCAGCCAGCAGGTCGCCCCAGCGGGCCTGAAAACGCAGCACCTCGCCCTGAAAACGCTTCTGCTTTTCGGGGTTGTCCTCCATGCCGCGGCTCTTGCTCTCGTAGTGGTAGAGCTGGGCAAACGGGGTGAAGACGTTGGTGTAGCCTGCCTGACGGACGCGGACGCAGAAGTCCACATCGTTGAAGGCCACGGCATAGCTCTCGTCCAGACCGCCCACTTCGTCGTAGATCTCCTTGCGGATGAGCAGGCAGGCGGCGGTGTCAGCGTAGACGTCCTGCACATAGTTCAGGCGGCCCATATAGCCGTCGGAGCTGGCGGGATAGTACTTGTGCAGATGGCCCGCCACGCCGCCGATGCCGAAGCCGACACCGGCGTGCTGGATGGTATCGTCCGGGTAGAGCAGCTTTGCGCCCACGCAGCCCACCCGCTTCTGCTGGGCATACATGACCATCTCTTCCAGCCAGGCGGCGGTGATGACCTCGGTGTCGTTGTTGAGCAGAAGCAGATACTCACCGGTGGCGAACTTCTCGCCGAAGTTGTTCAGGGCGCTGTAGTTGAAGCCCTTGCCCTCCCAGATGACGACCTTGAGGTTATCGGGGTGCTCCTTCTGCATCCGCTCGTAGGTGCGGAAGGTCTCAGGGGCCTTGCTGTTGTTCTCGATGAGGATGATCTCAAAATCCGGGTAGGTGGTGCGGGCGTAGATGGACTCCACGCAGGTCTCCAGGTCGCGGATGTGGTCGCAGGTGGGGATGAGGATGCTCACCCGGCCCGGATGGTCGATCGTATAATCGGTCTTGTAGTAGCCCGGCGTACCCGGGATGAGGGACACATCGTCCACGGCCACGCCGCAGCGGGCGTAATGAGCCTTGAGGGCGGCAATGCCCGCGTCGATGCAGTAGGTCTTGGCGGAGATGTCGCTGGCCGTGCTGCCGGGGCTGGAACGCCAGTAATAGAGGGCGTGGGGGATGTGGACGATCTTCCGGGCCGTCTCGGTCAGGCGGAGGAAGAGCTCATAATCCTGACTGCCGTTGTACTCCATCCGCTCCGGGCCGCCTGCGGCGTCCATCAGCCGGCGGCTGAAGAGGGTCAGGTGGCAGATATAGTTGTTGGAGCGGAGGTTGTCCAGCATGAAGTCCGGCTTGAAGTGGTAGAGCACCACGTTCTCTACCTTGCCCTCGAAGGTCGCCTCATCGGTATAGACGAAGTCGGCTCCCTGCTCTGCGATGGCCTTGGCGGCGTACCAGAGGGCGCAGGGATGGAGGATGTCGTCGTGGTCCAGCAGGGCGATGAAGTCGCCGGTGGCCATCTCGATGCCTTTGTTGGTGTTGCCGGGGATGAGCTCATTCTTCTCCAGCTTCCTGTAGCGGATACGAGGGTCCACAGCGGCGCGCTGCTGCACCATCTCGCCCACGCCCGGGGCGGTGCCGGCGTCCACACAGCAGAGCTCCCAGTTGCGGTAGGTCTGGTTCACGACGGAATCCAGCAGCTCTTCGAGGAAGTTCAGCGGGGTGTTGTAGAGTGGCACCACGATGCTGATCTTGGGGCCTGCAGGCTGGTTGCCTGCCTGCCGCACCAGCAGTTCCACCGGTGCGAACCGGTCGGCGCGCATGACTTTGCCCGGGAAGAGGGCGGCGTACTCGCGGCGGGCGCGGGCCAGTTCCCGCACACCCTCGATGCCGCCGCTGCGCAGCTCCCGCAGGAGCACAAAGAAGGGCAGAGTGTGCCAAAGCTGGCGGCTCTTGCTGACGACATAGCGCATGGGCCAGGTCATCTTCCAGAACTTCGAGCCGGTCACCTCGCCCAGTGTCTTCTCCAGCTGCTGCTCATGGCTGCGGCTGAGCGAAAGGTCGCTGCGCAGCCGGGCGATGAGCTCGGCTTCCTCGCCGCAGGTGCGCTCGGCGCGCACCATCCGGTCACGCAGGATGTCCATTTCCATCTCGTAGCCCCGCACCATCTTCAGCTGGGTGGGCTGGCTGGTACAGAACAGCGCCGACTGCGGGGCGCGGCCCTTGCTGCGCCAGCCAAAATCGCGGAAGTATCCCCGCTGAGCCAGCTGCTCGGCCCAGCCCGCCATAACGGTGCTCTCATTGCTCACCAGCAGCACCCGGGCGGGCAGGGTCTCGGGCAGCGTTTCCCACGCGGGGTCTGCCACCACCAGAAGCTCTGCCGCAGAACCCTCTGTCCACTCTTCTGCCTCCACACCTGCACGGTGCAGGGCTTTCGTCAGCAGGGACATCTGCTCTCCCAGCAGGGCCGCCGAGGCGGGGTTTGCCTCCTCCGCGATGCGCTGCGCCAGTGCGCGGCAGCGCTCCCGCTCCCGCTTTTCTTTCTTTTCCTTCTCCAACTGCATTCCGTTCTCTCCACCTGTTATTCTTTATCGTATCGCTCCCGCTTTGGAGCGTGAAACGCGAAATCGTCTGTCTCTTGTGTACAAGCGTGTACAGTATACCAAATCACGTCTCATTTGAGAAGTATTTTGCGCAATTCCTTTTGATTTTTTACATGCCCAGCAGGCGGCGCAGCCAGCTGAACAGACCGCCGCCAGAGCTCGTGCCGCTGCCCACCGTCCGGATGGAAACGCCGGAGTAGTAGTGCTTCAGGATGTCGCGGTAGCCCATCCCCTCCTCGGCGGCGTAGCCCACGGCGCCGCACTGGCTCATGCCCACGCCGTGGCCGAAGCCGTAGTAGTACATACAGGGTACACCCGCTGCATCCGTGCCGAAATCGAAGCAGTAGCGGGAGGACACGAACTGGCCGATATAGCGGTAGCTGCGGCCATTGGACACCAGCGTATTGTACTGGACGAAGCCGCCGAGGTCTTTGTGGGTGGTGTCGGCGCTCTGGTAGGGCTCACCGGTGCGGCTGTCGTTGTACTCGACATAGTCATAATCCTTGCCGATGATGCGGCGCATCTTCTCGTGGTACTGGCGCTCATAGGGGCTTTCCACGCTCTTGAGATACGGCACATCCGAGCCCCAGGCGTCGAGGCTGGAACAGGTGCCGTAGACGCCGGTCTGGGTGTTGTAGCCCGCGCTGGCCGACCAGACGGCGTCGATGACGCTGCCGTTGTAGGTCAGCACCTCATCCTTCACCGACTCCACCGCCTTGCGGATGGCCGACCGGGCCGAGGACGGGATGTCCTCCACGGGGGTGTAGATGAGGGCGTTGGCCGAGGAGCCGTACTGCTTATGGTACTCGAGGTAGGAGTGGATGGCCACGGCCTGGGCCTTCCACGCCTCCTGCGCGGCACTGGCGCTGACATAGCTGCCGATGGAGCCAAGCTCGGTGTAGGTGATGCCCACCAGGCAGTCCACGAGGTCCAGCGACACGTTCCGGCGCAGGCCCTTGCCCTTGATGTTCAGATAGGGCAGTGTAATTTTATCTTTGGAGCCGAAGAGCCAGCTCAGACAATTTTCCTCTTCCTCAGGGATAAGGGTGGTGTTTGCACCGCCAATGGTGGTGGCACCGGGTGCGGCATCCTCGGCGAACGCCGCCGGGACAGCCACGCACAGCATCACAGCTGCCAGCACCAGCGCCGTCAGACGGCGCGCGAAACTCAGACTCTGCTTCACGGTCATTTCCTCCTGTGGTTTCTGGATCTTTTCATAGTTGTTATCAGTGTAACACACTGCGCCCCCGACGGCAAGGACGGAAGTTGTGCAAAAATGTGAAAAGACGCCTTTGCAAGCCGCCGGAATTATGATACAGTATAGCATGAGATGATATGCCCCCTTTGGCGGGCATGACAGGGAGGGCCGGAATGGACAGCAGAGAGTTATATCCCAGCGACGAGCAGCGGCGCCGCATCATGGACTTTATCATGGCGGCGGGCGAGACGCTGCTGGAAAACGGAGCAGAGGTCTTCCGGGTGGAGCAGACGATGGAGATCATGGCCCGCAGCTTCCATCTGCGGGAGTTCCACGTCTACGTGCTGACCAACGGCATTTTCGCCAGCGCCGGCACGGCAGAGATCGCCGAAGTGCGGAACGTGCCGGTGCGGACGACTCACTTAGGCCGGGTGGCCGCGGTGAACGCCCTTTCCCGCGAGATCGCTGCCGGGGGCGTCACACTGGACGAGGCTGAACACCGCCTGGCCGAGGCCCGGCGCATCCCCTTCCCCAAGGGCAAGACCCAGCTCCTCGCCGGGATGAGCGGCACAGCCTGTTTTGCGCTCATCTTCGGCGGCACGATACGCTCGGCGCTGGCGGCAGCGGCGGCGGGTCTCATCGTCAGCGGCTATCTGCTGCTCTGTGAAAATCGGAGGCTTTCCAACGGCTTCCGCAAGATCTCGGCGGCAGCGCTCATTACATTGGTCTGCATTCTGGGGTGCCATCTGCTGGACACTGAGGCCAGCCACGCCATCATCGGCACCCTGATGATATTGACCCCCGGCATCGCCTTCACCATGGGCATCCGGGATTTCGTGCAGGGCGACTACCTCTCCGGCACCATCCGGATGATAGACGCCCTGCTCATCGCGGCCAGCATCGCCATCGGCACCGGCTTTGTTCTGAGCCTTATTTCTCTGCTGACGGGGGTGACGGTGGTATGATGACCTTGACAAGCACACAGATCGGCCAGCTGGCGGCACAGTTCTTTCTGGCCGGGGCGGGGACGCTGAGCTTCGCCGTCCTCTTCGCCTGCCCCCGGCGCACCCTCCCCTGCTGTGCGCTGGTGGGCGCGGTGGGCTGGTTCGTCTACGAGCTGGCTGTCTTATACGGGGCCGACGCGGCGGCAGCCTCCCTCATCGCGGTCATCCCACTGTCGCTGGCGGCGCGTATCTGCGCCGTGCTGCTCAAAACGCCGGTGACGGTCTTTTTGCTGACCGGCATCTTCCCGCTGGTGCCCGGCGCGGGCATCTACTACACCGCCTACTACTTCATCCAGGGCGAGAATGCCCTTTCGCTGGCCAACGGCATCTCCACCTTCAAGGTGGCCGTCGCGCTGGCTGTAGGCATCGCGCTGGTGCTGGGTCTGCCCATGCCCAGCGGCCACGCCTGGAAGCGGAAATAGCTCTCTGCCTTCCTTGTGCGGCTCTTTCGCCGGTGCTATCATCAAATCATATTTAATATAAAGGAGTGTCTGCCGATGTCTGTTATGGAAACGCTCAACACCCGCCGCACCTACCGCCGCTTCGCCCAGAAGCCGGTGCCGCAGGATGTGGTGGACGATATGGTGGAGGCCCTGCGCCTGTCGTCCTGCGGCGCGAACCGTCAGGCCGTGAAGCTGGTGGTGGTGCAGAGCCCCGAGATGGTGAAAAAGGTCCATCCGCTGGTCAAGTGGGCCGCCTATCTGCCGCCGGAGCAGGGTGCTCCCAAAGCCGACGAGCAGCCTGTGATGTATCTGGCCGTCGTGCAGGACAGCTCCATCCCCGGCGACCTGAACACCGACACCGGCATCGCGCTGGCGAACATCACCCTCGCCGCATGGGCCAAGGGCGTGGGCAGCTGCATCATGGGCGCCATCAACAAGCCCGCCCTGAGCGAGCTGCTGGGCATCGCCGTGCCGGACAAGCTGGCGTTCATGGTAGCTCTTGGCTACCCCACTCACGCCGCCAGGGTCGTACCGATGACGGAGAAGACCGGCATCAAGTATTACCTCGATGAGAACGGTGACTACTGCGTGCCGAAGCGGAGCGTGGAAGAGCTGACGCGGACGGTTTAACCTCTCCGTCAGCGCTGGCGCGCTGCCACCTCCCCTATCGAGGGGAGGCTCTGGCGAGCCGGGCCACTCTGCGCTGACTGCTGAAAGCTTTCGGTGGCGTAAAATGCCGGGCCTCGCTGCAGCGGGCTGCAGCTTCTGGATGAGCGGATTTTGTCAAGCTGCCGTGGATCCAGGCAGCAGGGCACTACAGCTCCCGATAAATCAAGCCTTGCTCGTCCAGCGTAAGCCTGACCGACATGCCAAGGGCTCCCCTATTAGGGGAGCTGTCTGCGAAGCAGACTGAGAGGTTCTGCATATATACATTGCTCTCAACCTTTATTCTGCATAATTGTTTGCAATTCGGTTTCAATTTGATGGAATTTTTGCACAACACTTGACTTTTCAAATTGTACAACCTATACTAAACACGCTCTCTGATTTTTCGATGAATCGCATCGCAGCAGAGAGATGCAAACGATATGCACATAAAGAGGAGTGTTTGAATATGAAAAAGATCTCTCGCCGCAGCTTCCTGGCTGCCGCCGCTGTTTCCGCTGCTGCTCTGGCCCTGACCGCCTGCGGCGGCTCTGCCTCCACTGCTTCTTCCGCTGCTGCAAGCTCTGTTGCTGCTTCTTCTGAGGCTGCTTCCACCAGCGCTGCCGCTGCTGAGCTGACCACCGTTGAGGCTGGCAAGCTGACCATGGCCACCAACGCCACCTTCCCTCCCTACGAGATGACCACCGACGCCGGCACCATTGAGGGCATCGATGTGGACACCGCACAGGCCATTGCCGAGAAGCTGGGCCTGGAGCTGCAGATCGACGACATGGATTTTGACGCCGCTCTGCTCAGCGTGCAGCAGGGCAAGGCCGACATCGCCATGGCAGGCATCACTGTCACCGACGAGCGGATGGCTGTGATGTCCTTCTCCGACAGCTACGCCACCGGCATCCAGTCCGTCATCGTGCCCGAGGGCTCTGACATTGCCTCTGTGGACGATCTGGCCGGCAAGAAGATCGGCACCCAGCGCGGCACCACCGGCTACCTGTACTGCTCCGACGACTTTGGCGAGGACGCCGTGGTGGCCTACGACAACGGCCTGACCGCTGTACAGGCCCTGAACAACGGCCAGGTGGACGCTGTGGTCATCGACAACGAGCCCGCCAAGGCCTATGTGGAGTCCAACCCCGGCCTGAAGATCCTGGACACCAGCTACGCCGAGGAGGACTACGCCATTGGCATGGCAAAGGGCAACACCGCTCTGCTGGAGGCTGTGAACGCCGCTCTGGAGGAGCTGAAGGCCGACGGCACCCTGCAGTCCATCGTGGACAAGTACATCAAGGCTGAGTAAACAGACCCCTCAAGGGGAGGCGGCCCACCGGGCACCTCCCCTTTTTTAAGGGATATAGGTTACAAAATTCTGACAAGATCACAACAGACGAAAAGAAAGTGAGGATGCGAATGGCCGCACAATACGAACTGTTGAGCCAGCTGCTGAAAAGCGGCGGCCGGCTGGACATGGGGCAGGAGCTGTTCTACAAACTTTATCAGGCCTTTGTCCTGAAGGACCGCTGGCTCCAGTACATCGGGGGCGTAGGCACCACCCTGCTGGTCACTGCCATTGCTCTGGCCATGGGCGTCCTGCTGGGCAGCGTGGTGGCGCTGGTGCGTGTGGCCCACGACCAGCAGCGCCCCGGCCGCCGCAACCCGGTGCTGGGGGTCTTTAACGCCGTGTGCCAGGTGTACACCACCGTGATCCGGGGCACCCCCATGATGGTGCAGCTGCTGATCATGAGCATGGTCATCTTCAACAACAGCCGCAACTTTACCATGGTAGGCGCTCTGGCGCTGGGCATCAACTCCGGCGCTTACGTCTCCGAGATCATCCGGGGCGGCCTGATGGCCGTTGACCCGGGCCAGATGGAGGCCGGCCGCAGCCTGGGCCTGAACTACATCACCACCATGGTGGTCATCATCATCCCCCAGGCCATCCGGGCGGTGCTGCCTGCCCTGGGCAACGAGTTCATCATGCTGCTGAAGGATACCTCCCTCATCACCGTCATCGGCGGCAAGGAGCTGCTGTATGCGGCCCAGGGCATCATGAACCGCACCTACGAGGCCATGTTCCCCCTGTTTGGCGTGGCACTGATCTATCTGGTGCTGGTGATGATCTTTACCTGGCTGCTTGCAAAATTTGAGAGGAGGCTGGCACAAAGTGACCGATAAGATCCTGGAAGTCCGGGGCCTGACCAAGACCTACGGCGGCGAAAAGCGGAAGGGCGCAAAGCAGGCTGCCCCCACTCTGGACGTGCTGCGGGGCATCGACATCGACATCTACCGCGGCGACGTGGTCTGCCTCATCGGCCCCTCGGGCTGCGGCAAATCCACCTTCCTGCGCTGCCTGAACCGGCTGGAGATCCCCACCGGCGGCAGCATCAAATTTGAGGGCGTGGAGGTGGACGACGACCACATCGATTCTGTCCGCCAGAAGATGGGCATGGTGTTCCAGCACTTCAACCTCTTCCCCCACCTGACCGTCAAGAAGAACCTTGAGCTGGCCCCCAGCCTGCTCAAGCTCAAGGACAAAGAGGCCATCTCCAAGCGCGCCGACGAGCTTCTGGCCCGCGTAGGTCTGGCCGACAAGGCCAACGTCTACCCCAAGAGCCTTTCGGGCGGCCAGCAGCAGCGCATCGCCATCGCACGCGCACTGGCAATGGACCCGGACGTCATCCTCTTCGATGAACCTACCAGCGCCCTCGACCCCGAGATGGTGGGCGAAGTGCTTGAGCTGATGAAAGAGCTGGCTCACACTGGCATCACCATGCTGGTGGTCACCCATGAGATGGGCTTTGCCCGCGAAGTCTCCAACCGCGTCATCTTCATCGACGAGGGCCGCATTCAGGAGGATGAGCCGCCGCAGGAGCTGTTCACCAACCCCAAGCACCCGCGCCTGAAGGCATTCCTCTCCAAGATGCTGTAAGATAGAAAGAAACAACACAAAACCCGGAACTCTTTTCAAGCCGTCCTGGCTCTGAAAGGGTTCCGGGTTTTGTTCATTGTTTTTTTCAGAGAGCTGTTTTGCAGCAGTCTTTCTTCTTATGCTCAGTTGTTGGCTTCCACCTTGCTCAGGAGGATGCGGTCATTGTCGAGAGCCTTGCCGGCGTTCTCGCGGAACTTCTCGAGCAGGTCGTCCACTGTCATCTTACTGCGGGCCTCGCCCTTGACGTCAAAGACGATGCGGCCCGCGTCCATCATGAGGGTGCGGTTGCCCAGCTCCAATGCCTGATGCATATTGTGGGTGACCATCAGGCAGGTGATCTTCTTTTCGGCCACGATGCTCTTGGTGAGGTCCAGCACCTTTTCGGCGGTGGCAGGGTCGAGAGCGGCGGTGTGCTCGTCCAGAAGCAGGAGCTTCGGGGTGACGAGGGTGGCCATCAGCAGGGTCAGCGCCTGACGCTGACCGCCCGACAGCAGGCCCACCGGCTGCTTCATCCGGTCTTCGAGGCCCATATCCAGCAGGGCCAGCTTCTCACGGAAGATCTCCTTATCCCTGCGGGAGATGCGGGAGAAGATGGCGTTGGGGGCGGTCCCGGCGCGAAGGTAGGCCAGCGCCAGATTCTCCTCGATGGTCATGTTGGGGGCCGTACCCTTGAGCGGGTCCTGGAACAGGTGGCCGATGACCCGGCTGCGCTGATATTCCGGCGCGAAGGTGATGTCCTCGCCGCCCAGCGTGATGCTGCCCTCGTCGGCGATGAAGCCGCCGGTGATGGCGTTGAAGAGGGTGGATTTGCCCGCGCCGTTGGAGCCGACGATGGTGGCGAAGTCTCCCGCTTCCATGGTCAGGCTGACGCCGTTCAGGGCCACTTTCTCGTTGACAGTGCCGGGGTTGAAGGTCTTGTGCAGGTCACGAAGTTCGAGCATTTCCATTTTACACACGCTCCTTCCGTGCCTGACGGGCCGCACTGCGGCGCTTCTCAAAGGCGATCTTCTCCCGGATGGCGGGCATCGAGATGGCCACCGCCACGATGATGGCGCTGACCAGCTTCATGGCAGCAGCCGGGACGTTGAAGCGGAGGGCCACCGCCACGATAAAACGGTAAAGGCAGCTGCCGAACACGACGCCCAGCACACGGCGCACCATCGTCCGCTTGCCCACCAGCGTTTCGCCGATGATGAGGGAAGCCAGCGCGATGGTCACCATGCCGGTGCCTACGTTGATGTCGCAGCTCTTCTGGTACTGAGCCAGCAGGCCGCCGGAAAGGGCGGTCAACGCGCCCGAGATGCAGAGGCCCACCGTGATGGTGAAGGCGGGGTTGATGCTGGAAGCACGCACCATGGCAGCGTTATCGCCGGTGGCACGAATCGAGAGGCCGAGGCGGGTTCCGAGGAAGCCCACCATGGCGGCACCGGCCAGCGCGATGACTCCCGCCGCCAGCACCAGCTTATACCCGCCGCCCGTGAAGCTCAGGGCGCTCTTGGCGATGGAGAAGACGGTATCGGTCTTGACCAGCGACATGGTGGACGAGAAGCCCATCACGGCCAGGTTGATGGTGTAGAGGCCGGTGTTGACGATGATGCCGGCCATGATGCTCTCGACGCCGAGGCTGGTCTGCAAAAAGGCTGTTACAAAACCGGAGCACACACCGGCCGCCATCGCCGCCAGCAGGGCGAGGAAGGGGTGGCCGGTCAGCGCCACCTGACAGGCGACAGCGCAGCCAAGGGTGAAGCAGCCGTCGGTGGACAGGTCCGCGATATTCAGGATGGAATAGCTCAGAAACAGAGCCAGCGCAACGAGGGCGTAGATGCAGCCCAGCTCGAGCGCGGTCTGGATGACGTTGAGCGAAAAGATACTCGCCAGCATGGTGTGCTCCTTAAATAAATATTAGTTGAAGTTTTCCGCCGTGGCCACTTCCACGACCTCGGTGCAGTAGGGTGCAAAGGCCTTCTTCACGGCGTCAAGGTCGAGGCCCAGAGCCTCGCAGGTCTCGGTGTTGATGGTGGCAATGCCGTTGTCGAAGGTCTGGAAAGGCAGGTCTGCAGGGGTCTTACCGTCGCAGAGCAGTTCCACCACCATATCGGCGGTAGCCTCGCCCAGCTGGACGTAATCGACGCCGTAGCCCACGAAGGCACCGTTCAGGGCGAAGCTGTCAGCGCCGGTGTAGTGCTGGACGCCTGCCTCGGTGAAGGTCTCGTAGATGGAAAGCTCGGCGGTCATGATGGTGTTGTCAGTGGGGGTGAAGACAGCCTTGACACCGGCGGCGATAAGGGCCTCAGCGGCCATCTGAACTTCGGCGGTGGTGGTGCCGTTCTTCTCGATGTACTTGATGCCCTTGCTGTCGCAGAAAGCCTTGGCGTCTGCAATGGCCTGTGTAGAAGCATCCTGGCTCAGATCATACAGCAGGCCGATGGTGTCGATGTCAGGGTTGACGGCCAGGATGAGGTTCATGATGGCGTCGGTGTTCAGGGCGTCGGAAGTGCCGGTGATGTTCGGCTCGGTGTCAAAGCCTGCGGCAGCGGGGTCGGTGACGGCGGAGTAGACGACGGGGATGTCGGTGTCCTCCACAGCGGCCAGCATGGTAGCGGCGGTGGGGGTAGCCACAGCCACGATGACGTCTACGCCGTCGGCCACGAGGTCGGCGCCGATCTGGTTCAGGTTGGTCTGGTCGGCCTGCGCATTGGCGTAGTAGTCGGCATAGTCGAAGGTGACGCCCTTCTCCTTGCCCACCTCGTCCAGACGCTCTTCCACCGACGCAACGATCTGGTTCAGAGAAGCGTGGTCAACGTAGTTGACAATGCCCACCTTGAAGGTCTGGCCTGCCTCGCTGGCGGCGGCAGAAGATGCGGCTGCACTGGAAGCGGTGCTGGATGCAGTGCTCGAAGCGGACGAACCGCAGCCGGTCAGACCCAGCGCGGAAACAGTGGCGGCGGCCATAGCGGCTTTCAGAAAGCTGCGGCGGGAGATCATCTTCATGGTTTTCATAGCGGTTGCTCCTTCCCTGGAGCGGGCGGCATGTAAAATAAAAACCCGCTCCACTTGCGGGACGGGCTTTTGTTCTCATATAACAAAACGACCCTGTCCCTGTGTGTTCATCCACAAGGACAGAGTCGAAAAATTCGAATCTGCGGTGCCACCTTGCTTGCCTTGCCCGCTTTCCTCTCGAAAGCCGCAAAGCCCCTCACGGAGAGCCAACACTCCCCTGCCCTGTAACGGAGGCTTCCGTCCCAAGCTACTGGAGGCTCTGCCTCGTTTGCCCGGCCCTCGGCGGCCCACGAATCTCTGCCCCGCTCTCGCCCGTTTTCACTGTCCGGGCTCACTGAAGATGCGCTTTGCAGGTTCTCTTCCGCCTCATCGGTTTGATTGCATTATACACTTTATCTGTGTAAAGTCAAGAGGGAATTTCAAAATTTTCCGTCAGATTTTTTCACGTTTCATCACTCGAGGTTGAGTTTGTTTCGCATCAGCCAGACCGTCAGTCCGAACCAGAAGACGCCGAATGCCGCCGCGATGCCCAGCGTGACCATCGCGCTCCCCATGTAGCCAAGAGCCGAGACAGCAGTCTCGATGCTGCCCACATCGCCTACGGCGCTATAGATGATCGTCTCGTAGACGCCGGTGCCGATCTGGAGCAGCTTTTCGAGCCAGCCCTGCACATACTGCATGACAAAGAAGCTCAGGATGCCCGCCAGCGCGGGGTGGTTCTTGAACTGATGTCCCACCATGCAGGCAGCATAGATGCAGGCGATGACGCTGACCATCCGCACGAAGCCGACGACGCCGCTGAAAGCCAGCGCTCCCCAGAACTCCATGTTATAGCGGGCAAATGCCTCCCGGATGCCCGACCACATCAGCGGCAGCTGCTCAAGCAGGTCCATATCCGCCATCATCAGGACAGCCAGAATGCCGAAGGAAAGGCAGGCTGCGAGGATGCTGCACAGGCTCCACACGGTGCTGGAGATGAGCTTCGAGGTCACAAGCTGTGTTTCCGTCACCGGCAGGGTGTGCATCAGATAGCCCTCCCGGCCCAGCAGGTTGCGGTAGAACCGCTGCACGATGGTCATGATGGTGACGACCACGGTGCCGATGATGACGCCGGTGTAGACAAGGCTCAGCAGGCCCACGAGAGTCGAATAGGCTTCACTATTGGTGCTGTTCCATCTCCAGACGGACCCGCCAAAGAGCACCGACGCCGCCAGCAGGGCCAGATACATTCCGCCGTAGGTGCGGGCGGTGGCCTTGAACTCATATTTCAGTAACTTTTTCAGCATTTGAATACCTCCCGGAAATATGCATCCACACTCATGCCCTCGGTCTCGCGGAGCTCATCCACCGAGCGGTGGGCGAAAATCCTGCCGTTCTTCAGGAACACAGCCTCATCCAGCACCGGCTCCACGTCCTCGATGAGGTGGGTGGAGATGATGACCGAGGCGTCCCGGCTGTAGTTGGTGAGGATGGTGTTCAGGATGTAGTCCCGCGCCGCCGGGTCCACGCCGCCGATGGGTTCATCCAGCAGGTAGAGCCGGGCGTTCCGGCTCATGGCAAGGATGAGCTGGACTTTCTCCTTGTTGCCCTTGGAAAGGCTCTTGAGGGGTGCTTTGGGCGAAAGCTCCAGCTTTTCCAGCATCTCATTCGCCTTGGCGGGGTCGAAGTCGGCGTAGAAATCCCGGAACATCTCCACCAGCTGCTCCACCCGCATCCAGTCGGGCAGCCATGCGGCGTCCGGCAGGTAGGAGACGATGGCCTTCGTGTCCGGGCCGGGGTCCATGCCCGCGATTCGGATGCTGCCCGCCGTGGGCTGCAAGAGGCCGTTCGCCAGTTTGATGAGGGTGGTCTTGCCGCTGCCGTTGGGGCCAAGCAGGCCCACGATGCGGCCAAAGCCGATGTGCAGCTCGATGTCATCGAGGGCGTTTGTCCCCTTCTGGTAGGATTTCGTCAGGCCCTCACAAGTTAAAAGCTCATTCATTTGAATCACTCTCCTTTGTTTCCCAGCCCGTCATAAGCTTTGCGGCCTCTGCCGGGCCGTAGCCGATGCCGCGCATTTTTTCGAGATATTCGGCGGTCATGGCGCGGGCTGTCTCGTCCCGCAGCTGTTCCAAAAGGGCTGTATCTTCGGTGACGAAGCGGCCCGTGGTTCGCTCGGTGTAGACGAGCCCTTCCGCTTCCAGCTGGGCCAGCGCCCGCTGCATGGTGTTGGGATTGACGCCTGCCGCTGCGGCCATGTCGCGCACCGAGTCCAGATGTCCGCCGGGCGGGTAGACGCCCGCCAAGATTTTTGCCTTGAGCCGTTCCACGATCTGTGCGTAGATGGGGCGGCTCATATCGAATCGTTCGCCCATCGTCTCATCTCCTTGTGTCGCTGTACTAAGTGCCTAATACAATAATACTCAAATCATCTTTTTTGTCAAGAGGGAATTTTCAATTTCTTCAAAATATGCTATACTGTCTTTTGTATGCTAGAAGAAAATGCGCAGGAGCACAGAATCTATGAAAGCGACCATCATCATCCCCAACATCAACGGCAAAGGCTGGCTCAAGGACTCCATCGAATCGGTCTACGCCCAGACGGAGCAGGACTTCGAGCTTATCGTGGTGGATAACGGCTCCACCGACGAGAGCCTTGAGCAGGCCCGCAGCTATTGCAGCCGCCCGAACTTCCAGCTCATCGAGAACGGCTCCAACACCGGCTTTTCCCACGCCGTCAATCAGGGCATCGCCCGGGCGAAAAGCGAGTTCGTGGTGCTGTTCAACAACGACGCCTTTGCAGAGCCCCAGTGGCTGGCCGAGCTCATCCGCGTGGCCGAGAGCGACGAGAAAATTTTTGCCGTCCAGAGCCTTATGATCCGCCACTTCGACCGGGAGCTTGCCGACGACGCCGGCGATTACGTCACATGGATGGGCTTTGCCTGCAAGACCGGCGACGGCCGCCGGGCCAGCCGCTACACCAAACAGAAGCGCATCTTCTCGGCCTGCGGCGGCGCGGCCCTCTACCGCAAAAGCATCCTCGACGAGATCGGCGTCTTCGATGAAAACTTTTTTGCCTACTTCGAGGACGTAGACCTCAGCTGGCGCGCCAACAACGCGGGCTACAAAAACGTCCTCTGCCCCACGGCAAAGTGCTACCACATCTGCGGCGCCAGCACCGGCGCGGTGCGGTACAACGCCTTCAAGAGCCAGCAGAGCGGCCGCAACAGCATCCTTCTCCCCCTCAAGAACGAGCCTCTGCTGATGCTCATCCTCAACATCCTTCCGCTGGCGCTGGGCTATCTGCTCAAGTGCTACAAGTTCCACAAGCAGGGCTTCGGCGAGGCGTGGGACAAGGGAATGCACGAAGCCTTCGCCCTGCTCAAGAACGGCCAGCTGGGCAAGCGCTCCTTCCGTCTCCGTGATTTGCCGAATTATGTTCTGATGGAATTGTGGATGATATGGAACATGGTGCCGTATCTCTGGTATCGGCTGGTGGTCGTGCGGTTTGATTTGAAGTAATTCTGGATATGCAAAAACCGGGAAGCTCTGGGAGCTTCCCGGTTTTTGTTTGTGATTCGTTTTACGCCGCCGCGCTGGCCGCACTTTCGGCCTGCGGCTCTGCGTCCGAGGCGGCTTCGCTTTCGGCGGTGCTGTCAGCTTCCCCGCTGGCGGCTGCGGCCTCCGAGGACGCGGCGTCGGAGCCAGCGGGCGTTTCGCCGCCGGTGGCGAGGATGGCGTCCTGCACCTCGCTGTCTGCCATCATGGCAGGCTCGGAGGCAGTGGACGCCGCCGTTGACTCGGGCTTCGTCTCGCTCTCGGTCAGGCCGGTGAGATACCAGCTGCCGCTCTGGCGGCTGAACAGATAGTCCATGTACTTGACCGGCGTATCCGAGGTGGTGGTGAGGATGCTGTCCGTTGCGTTCTGGTTGGGGATGTAGCCCACGGTGACGTGGAGGAGGCCGTCCTTCTTAAACAGCTTGGTGACGGTGGCGCGGTAACTGCCCACGCTGCCGGTGACGGGGATCTTATAGCACTGGGTGGTGTCGTCGAACTCGATGGTCATATCCTCCATCTCGAAGGTCTTGTGGGTCATGCGGAAGCTGGGGCCGACAAGCTTTGCGAGGTAGGCGTCCACGTCCACCGAGGGGATGAGCAGCTGCTCGGTATCGGGGTCGGTGTTGTAGCCGTCGAAGCCGCCCTGGGTCTCCTGGATGCTGTACACACAGCCCCAGACAGCGGCCTCGCGGAGGGTCAGGTCGTCGATGTTCTCGATGCCCTCAAACGGCACGGGGTCGAACAGCACCAGACCTTCCAGCTTGTCCTCGTATTCCTGCTTCTGGGCCGTATCGTCAAACAGCTTTGCCACGGCGTCCACGCCTGCGTGCAGCACGGTCAGCACGCCGATGAGCACCAGCACCGCGATGACCAGCCCGAGGGCCTGCCGACCGCGGCGGCGGTGGAGCCGGGCGTGTTCTTCCGGGGTCATTTCTATCTTCATATCGTTATCGTCTCCTGCGTTGTTTCACTTTTCAGATAAAAACAGTATACCACAATCATGGGCAGGGTGCAAAACCCTGCCCGTGTTATTTTGGTGAAACTGGCCCAAAAGCTGTTTTCATAGCCAGAGTATGCCGGGTGGGTGAGGCTTTTCGCCGGCAGACAAGGCGATTTTCCGCAGCAATCCTGGGCGGATTGCAAGGGAAAGCAACGCAGTATGCCAGCGAAAAGACCGCCTAGACGGTGTGCAATGGTTATGAAAACAGCTTCTTATTCCCAGTTCTTCCAGATGTCGGGCTGGTAGCCGACGGTGGCCTGACGGCCATTGCGGACGATGGGGGTGCGGAACAGCTGCTGGTTCTCGAAGAGCTTGTCTTCCTTCTGCCAGTCCACCAGCGCGTCCAGCAGAGCGAGGGTCTGCTTGTCCTTGGCGTTGGGATTTACCAGCGCCTGCCAGCCGCCCAGAGCGCGGGACACGTTCTCGAATTCGCCCCGGCTCATCTCTTTTTCTTTCAAATCGATCATCTGGAACTTGATGCCGCGCTCCTTGAAATAGCGCTGAGCCTTTTTGGTATCGAAGCACTTGGTGGTGCCGAATATCTGGATGTTCATGGTCTTGCCCTCCTGTTCATTCTGCTCTATTGTAACATATCTGCGCCCGAAAGCCTATAGCATATTTTCTGCTCCGCCGGGCCACACTGCTCTCAGCGCCTTTTTCTCATTTTGAATGGAGGTAGTACCAACATGAAAGCATTCGTAGACCCTGAACTCTGCATCGGCTGCACCCAGTGTGCCGGGCTCTGCCCCGAGGTATACCAGATGGAGGGGACTCTGGCCGTCGCCATCCCCGGCGACATTCCGCCCGACCAGGTGCCGCTGGCCGTGGACGCCGCCAATGCCTGCCCGGTGAGCGCGATAAGGGTGGAGTAACCCTCTCAGTCACGCCTGCGGCGTGACAGCTCCCCCAGAGGGGGAGCCCTTGGCAGGCCGGGCCACTTTCGCCTGACTGCTGAAGTATCATATTCCGCAAAAGATAGTGCCCTGCTATAGAGGACAGCTGCTTCAGAACAGACATTCATTGTCAAGCAGCTGTTGACCTTGGTAGCAGGGCACTCCTGTTTTAGGAACATACAGACTTTGCTCGTCCAGACAAAGCCTGACCGACACGCCAGTGGCTCTCCCTTTGGGAGCAACAGCGACGACCGCCGCCAGCGGCGGAAACAGGGAGGAGCTGTTGGGACAGCGGCCAGCAGGATGCAAGCGGCAGCGAAGCAGACGCTGGGTGCCGCAACCCGGCCTTGGCGCGCAAGCGCCTGAGAGGGCAAGGCTGCTGACGGAGACACCCAAACACAGCGATAATACCGCTCTGTCAAAGGCCCTGCTCATCGCTGTGCAGTAGCTGTTTGGCAACGGGCTTGCCCTCTCCGTCACCTTCGGTGACACCTCTCCCAAAGGGAGAGGCTTTTTTTGTGCAAACCCTCCCCCATCCGCTCTATTTTGTGGTATACTATAGAATGTGAAATTATGGAATGGAGGACCACAAGCTATGCGTTTACTGGTCATTGACGGCAACAGCATCGCCAACCGTGCCTTTTACGGCATCAAGCTGCTGACCACCAAAGACGGCCGCTATACCAACGCCATTTTCGGCTTTCTGAATATCCTGCTCTCCCTGCTCAAAGAATCTGAGCCCGACGAGGTGGCTGTGGCTTTCGACCTCAAAGCCCCCACCTTCCGCCACAAGATGTACGACGGCTACAAGGCCCCCCGCCATAAGATGCCCGACGAACTGGCTGCCCAGATGCCCGTCATCCGGCAGCTTCTGGCCCTGCTGGGCTATCGTGAAGTGACCGCCGAGGGCTGGGAAGCCGACGACATCCTCGGCACGCTGGCCGCCGCCTGCGCCGCCCGCAGCGACGACTGCTTCCTTGCCACCGGAGACCGGGACAGCTTACAGCTGGTCAGCGACACCACCACCGTTCTTCTGGCTACCACGGCGTTGGGCCGCAGCAAGACCGTCACCATGGATGTGGACGCCGTGAAGGAGAAATACGGCGTCACGCCCCGCCAGCTCATCGACGTGAAGAGCCTGATGGGCGACACCTCCGACAACATCCCGGGCGTGAAGGGCATCGGCGAGAAGAGTGCCTTTACCCTCATCCAGAAATACGGCAGTCTCGAGGGGGTCTACGCCCACCTCGACGACACCACTGACAAGACCATCAAGCCCAAGCAGCGGGAGCATCTGGCCGAAGACCGCGCCATGGCAGAGCTGAGCTACACGCTGGGTACCATCCGCACCGACGCCCCCATCGACACCGCCGAGGGCGCCTATGTCGTGGGCGAGGGCAACAAGGCTGAAGCCGTCCGGCTGATGCAGGAGCTGGAGCTCCACTCCCTCATCGCCCGCTTCGGCCTGAGCGACATCACCCCCGCCGCCGACCCGGAAAGAGCGCCGGCAGAGCCTCTGCCGGAAGCCGAAATTGCCGCTCTGCCCGCTGAGCCGAAGGGCCATTACCTCGTGGCCGCGCGGCCCGCTGTCATGGGCAAGCAGGGCGTCCGCATCGTGGAGCTGCAGCCCGCCGCGTGGTATGCCGTGCAGGACAAGACCGTCTTTCCGCTGGAATCCGAAGACCTGCTCCGTCTGCTGGACAACAAAGACGTCACCCTTGACGTCTTCGACAGCGCGCCGCTCTACGCCCGCGCCATGGCTGCGGGCGGCTGGGGCAGCAGCATCGTCTGGGACGGCAAGCTGGCGGCCTATCTGCTGGACGCCTCGGCTTCCAAGTACAACCTCTCGGAGCTCATCATCAGCTACCGCGCCGACGCCGCTTTCACCTGTGAGAAGTGGCCGGACGCCGGTGCGCTGGCCGACCTGTTCGCCAAGATGAAGGCAGAGATCACCGCGCTGGAGGAAGACTCCCTCTACAACGACATCGAGTTCCCGCTGGCGCAGGTGCTGGCCGACATGACCCGCATCGGCATCCTCGTGGACAGAGAGGGCATCGAGAAGTTCGGCGTGAAGATGCGCTCGGAGCTGGAAGACGTCCTCACCCGCATCCACATGGAGACGGGCAGCGCCAGCTTCAACCCCAACAGCCCCAAACAGCTGGGCGAGATGCTCTTCGACACCATGGGCCTGCCCCACGGCAAAAAGACCCAGCGCGGCTGGTCTACCGACGCCGAGACGCTGGAAGCCCTGCGGGACTACCCGCTGGTAGAGGATATTCTGCAGTACCGCGCCTACCAGAAGCTGAACTCCACCTACGTCGAGGGCCTGCTGAAGGTCATCGCGGAGGATGGCCGCATCCATACCCGCTTCAACCAGACCGAAGCCCGCACCGGACGGCTTTCCTCCGACAACCCCAACCTGCAGAACATCCCCATCCGCACCGAGCTGGGCAGCCAGCTCCGCGCTTACTTTGTGGCGCGGCCCGGCTGCGTGCTGGTGGACGCCGACTACAGCCAGATCGAACTGCGCATCCTCGCCCACGTCACCGGCGACGAGCATATGCAGCAGGCCTTCCTCACCGGCGAGGACATCCACCGCAGCACTGCCGCCAAGATCTACGGTCTGCCCCTCGAGCAGGTCACGCCCCGCCTGCGCTCTTCGGCAAAAGCCATCAACTTCGGCATCATGTACGGCAAGGGCGCTTACAGCCTCTCGAAGGACATCGGCGTGAGCGTCAAAGAAGCAGACGCCTTCCTGAAAAACTATCTGGCCACCTTCCCGAAAGTCAGCGGCTACATGGACAAGACCATCTCCGACGCCCGGAACTGCGGCTATGTGTCCACCCTCTTCGGGCGCCGCCGCTCCCTGCCGGAGCTGGCCAGCAACAATCACAACATCCGGGCCAGCGGCGAGCGGATGGCCCGCAACACGCCGATCCAGGGCACCGCCGCCGACGTCATCAAGCTGGCGATGGTGCGGGTCTGGCGGCGTCTGCGGGACGAGAAGATGGAGAGCCGCCTTATCTTGACCGTCCACGACGAACTCATCGTCGAGGCCCCGGAGGCAGAAGCCGCGAAAGCCGCCGCCATCCTGCAGGAAGAGATGGAAGGCTGTGTCAATTATGCTGTCCCCCTGAGCACCGAAGTGCATCAGGGCAAAAACTGGCTGGAGGCCCACTAAAACCATGATCATCTTAGGAATCGAATCTACCTGCGACGAGACCGCCGCATCTCTGGTGGAAGATGGCCGGCACCTGCTGAGCAACGTCATCTCCACCAGTGTCAAGGAGCAGGCACTTTACGGCGGCGTCGTGCCGGAGATCGCCAGCCGCCGCCACTGCGAGTTCATCAGCACCACCGTCAAAAAGGCTCTGCTGGACGCCGGCAAGACCATCGACGACGTGGACGCCGTGGCTGTCACCTTCGCGCCCGGCCTCATCGGCGCAGTGCTGGTGGGCGTCAACTTTGCCAAGGGCCTCGCCTACTCGGCGGGCAAGCCGCTGGTGCCGGTCCACCATCTGCGGGGCCACATTGCGGCCCTCTACCTGACCCACCCGGAGCTGAAGCCGCCCTTCCTCTGCCTTGTGGCGTCCGGCGGACACAGCCACATCGTGGAGGTACAGGACTATACCCATTACCACATCCTCGGCCACACGGTGGACGACGCCGCCGGCGAGGCCTTCGACAAGGTGGCCCGGACCCTGGGCCTGCCCTATCCCGGCGGTCCCAGCGTCGCCAACGCCGCCAAGACCGGCGACCCGAAAGCCTACCGCCTGCCGGTGCCTCATGTGGAGGGCAAGTACAACGTCAGCTTCTCCGGCCTCAAGACCGCCGTGCTGAACGAGGTGAATCAGGCCCAGATGAAGGGTACTGACATCAACGTCCCCGACCTCGCGGCCAGCTTTCAGGAGCGCATCGCGGGCATCCTCGCAGAAAAGCTCCTTCTCGCCGCCGCCGACACCGGCGCAAAGCAGGTCTGTCTGGCGGGCGGCGTCGCGGCCAATGGCCGTCTGCGCCAGCTGGTCAACGACGGTGCCCAGAAGCTGGGGGCCAAGGTCTACCTGCCAGAGCTGAAATTCTGCGGCGACAACGGCGCGATGATCGCGGCTCAGGGCTACTATCAGTACATCGCGGGCCATACCGCCGGGCTGGAACTGAACGGCCTGCCGACTCTGCCCATTGATTACGAATAACGGACATAGAAAACGGAATGGCCGCGCACAGCTGTGCGCGGCCATTCCGTTTATTTCATATCACGTCCGAAGTAAAGCTCCACTTCACTGAGCTTCTTTTTCCGCAGCAGGAATGCCGTCGGGATGAGGTAGACCGCGATAGACGTCAGCATGGTGATGTCATAGGTGCTGATGCTGTCGGCCACCGTCTCGGTGCCGTACAGGCCGCCGATGAGCATGGACGTGATGTCCATCGCGGCGTGGATGAACACCGTCACCCAGATGTTTCCGGTGCGGAAATAGACCGCCGCCAGCAGCGTACCCAGCGAGGCCGCAAAGACGCACTGCATCAGAACGCCCAGCGGCGCACTGCCGGTGAGGTTGGTCAGGTGGGCCGCACCGAAGTAGAGGCCCGACAGCAGGCAGGCTTTCCAGACGCCGGCCCGGCTGGTGCCGAAATGCTCCAGAAGCGTCTGGGCGATGACACCCCGAAACAGAAACTCTTCTGCCACACCGACGCTGGTCATGCCGATAAGGAACCACACGACATGCCACGCGGGCAGCATATCGCCCTCCGGCCTGCCAAACAGCAGAGTATCGTAGGCGTTGTAGCTGATGAGCGCGATGGGGTACAGGCCCACCAGCAGACCGTTGAAAAAGCCGCTGCCCCGGCGGCGGAGCAGGCCGCTCTTCCCGGTGCGCGCCAGAAAGAGCCACGCCACCAGCACGCCTGCTGCCTCCTGCATGAAGGTCAGCATATAATCATCGACGGCATCAATGTCCCGCACGACGAACAAGATGAGCAGAAGCGACAGCAGCGATGCCACGAACAGCATCCCCAGAAACAGCACCTCGGCCACAAGGCAGTAGAGCATCGGGTGGGCGCTGCGCAGACGTTTGAGCATAGAAAGACCTCCTGTGTCGTAGTGGTACTATTTTAGCATATTTCAGAAGAAAGAGATAGGGATTTGTGTGAATAGTTCAAATCCCGCGCCCGAATCGAAACGGCAGTCACCAACTATTGACATTCCTGAAGATTGGGACCCGCGCACTAAAGAAAGCCCCACTGGGGCTTTCTTTGCGGCACTTTGTGCCGCCGTGCTGTTCAAATCCCGCTGAGGAGATAGAAAAAGACCGGCACACGAATGTGTACCGGTCTTTTTCAGTCGGAGCAGCGGGATTTGAACCCACGGCCTCCTCGTCCCGAACGAGGCGCGCTACCAACTGCGCTATGCCCCGAAAATACCGCAACCCAATGGGCTGCGGTCTGGTTGGGGATGAGAGAATCGAACTCCCACAAGTAGAGTCAGAGTCTACCGCACTACCACTATGCAAATCCCCACTATTCGGTTTCGCCCTCAGCACCGAAGCGCTGCTGACGAGGAATATTATACAGCCTCCGCCTCCATTTGTCAACCACTTTTTTTGATTTTTCCGTCCATGTTTTTTCTGTTTTTCCCACCACCGCGTTTTCACGTCTTTTTTCGTCTCCGGCTCTTGACACCCGCCCCCTTTGGGAATACTCTTATAGTATCATTCACCTGCCCCTTCTGAGGGAGAACGGAAGAAACGAGGGTTGTTCGATATGAAAAAACGTGTTGGTATCCTGACCTCCGGCGGCGACTGTCCCGGCCTGAACGCCACCATCCGCGGCGTGGCCAAAGCCCTGTATGCACGGTTCGGCGAGAACGTCGAGATCGTGGGCATCCTGAATGGCTACCACGGCCTCATCACCGGCGAATACAAGGAGATGTGCGAGGACGATTTCCGCGGCATCCTGACGCTGGGCGGCACCATCCTCGGCACCAAGCGCACCCCCTTCAAGCTGATGCGCGTGGTGGAAGAGGACAAGATCGACAAGGTCGCGGCCATGAAAAAGACCTACAAGGACGCCAAGCTCGACTGCCTGCTCTGCCTCGGCGGCAACGGCACCCACAAGACGGCCAACCTCCTCTCCCAGGAGGGTCTGAACATCATCGGCCTGCCCAAGACCATCGACAACGACATCTACGGCACCGACGTCACCTTCGGTTTCCACACCGCGGTGGACATCGCCACTGAGGTCATCGACCGCATCCACACCACCGCCGGCAGCCACAGCCGCGTCATGTGCATCGAGATCATGGGCAACAAGGCCGGCTGGCTGACCCTCTACTCCGGCATCGCCGGCGGAGCTGACATCATTCTGCTGCCCGAGCAGCCCTACGACATTGACCGCGTCTGCGCCGCTGTGGAGCGCCGCGCCCGCAAAGGCTCCAATTTCTCCATCATCGCCGTGGCCGAGGGTGCCATCAACACCGAAGAGGCCAAGATGAAGCGGAAAGAGTGGATGGCAAAGCGCGCCGAAGCCGGTTACGGCGTCACCGCCACCAACCGCATCGCCGCCGCCGTCCAGAAAAAGACCGGCATGGAGACTCGCGTCTGCATCCCGGGCCACATGCAGCGCGGCGGCAGCCCCAGCGCTTACGACCGCGTACTGGCCACCGAGTTCGGCAGCTACGCCGCCAAGCTGGTGGAAGTGGAGCGCTACGGCGTCACCGTCGCCATGGTCAACAACCGCGTCGTCGCCAACCGCCTCGAGGACATCGCCGGTAAGACCCGCAACATCCCCGAGGGCTGTGAGCTGCTCACCGTCGCCCGCCGGATGGGCGTGAGCCTCGGCTGAGACTGTGAAAATAAAAACACCTCGCTGTGTCATGCAGCGAGGTGTTTTTATTTTTATGCTTCAGAACGAGCCGCCCGACGAACCTCCGAAGCCGTCGGAATCGACGGACGAACCGCCGGAGGAGTTGGACTCCTTCTGGGGCGGGTCATAGGTGCGCTCCCGGGTGGTGTGGGTGTAGCGGTCACGCTTGACCCGCAGGGTGAAGCCGGGCATATACTCATCGGCCTCCGTCTTCTTCCGGGCCGTCTTCATCTGGTGGTAGAGGATGAGGCAGATGAACGCCGAAATGCCGAGAGGGAAGATCATGGCAATGAGCAGGTCTTCCAGGCCGATGTCGTTATCCACATCGATGGGCTCGCCATAGTCGGCATAGTAGTCCAGTGCATCGTCGCACATATCGATATAGGTATAGGCGGCATCCGCCCATTCCTCATCGGAGAGCTCCGGGACGATCTCGTCCTCCTGCTGCTCGATGCGGTAGTCGGTGAAAGCCGTGACGCCCTCGCCGTAGGTGATGGTGACATACTTGCGGGAGCCGACTGCCAGCAGGAAGAGGATGCCGCTCTGTTCGTCGCCGTAGCCGAGGCCGTTGGAGATGTAATAATTTTTCGCGTAGTCGCGCTGGTCGGCATCGCCGATGTCGTCCACCACGAGGAAGTAGACATCCACGTTGTGGCCGTCGGAGGCGCTTTCGGCCTGCTCCTCGAGGTCGGCCAGCGTGTCGGCGTCAAAGACGCCGCACTCATCCCGCACCAGCGGGGCCGCTGCCCCGGCCGGCAGGGTCAGGGCCATGCAGAGCAGGGCCGCAGCCAGAAGGGCAAACAGTTTTTTACAATGTTTCATATTCCCGTCTCCCCCTCTCACAGCAGCATGATGAGAGCCGTCAGTATCATCAGCGGGATGCTGATGCCGGCAAACCATGCAGCTACTCTGCCCTTATCCACGGGCAGGTCACCGATGAGCTTGCCGGTCTGGCCGTTCATCGCAAAGAGGAAGTCCTGCTCCTTCCAGCGGGTGTGGAGCATCCAGACCGGCAGCAGGGCGTAGTGGGGTTCCAGCGTCCGCGGGTCGAGCTGCTCCGAGAGGGTCTGGACGCCGGTGTAGCCGCCCAGCGTATCGTGGAGGGCCGCAGCGGTGCTGTTCTTCATCCGGTTCAGGACGCGGGCAGCACACTTCTTGTCGTCCTCGTCGTACCGGTCCGCCAGAAAGCCGGGCAGGTAAGCCGTGGAGAAGGGCTTGAGGTCGCTGTAGTCGAAGGGCTCGATGGCATCCATATGGGCATCCGGCATCTTGCTGGAGCCGTCCACCGGCACCCGGACAAAGTCGGCGTCGCCCACGCGGGCCACATCGAAGTGCCTGGTGGTGGTGACAATGTAGTCGCCCTCACGGTGGCTCTCGCTGATCTCGGCCTTGTAAGCGCCCCGGGCCTCCATCCGGCCATCGTAGAGCCAGAACGGCACATACACGCCCTGGATCTCCTCGATGTGGTTGGACTCTTTGAAGGCTTTGGGGAGGAAGGCTTTGCCCTTATAATATTTTTTCAGGTTCTCGATGGCGGTCTTTTTGTCCATCCGGAAGGGGATGATGTACTCCGGCTTGAGCTTGCCGGAAAGCTGTCCGCCCAGCACGGTGGGGTTGCCGCAGTAGGGACAGGTGGTGGCGGCTGTTTCGGGGCCGCAGACCAGCTCTGCACCGCAGGAAGTGCAGGTGCGGCTGCTGAGATCTCCCGTCTCCATCTCCCCCCAGACAGGGCCGCTGGAAGCGGCCTTTTCGGCGGCTTCGGCGGCCTTATCGGCCTGAGCCTGCTTCTCGCCGTAAAGAGCCTCGACCTGTGCTACATCATAAGTAGAGCCGCAGTAATCACAGCAGAGCTTTCCGCTGGCGCTGTCGAACCGCAGTGGGCCGGTACAGGCCGGGCATTGGTAATTCGTGGTGTTTTCTGCCATATCTCAGTTCCCCTTTCAGGCTCCGAAAGGCTTGCCGCATTCGGGGCAGAACTTGGGCGGGTTAGCCGGGTCGGCAGGGGTCCAGCCGCAGTTCGGGCACTTGGCCGCCGGGCGGGGCTTACCGCATTCCGCGCAGAATTTGCCGGTATTGTGTGCGCCGCAGCTGCACACCCAGCCTGCTTCGGGGCGGGGCTTGCCGCAGGCGGTGCAGAACTTGCCGGTGTTGCCGGTCTGGCCGCAGGAGCAGCTCCAGCTGCCAGCCGCCGGGGCGGCTGCGGGGGCAGGAGCAGCGGCAGGCTGCTGCTGTGCGCCCATCTGGTAGAGGGCCTGGGCGTTGATGCCGCCGGCAGCAGCGGCCTGATTCATGCCCATAAAGGCCATGGCCGGGCCGGCGGAGGTATTGGAAGCCGCTGCCTGCATCGCCGAAGCCTGTGCGCCCACCATGTGGGCGGCGGCGCGGGTCGGGTCCATAAAGGCGGCGCTGCGCTGCAGCTCCTTGATCATCTGCTCGTCTTCTTCGCTGGCTTTGACGCCGGACACGCCGAGGGAGACGATCTCGATGCCGCGCAGCTTGCTCCACTTGCCGGACAGCTCCTGATTCAGGGCCTCGGCCAGCTCAGTGGTATGGCCGGGCAGAGCCGAGTAGCGGATGCCCATCTCGCTGATGCGGGCAAAGGCGGGCTGCAATGCGGTCATCATCTCGGTGCGCATCTGGCCTTCCAGCGCGTCACGGGTGTACTCGTTTTCCACATTTCCGCAGACATTGGTGTAAAACAGGATGGGGTTGACGATGCGGTAGCTGTACTCGCCGAAGCAGCGGATGCTGACGTCGATGTCAATGCCGGCACGCTGGTCCACGACGCGGAACGGCACGGGGCTGGGGGTGCCGTACTTGTTGCCCATCAGCTCCTTGGTGTTGATGTAATAGATGCGCTGGTCGGTGGCAGCCTGACCGCCGAAGCTGAACCGCTTGCCGATCTCAGCAAAGACCTCGTCGATGTTCTTGGCCAGACCCTCGCTCAGCAGAGAGGGCTGGGTGCCGGTGTTATAGGTGTACTCGCCGGCCTCGGCGCAGAGGTCCACCACCTTGCCCTGCTCCACGATGAGGGCGCACTGGCCCTCGGCCACCGCCACGATGGAGCCGTCGGTGATGATGTTCTCGGTGCCGCGGCGGTTGGAAGAGCGCCCGGAGACTTTCTTCTGTCCCTTGACAGCCAGCACCTCCGCTGGGAGAGCACTGCAGTAAAAGTATTCTTTCCACTGGTCGCCCATCACGCCGGATGCTGCGCCCAATGCCGCTTTGACAAGACCCATAAGCCATATCTCCTTTATCTGCCCATTTTTGCAAATGCGGGCTTTTTTTCAGTATACCACAAAACGCGCCGCGAAAAAAGAAAACCCTTGCATTTTATCCCCGATGGGTGTAGAATACTCCCGACAAACAAATACAGGGGAGCTTGTAGAAGCAGGCTGAGAGGAAGTTCTCGAACTTCGACCCTTAGAAATTGTTTTCGGACAGTTTCTGCACCTGATGCGGATAATGCCGCTGTAGGAAGTCATAACACCGTTTATGGATTTTTACAGGAGACGCCGCAGAAGGCGTCTCCTGTTTTTTTTTTTTGTTGCCAACTGAGGGGGAGCGCCCTGAGTCCGGGGTCTTGTATGCGATGGGAAGCCGTGTTCCGGCGTGAGAGGAGGCCAGTGAGCCTCGACCGCTTCTTCCGTTTCCGGCATCTCTGCGCGGGTGCCGGGTCTGTTCGTGTGCGGGAGCGGCGGTCTGCCCCTGCACTTATTTTTTATTGAAAAGGAGCACTCACTATGAAACACTATTCTGCCAAAAAGCTGGCCCTCGCCGGTATGTTCTGCGCTGTCGCTGTCGTGGGCAGCGTCTTCTCCTTCCCGGTCTTCGGCAGCAAATGCGCCCCTGTGCAGCACATGGTCAACATCCTCTGCGCTGTCCTGCTGGGGCCTTACTACGGCGTGGGCGTGGCTTTCGTTGCCTCCCTGCTGCGCAACCTGCTGGGTCTGGGCAGTCTGATGGCTTTCCCCGGCAGCATGTTCGGCGCACTGCTCTGCGGCATCGTCTTCCACAAGACCCATAAGCTGCTGCCCACCCTCGTGGGCGAGGTGTTCGGCACCTCCATCCTCGGCGGTCTGTGCGCCTACCCCGTCGCCATCCTGCTGATGGGCAAGAGCGCCGGCGACATCGCGTTCTACGCCTACATCGTTCCCTTCCTCGTCTCCACCGCCGGCGGTGCCATCATTGCAGGCGCACTGCTGGCCGCACTTTCCCGCGCAGGCGCACTCCGCGCCATGCAGGCCAGCCTGAGCTGATTCGAAGGAGAAGCCATGTTTCGGAACCTCTTTGCCAACGTCCGGGCCAAAAGTCCGCTTGTCCATAACATCACCAACTACGTCACCGTCAACGACTGTGCCAACATCGTCCTCGCCTGCGGGGCGTCCCCCATCATGGCGGATGATGCCGCCGAGGTCGAGGACATCACCTCGCTGTGTGCCGGGCTGAACCTCAACATCGGCACGCTGAACAGCCGCACCATCCCCTCCATGCTGCTGGCGGGACACACCGCCAACCGGCTGGGCCATCCTGTCGTGCTGGACCCCGTGGGCGCAGGCGCTTCCCATCTGCGCACCGAAACGGCACTGCGCCTCCTGCGGGAAGTGAAGTTCACAGTCATCCGGGGCAACATCTCCGAGATTCGGACGCTGGCGGCAGGCAGCGGCACCACGAAAGGCGTGGACGCCGACACCGCCGACAAGGTGACGGACGAGACGCTGGACAAGACCGTGGCATTCGCCAAAGCGTTTGCGGCCCGCACAGGGGCGGTCGTCGCCGTCACCGGTGCCATCGACATCGTGGCCGACGGAGAGCGGGCCTTCTGCATCCGCAACGGCCACCCCATGATGAGCGCCGTCACCGGCACCGGCTGTCAGCTCTCGGCCCTGACGGCGGCATTCTGTGCGGCCAACCCGGACAAGCCTCTGGAAGCCGCCGCTGCTGCTGTCTGCGCCATGGGCCTTGCGGGCGAAGTAGCTCACAGCCGCCTTTCCAGGCTGGACGGCAACGCCACCTACCGCAATTACATCATCGACGCGATCTACAACATGACCCCCGAACAGCTCGAGGAAGGAGCACGCTATGAAATGCGATAAACATACCATGCTTCTCTACGCCGTCACCGACCGGGCGTGGACGGGCCGCGAGACCCTCCGCCAGCAGGTGGAAGACGCACTGAAAGGCGGCGTCACCTGCGTCCAGCTGCGGGAAAAGGAGCTGGACGATGCGGCATTTTTGCAGGAAGCCATGGAGCTTTCCGCCCTCTGCCGCAGCTATGGCGTACCCTTCATCATCAACGATAACGTCGAGATCGCTATAAAATGCCATGCCGACGGCATCCACGTCGGGCAGGAAGATATGGCCGCCGCAGACGTCCGCGCCAAGGTCGGCCCTGACATGATCATCGGTGTGTCGGCCCATTCCGTCGAGGAAGCACAGCTGGCCGTAGCCCACGGCGCGGACTATCTGGGCGTCGGCGCGGCATTTTCCACCCACACCAAAACCGATGTGGATGTCCTGCCGGAGGGCAGACTGAAAGAGATCTGCGACTCCGTGGATGTGCCGGTCGTGGCCATCGGCGGCATCCATAAAGACAATATCCTCAACCTCAAAGGCTCCGGCGCGGACGGCGTGGCTCTCGTGAGCGCGATCTTCAGCGCCGAGGACATTGAGGCTGAGTGCAAAGAGCTGAAGGCACTGACAGAACAAATCATCTAAAGGAGCAAACCCATGAAAACTGCACTTACCATCGCGGGCAGCGATTCCAGCGGCGGCGCCGGCATTCAGGCCGACCTCAAAGCCATGACCATGAACGGCGTCTTCGCCATGAGCGCCATCACCGCCCTGACGGCCCAGAACACCACCGGTGTATCCGGCATCTCCGAGGTCAGCCCCGAATTTCTGGCCCAGCAGATAGACGCCGTCTTCACCGACATCCGCCCCTGCGCCGTCAAGATCGGCATGGTGTCCTCTGCCCCGCTCATTGAGACGATCGCCGAGCGTCTCCGCTTTTACAAGGCGGAGCACATCGTCGTGGACCCCATGATGGTAGCCACCTCCGGCTCTGATTTGATCGCATCGGATGCCGTGCATACCCTGCGCCGGGAGCTGTTCCCTCTGGCCGAGGTCATCACGCCCAACCGGCACGAGGCCGAAGTGCTGTCCGGCCTGCACATCTCGGGCCGTGCCGACATGAGCGCCGCCGCCCGGGTCATCGCCGCCGACTGCGGCTGTGCCGTCCTGCTCAAGGGCGGCCACAGTGACACCGACGCCGACGATCTGCTCACCTTCCCGGATGGCGCGGAGATCTGGTTTCCGGGTAAGCGTATCGCCAACCCCAACACCCACGGCACCGGCTGCACTCTGTCCAGTGCCATTGCGGCCAACCTTGCCAAAGGGTTTGCGCTGGAAGAAGCGATCGCCCGGGCCAAGGCTTACCTGACCGACGCGCTGAACGCGCAGCTCGATCTGGGCCGCGGCTCCGGCCCGCTGGACCACACTCTGGGCGGCGCCGGGGTCGAAAACTGGATGCACGGCGTCCCGGACGCTGTTCATAAATAAAGAGAGCGTATTTTCGGAGGATTTTCAAATGCAGACTTACACCACACAGATGGATGCCGCCCGCAAGGGCATCGTCACGCCCCAGATGGAAACGGTGGCCAAGAAGGAGTACCGCACCGTCGAAGAGATCCGTCAGCTGGTCGCTGAGGGCAAGGTCGCCATCCCGGCCAACAAGCACCACGAGTGCCTGAACCCCGAGGGCATCGGCTCCATGCTCCGCACCAAGATCAACGTCAACCTCGGCGTCTCCCGCGACTGCAAGGACTACAGCATCGAGATGCAGAAGGTCATGAGCGCCGTCAACATGGGCGCAGAGGCCATCATGGACCTCTCGAGCCACGGCAATACCCAGCCCTTCCGTCAGAAGCTGACCCACGAATGCCCCGTCATGATCGGCACTGTGCCGGTGTACGACTCGGTCATCCACTACCAGCGCGACCTCGCCACCCTGACGGCACAGGACTTCATCGATGTGGTGCGTCTGCACGCAGAGGACGGCGTGGACTTCGTCACCCTCCACTGCGGCATCACCCGTAAGACCATCGAGCAGATCCGCAAGCATAAGCGGAAGATGAACATCGTCAGCCGCGGCGGCTCGCTGGTGTTTGCATGGATGTGCATGACCGGCAACGAGAACCCCTTCTATGAGCACTTCGACGAGATTCTGGACATCTGCGAAGAGCACGACGTCACCATCTCTCTGGGCGATGCCTGCCGCCCCGGCTGCCTCGCCGACGCCACCGACGTCTGCCAGATCGAAGAGCTGGTGCGTCTGGGCGAGCTGACCAAGCGGGCCTGGGCGCACAACGTCCAGGTCATGGTGGAAGGCCCGGGCCATGTGCCTCTGAACCAGGTCGCCGCCAACATGGAGATCCAGAAGACCATCTGCATGGGCGCACCTTTCTACGTCCTCGGCCCCCTCGTCACCGACATCGCCCCCGGCTATGACCACATCACTGCTGCCATCGGCGGCGCTGTCGCGGCCATGAGCGGCGCAGCCTTCCTGTGCTATGTCACCCCTGCCGAGCATCTGGCTCTGCCCAATGTGGACGACGTCAAGCAGGGCATCGTGGCTTCCAAGATCGCCGCCCACGCCGCCGACATCGCAAAGGGCATCCCCCACGCCCGGGACATCGACGACAAGATGGGCGACGCCCGCCGCGTCCTCGACTGGGATGCGCAGTTCGCCTGCGCCCTCGACCCCGAGACGGCAAAGGCCATCCGTGACGCCCGCCTGCCCGAGGACGACCACAGCGACACCTGCTCCATGTGCGGCAAGTTCTGCGCCGTCCGCAGCATGAACAAGGCTCTGGCCGGTGAGTACATCGACATCCTGTAAGCTGCTGTAAAACCGATATTTTCATCGCTTTTGCGATTTTTCTTCTCCATTGCCGCCCGGTACAAAAACCGGGCGGCTTTTTTGCGTCTCAGCGAGATGGTCTTTATGTACAAAATGAATCCGGCATGATATACTGGACGAGCGAGACATTTGAGGTGGTCAATTTCGTGGCAGCCACACGCCGATGGTAACGACAAGGGCTTTCGCCCTGAGAGATGCAGGAGAACGCCACGCCTGCCAAATGCCTTTCGAGGGGGGACGGTTCCGATGCCGTCCCCCATTCCTGTTTTTGCACACAAAAAGACCTGCACCGGGGGCTGAAGCTCAGCCTCGGTGCAGGTCTTTTTACACAGTTGCGCCAGCAGGAGTCGAACCTACGATGGGGGAGTCAAAGTCCCCTGCCTTACCGCTTGGCGATGGCGCATTATCGTTGTTTTTCTTGTCTTTGAATCGTCAGGTAGCCTTATTGGTCACTCTATTACTACCCATATACTACTTTTTATAAGGCTTACTTTATAAAGCTTACCATGTTATTTTAACTGAACTTTGAGAGCCTGTCAAGTTAAAAAATATCAGTTGAAAAACTTTTGACGCAATGCTTGAGTCAAAATAAAGGAACAACGGAGAACGGCGCAGTTTGTACGATATACAGTCGCCCCCTTTACATTTAACAGCATATGATTATTAGTCCTCTTTAATTTCCATATTCTCCAAGCCAAACTCCACACACAGCTGAATCAACTCATTACGGCTGTGTCCGGTGCGGGTGGTAATGGTATCAAGCCGCTTGATCGTATCCTCTGAAAGGCGCACAGAGACAACAGCAGTCTTACCCAATGCGGCCCGGCGGGGACGGATTATTAGCTTTTTATTTGAATAGTTCTCCATGATGCACCTCTTTCCACTACAAGTGTAGCCAAAAAAGAGAACGATTTGTAGACTACAATTATAAGAATTGAACTATAAGTGTATACATTTGTAGTTCAGTGATGTATAATGAAGAAAATGGAAAGGAGGACGAAGAAACAAGCTGTTAGAAAGTGCAATTTTTGAAATCAGGAGGAATTACAATGTACTGTAAAAAATGTGGAGCAATGATTTCGAGCAGACAATCAAAATGCGAAAAATGTGGTTGGGAAGTGCCGCAAAACAATCAGGAAGCTGCCTCCTCTCCTATTGAGGAGCAAGCACTGACTGTACCGGAACAGAACACCCAAAAGGCAGAAAAGACCAAATGGAGCGTTTGGTGCTATCTGGCAGTTGTGTCCCTGTGCTGTGGAGCTTTTACATTCTATAAAGGTCTTGATAAGATGTTCCGGTATGATTCCGGTGATTCCTACCCTCATAAATATGTGAATGCCTATGTTGGCGGAGATGCTTATAACTATATCATTAACGGAACGTATGCAACGGCATTCTTTGTGCTGACTGCGATGTTTGTGCTTGCGGCAATCGGCCTTGTCGTGGTTCATTACGTGTCCCAAAAGGAGGAAAAGTGAATGTACTGCCCGAAGTGTGGAAACAAACTGCCCGATGGTGTATCGACCTGTGAAAACTGCGGTTGGAGTGAAGATGCCGGTATTCAAACCTCTAAAGCTACAACCAAACCTTCCCCTAAAAAAGTTATCATTGCTATTATTGCTGTACTCGTTATCTTAGCAGCGGCGTTTGGAATTCGTATGTTCGGGTCAACACCAGCGAAAAAAGACGACCCAGCTATTAAGATTTGTGGAGAGTGGCAATCAAAAAAAGCGGGAGTTGATATCAATACTTCTAATGATTTAATGGACTACAAAAAAGCGACGGTTACGTTTAGTACTGACGGAACCGGAACAATGGACACTCTTAGCGATGGGATAAATCTCAATTATACTTGGCGCTACTGCGCAGAAGAGACAGAAAAATTAGGCGATGGTTCTCTTGTATATGAAGTCACATTTGAAGGAGTGGAGAGCAAACCTGTTTACGCCGTCTATAAGGATGAAACATTTATGATGAGTCTTCCCAAAACAGGAAGTTCGGAAGTTACAATATATTTTGTAAGAGCTAGTGCAAGCGAATCGTAAAGGGTGTGAATAATAAATGTATTGCAAAAAATGTGGAGCTCCACTAGATGATGATGCTCTATTTTGCTCAAGTTGTGGGCAGAAGGTGCAGGAAAGTACGCAGACTATTGCAAAGAACGTGGGACAGACAAATAAAAAGACGCCCCGGTGGATTGGAATAGTCCTTTGTGCTGTACTGGCGATAGTTGTATTAGGAAGTTTGGGAGAGAGCACCTCGAAAACATCAGGGTACAACAGTGCAAGTGTTAAATCTTCTTACTCCTCGTCAAAATCAAACTATTCCACCTATTCTGGGTCGGTAACAACTCCAAGTGCAGACGTCTCAACAGAATACCAAAATGCTTTAACAAAGGGCTTGTCATATGCTAAAAATCTCCATATGTCGAAAAAAGGCGTTTATGACCAACTAACTTCCTCTTATGGCGAAGGTTTCTCTGCCGATACTGCACAGTATACCATTGACCATATGACGGGCGTAGACTGGAATGCAAATGCACTGGAAAAGGCAAAACAGTATTACTACAATATGTCCATGTCTAAGAGCGCCGTTTATGACCAGTTAACTTCTGAATATGGAGAGCAATTCACAGCCTCCGAAGCACAGTATGCCATTGACCATCTAAGCTAAACAGAAAATCGTTATGGCACCAAACTCAATCGCCCTTCATCCCACTCCAAATCCCGTCCTTGCCGGGGTCTCACCGATATGATATACTTTCACTGTAAAAGTTTTTCTGTTCAGCGCGTGACGCAGAAAGGAGCGCGGCTTATGGACCATATCATTCTCGGCATCCTTTTTCTGGCATGGGGCGTTGCGGACGTCCTCCGCATCGAGCTGCCCGGCATACTGGGCAAGCGGCTGGAAGCGTCCAGCGAAGAGGCCCGCCGCCTCTGGCAGAGGCTTCTGGGCGTGCTGGAGCTCATCGTGGGCGGCGGGCAGCTGCTGTTCTACTTTTTCTCCGACAATCAGACCGTCACCAGCATCATCCTCGCGGTGATGATACTCGCCGCCGTCTGCATCCTCGGGCCGTACTACCACTGGCGGAAGCAGGAAAAAGAGAACACACAGGAATGAATCACGGGAGGAAACAGTATGGGGCCTTGGTATTATGAAGTCGTGAGCTTTGACGGCGATTACGTCAACCTGCGCCGCACCGACATCGAGAGCGACGAGCTGAACCCGGTGGCACTGGCGCTCCTGCCGCCGGAGATCGACGTAGGCAGCAAGCTCAAGTGCGAATATTTCCAGTACGAGATCATCGGCTGACAAAACGAAACGCCGCCCGTTTGGGCGGCGTTTCTGCATCTTCTGATAAAGTTATACGCGCTCGGCCACCAGCTGGAAGCCTGCCTTGGTGAGCTCCTGCCGGATCTGCTCGATCTGGGCGTTGTCGCGGGTCTCGAGAGTCAGCTTGAGGAAGCAGCTGGAGATGGGCATATTGGGGTCGGAGCCGTCGTGGAGGACGGACACCACATTGCTGCCGCAGCGGGAGACGATGTCGGCCACCTGCTGCAGCTGGCCGGGCTTGTCTTCCAGCGCAATGGTCAGGTTGGCCTTGCGGCCGCTCATGACGAGGCCGCGGGTGATGACGCGGTTGAGGATGTTCACGTCGATGTTGCCGCCGGAGACGAGGCAGACGACCTTCTTGCCCTCGATGGGCAGCTTGTGGAAGAGCGCCGCCGCCACAGGCACTGCGCCTGCACCCTCGGCCACCAGCTTCTGGTTCTCCATCAGGGAGAGGATGGCCGCTGCGGTCTCGTCCTCAGTGACAGTGACGATGTCGTCCACATACTCCTCGCAGAGCTTGTAAGTCAGCTCACCGGGAGTCTTGACCTGAATGCCGTCTGCGAAGGTGGAGACGGCAGAAAGGGTCTGGTATTTGTGCTCATGGAGGGAGCGGTACATGCTGGGTGCGCCCTCGGCCTGCACGCCGTAGACCTTGACGTCGGGCTTCAGGCTCTTGATGGCGAAGGCCACGCCGGAGATGAGTCCGCCGCCGCCCACAGGCACGATGACAGCGTCCACATCGGGCAGCTGGTCGAGAATTTCGAGGCCGATGGTACCCTGACCGGCAATGACCTGCTCGTCGTCGTATGGGTGGATGAAGGTCATGCCCGTCTCTTCCTGCAGCTCCACGGCCTTGTCGTGGGCGTCGTCGTAGGTACCGGGTACGAGGCAGACCTCCGCACCGAGGTTCTTGGTGTTCTCAACCTTCATGATGGGCGCGCCGTCCGGCATGCAGACGATGCTCTTGATGCCGCGGCGGGTAGCGGCCAGCGCCACGCCCTGTGCGTGGTTGCCCGCCGAGCAGGCGATGACGCCCTTGTCGCTCTCCTCCTTGGAGAGCTGGCTGATCTTATAATAAGCGCCGCGCACCTTGAAGCTGCCGGTCACCTGCAGGTTCTCGGTCTTGAGGTAGAGCTGGCAGTCCTTGGAGAGCCGGGGTGCCTCGATGAGGTCGGTCTTGCGGGCTACGTCCTTGAGGACAAAGGCGGCGTGGTAGATCTTATCCAGTGTCAGCATATCGTTTTTCCCATCCTATCTCTGTTTATCCATCCCGGCACACGGGCTACTTTTCATCGTTAAAGACAGGATTTAGTATAGTTTACATAAATTGATTTGTCAAATGAATCTATTTCACACTTTAAGGCAGAAAGCGGAATTTGCTGAGATTGTCTTATAGAAAAACCGCCGCCATTCACCAAACAGTGAACAGCGGCGGGGTATTACCACTTTATCCTATTACGTTCCGGTAAACTCAAATCTCCGCGAGAATAGCGTCACCCATGGCGGTGCAGCCGAGGCAGGTGCAGCCCTCACTCATGTTGTCGGCGGTGCGCAGGCCCTTGTCCAGAACCTTATTCACCGCGTTCTCAATGGCGTCAGCCTCCTCCGCCATGCCAAAGGAGTACCGCAGCATCATGGCGGCGGAGAGGATGCAGGCGGTGGGGTTGACGATGTCCTTGCCCGCGATGTCGGGGGCAGAGCCATGGATGGGCTCGTACAGGCCCCGGGTGCCGTCGCCCAGACTGGACGAGGGGATCATGCCGATGGAGCCGGTGATCATGGAGGCCTCGTCGGAGATGATGTCGCCGAACATGTTCTCGGTAACGATGACGTCGAACTGGCTGGGGTCCTTGACGACCTGCATGGCGCAGTTGTCCACGAACATCTCGCTGTACTCCACCTCGGGGTACTCAGCCTGCAGGCGGTGCATGACCGCACGCCAGAGGCGGCTGGTATCCAGCACGTTGGCCTTATCCACGCAGCAGAGCTTCCTGCGGCGCTTCATGGCCGTCTCGAAGCCGATGCGGCCGATGCGCTCGATCTCATGCTCCGAGTAGGGCATGGAATCCACCGCCTGCTTCTCGCCGTTTTCCAGCGTGTAAGTCTCGTGCTTGCCGAAATAGACGCCGCCGATGAGCTCTCGCACGATGATGAAGTCGATGCCCTTTGCCACGATCTCGGGCTTGAGGGGGCTGGCCGGGGCCAGCTGGGGCCAGATCTTGGCCGGGCGGTTGTTGGAGTAGAGACCCATCCCGGCGCGGAGGCGGAGCAGACCCTTTTCGGGGCGCTGCTCGCCGGGCAGACCCTCCCACTTGGGGCCGCCCACTGCGCCCAGAAGGACGCTGTCGGCCGCGAGGCACTTGTCCAGCTCATGCTGGGGCAGCGGGTCGCCGTACTTGTCGATGGCCTCGCCGCCCATCGCGGCGTCGGTGTAGTGGAAGGTGTGGCCGTACTTTTCGGCCACCTTATCGAGAACGCGGAGGGTCTGCTTCACGATCTCGGGGCTGGAGCAGTCGCCCCAGATGACAGCAATGTTTTTTTCCATTCTTATGGGCATCCTTTCTTCGATTGGGCAGCGATTTATGACAGGGTCCTTGCTTTTGGGTGGGCGTGTGCGGGGTTAGAGTTTTCTTTAAGTGGGATCGCGCGCTGGTGGCGCGGGGGATGTTTTATCTTACGGTCAAGTGGCTTGCGCTCCGCGCGGGCCAGAGGCAGAGCTGGTTTTTTCTTTAAGCTGGTTCTCGCGCTGGTGGCGCGGGGCAGTTTTTTCTTTTGGTCAAATGGCTTTGCGCTCCGCGCGGGCCAGAGGCAGGGAGGGGTGTTTCGAATCCCCCCTCCCTACCTCTGGACTCCACTCTCCCCACAACGAGTTAAGGGCTTCTCGCCCTTAACGATTCCGAAGAAGTAGGCTCCAAGCAAAAATGCTGGAGATTCACGCCATTCGGCGTGAAGATCTCTTAACCGCATTTTCGCTCTCCGCCGATTTGCTGCTTCGCAGCAGACTTTACGCCTTTGCTGAACGTAAAGTCCTGCTGAAACGTAACACCCTCGGCGAAGCCGTAAATCGGAGAAACGAGAAAAAAGCGTTTAGCGCAGCGACTAGCTTTTTTCCGTTTCGACAACCCCTTCGGGGTCTGAAAGGGGCGAGCAGCCCCTTTCTCGTGGGTCCAGCGCGTCGAAATCGCTGGTGGTTTTCTGGTTCTCTTTTGACATCAAAAGAGAACAATTCCACTTAACGTAAAAGCGCTCTGCCCCGCGCCACCGGCGCGAGAACCATTTCTGGTTCTCTTTTGGCACGCAAAAGAGAACTTAACCTCGCGTAACCGCGCTCTATCCCGCGCCACAGGCGCGCGAACTCACAGCAAAAACTTTACTTTTTCGTCAGCGACTTCATCAGACCGCCATCGGCGATGATCTTCTGGATGAACGGCGGGAAGGGGTCGGCCTGGAAGGGCTTGCCGGTGGGCTCATCGGGGATGACGCCGGGATCAAAGTTCACACTGACCGTATCGCCTGCGCTGATGGCGTCCACGGCCTCGGGGCATTCCATGATGGGCAGACCGATGTTGATGCTGTTGCGGTAGAAGATGCGCGCGAAGCTCTTGGCGATGACGACGGAAATACCGGCGGTCTTGATGGCCAGCGGTGCGTGCTCACGGGAGGAGCCGCAGCCGAAGTTCCAGCCGCCCACCATGATGTCGCCGTCCTTGACGTTGTTGATGAAGTCCTTGTCAATGTCCTCCATGCAGTGGCTGGCCAGCTCTCTGGCATCCTGCGTGTTCAGGTGGCGGGCCGGGATGATGACGTCGGTATCCACGTTATCCGGGTATTTGAAAACAGAACCGTTTGCGTTGTTCATGGGTGACTCTCCTTTTCTCAGACCGTGCGGGGGTCGGTGATGTAACCGGTCAACGCGCTGGCGGCAGCGGTAGCGGGCGAAGCCAGATACACCTCGCTCTTGACGTGGCCCATGCGGCCCACGAAGTTGCGGTTGGTGGTGGAGACGCAGCGCTCACCCTCGGCGAGGATGCCCATGTAGCCGCCGAGGCAGGGGCCGCAGGTGGGGGTGGAGACGATGCAGCCCGCGTCGATGAAGGCCGTCGTCCAGCCGCGGAGGATGCACTCCTTGTACACGGCCATGGTGGCGGGGATGATGATGCCGCGCACGCCCTTGGCGATGTGTTTGCCCTTCAGGATGTTGTAAGCGGCTTCCATATCCTCGAGGCGGCCATTGGTGCAGCTGCCGATGACCACCTGGTCGATCTTGATGTCCTTGCCCTCGCTGGCGGGGTGAGTGTTCTCGGGCAGGTGGGGGTAGCTGACGGTCGGCTCAAGGGCAGAGAGGTCGATCTCAATGGTCTTCTCGTACTCGGCGTCCGGGTCGGCCTCATAGAACACCGGCTCCCGCTGGCTGCGGCCCTTGAGATAAGCCTTAGTCACGTCGTCCACGGGGAAGATGCCGTTCTTGGCACCGGCCTCGATGGCCATGTTGCAGATGCTCAGGCGGTCGTCCATGGAGAGGGAAGCGACGCCCGGGCCGGTGAACTCCATCGACTTATACAGCGCACCATCCACGCCGATCATACCGATGATGTGGAGGATGAGGTCTTTGCCGGAAACTCTCGGCGGCAGCTTGCCGTTCAGCACGAACTTGATGGCGGCAGGCACCTTGAACCATGCCATGCCGGTAGCCATGCCGGCGGCCATATCGGTGGAGCCGACGCCTGTGGAGAATGCGCCCAGTGCGCCGTAGGTGCAGGTGTGGCTGTCGGCGCCGATGACGCAGTCACCGGCTGTCACGATGCCTTTTTCGGGCAGCAGAGCGTGCTCGATGCCCATCTGGCCCACATCGTAGAAATTGAGGATGTCGTACTTGTTGGCGAACTCGCGGCACTGCTTGGACTGGGTCGCGCTCTTGATGTCCTTGTTGGGAACGAAGTGGTCGAGGACGATGGCGATGTGCTCTTTGTCGAACACGCCGTTGAAGCCCGCCTTTTCGAACTCGTTGATGGCGACGGGGGTAGTGATGTCATTGCCCAGCACGATGTCGAGCTTGGCGTTGATGAGCTGGCCTGCCTTGACCTCGGCGAGGCCTGCGTGTGCGGCCAGAATTTTCTGCGTCTGGGTCATTCCCATGATGGTACTCTCCTTTTTATCGTAGCTTGTTCTCTATGGTCAGTCTCTCCTCTGTCCAACCTCTCAGCCGCCTGCGGCGTCAGCTCCCCTAGTAGGGGAGCCTCTGGCGAAACCGTTTACTTTGCGGGGAATGCCAAGGCCTCCCCTCGATAGGAGCAACGGCGACGACCGCCGCCAGTGGCGGAAACAGGGAGGAGCTGTTGGGGCCGCGGCCAGCAGGATGCGAGCGGCAGCGAAGCAGACGCTGGGAGCCGCAACCCGGGCAGTGGCATTGCGAAGCAATGACGGAGAGGTTGTGCAGAGCTGCCCCTTATTTACTCTCTTATTTATTGTTGATCGCGCTGACCAGTGCATGGATACCGGCCACGATAATATCGGTATCGGTGCCTGCACCCCAGGTGACGACGCCGTCGCCCCACGCGAGGCCGACGTAGGAAGCGGCGCGGGAGGTGGAGCCTTCGTCCAGACTGTGCTCGGAGTAAGTTTCCAGGTGGAAGTCCATGCCGGTGGCGCTCTGGATAGCGTTTGCCACAGCATCCAGACGGCCATTACCCACCGATGTGACCACCTTGCGCTGACCGTTCAGATCCAGCGTGACGGTGGCGGTGATGCCGTTGACCTGTGCGAAGTGAGCCTCGACGACAGACAGGGGCTTGGACTTGTTGAGGAAGGTATCCTCGAAGATGTGGAGCACTTCGCCTGCGCTCAGCTCCTTGTGGCTGTGGTCGGACACGCTCTTGACCTTGTAGCCCAGAGCCTCGCGCATCTTGGCGGGCAGGTTGTAGCCGTAGTTCTGCTCCAGCACGAAGCCGATGCCGCCCTTGCCGCTCTGGCTGTTGATGCGGATGACGTCGGCGTCGTAGGTGCGGCCGATGTCGTGGGGGTCCACCGGGATATAGGGGCAGGTCCAGCGGTGGTCGCCCTTCTCCTTGCGGTAGGCCATGCCCTTTGCAATGGCGTCCTGATGGCTGCCCGAGAAGGCGGCGAACACCAGCTGACCGGCGTAGGGGGTGCGCTCGTAGATGTGCATCCGGGTGACCCGCTCATAGGTAGCGCAGATGGCGGGCATATCGGAGAAGTCCAGCTTCGGGTCTACGCCGTGGCTGTACATATTCATGGCGAGGGTCACAGCGTCCACGTTGCCGGTGCGCTCGCCGTTGCCGAAGAGGCAGCACTCCACCCGCTGAGCGCCTGCCAGAACGGCCAGCTCGGCACAGGCGACGCCGGTGCCGCGGTCATTATGCGGGTGGGTGGAGATGATGACGCTGTCGCGGTACTTGAGGTGCTTGTCGCAATACTCGATCTGGTTTGCGTAAACGTGGGGCATGCTCATCTCGACCGTGACCGGCAGGTTGATGATCATGGGGCGGTCGGGGGTGGGCTGCATGATGTCCAGGACCGCGTTGCAGACCTCAACGGCGTAGTCCACCTCGGTGCCGGTGAAGCTCTCGGGGCTGTACTCGAAGAGGAAGTTGCCCTCATACTCCTCGCTCAGCTGCTTGACCAGCTTTGCGCCGTCCACGGCGATTTGCTTGATCTCCTCCTTAGACTTGTGGAACACCTGCTCGCGCTGGGCGACGGAGGTGGAATTATAGAAGTGGACGACCGCACGAGGTGCGCCCTTGACAGCCTCGAAGGTGCGGC
This sequence comes from Faecalibacterium sp. Marseille-P9312, assembly GCF_902497445.1. Taxonomy (NCBI): domain Bacteria; kingdom Bacillati; phylum Bacillota; class Clostridia; order Eubacteriales; family Oscillospiraceae; genus Faecalibacterium; species Faecalibacterium sp. Marseille-P9312. The sequence continues at coordinate 101,096 of NZ_CABVEW010000007.1, forward strand.
GGATGATGTGGTCGCGGCACTGGGTCAGCACCTGCACGGTGACATCGTCGGGGATCATGTTCTTCTCGATGAGGGTGCGGAGGAACTCGTACTCCGTCTCGCTGGCGGCCGGGAAGCCGACTTCGATCTCCTTGAAGCCAATTTTGACCAGCATCTGGAAGAATTCCAGCTTTTCCTCGAGGCTCATGGGGACGATCAGGGCCTGATTGCCGTCGCGCAGATCCACGCTGCACCAGGTGGGAGCTTTCTCGATGTGATCCTTCTTGACCCAGCTGTCATAACCGGCGGGGACCGGGTAATATCCCGGTGCGTACTTGGTAGCGTCCATCATAATTCTTGTCCTCCATTTTACACTTTTTGTAAACGAAAAGGCTCCCGTCTCTCAAAGGACGAAATCCCCTGAGAGACGAGAGCCTGTAATTTCTGTTACAGGGCACCCGTGGTACCACTCTCTTTGCTGTGCCATAAGCACAGCCGCTCTGCACGATCGGCTTTTTAGGGCGAATCGCTGCCCCTATAACGGTGGGCTTCCGTCAGGACCTACTGTCTGCTTCAGTCCTGCCGCTCAGGGGCCAGTAACCGAGACCCTCTGCACCACCTTGCACCATCCGGCGGCTCTCTGTACGCAGAAGAAAATCGTTTTTTCCCCGTCAACGCATTTGCGCTTTGTTCAAAGTGGTTTCATTTTAGCAAAACCCGCCGCCCCTGTCAAGCAGTTTTGCTCACAATGAAAATGAAACGATTTCACATAAATAGCAGCATAAATTTTCAAAATTTGCGGGTAGATCCTATTTTTGTTGTATTATATCACCAACTATGGTACAATAAAAATACCGCCCGAAGCGGCGGTATCCAGGTGCTGTCTGCATAAAAAGGTGGTCTAGCTTCCCCGGCAAGCTTCCGGGGGTGTGAAACCTTATTGTTGCTTCCCCCGGACGCAATGCGAAAGGGGGGATGCCTTATGACCCTGACGGAAACTATCGCATTGCTCGGCCTGCTGGGCGGAGCAGTCTTTGTTACCTTTCAGATCTCATGGGCTATCTTCAAAGAGATACATAACAATAAGAAATGACCGCCCCAGCCTACCAAGCAAAGCGGTCATTCTTATTGTTTGACTTAGCCGAGGGAAGCTGACCATTGCGGACAGCACCTTCTTGTATGTTCAGTATAGTCAAAGTGATTCGATTTGTCAAGCGGACGGCCTCCTTGTTCCTCGGTTTTGTTAAGAATCTGCGAAGTTTTTGCAAAGTTCGCCTCGAAACGCTGGTTTCTGAAATGGCGTCGTGGTATGCTGTTTGCAACGTAAGGAGGGACCCCCATGAAAGAAGTCAAGACTCCCAAAAAGCCATTGGCTATTTACTACGCCATTGTATTACTGGTGCTGATGCTGCTCAACTTCGTGCTCGTGCCGTGGATGAGCGAACGGCAGGTAAAAGAAGTGGACTACGGCACCTTCATGTCCATGACCGAGGACAAAGACATCGGCCGGGTGGATGTGGAATCGAACCAGATCATCTTTACCGATAAAGACGAAAAGCAAATTTACAAGACCGGCCTGATGAACGACCCTGACCTGACCCAGCGCCTCTACGACGCGGGGGCCGAGTTTTCCAGCGAGATCGTGGAGCAGGCTTCGCCGCTGCTGAGCTTTCTGCTGAGCTTTGTACTGCCCATCGCCCTCTTCGTCTGGCTGGGCAATTTCATGAACAAAAAGCTCATAGAAAAGGCCGGCGGCGCGAACTCGATGATGTTCGGCGGCGTGGGCAAGTCCAACGCCAAGGTCTACGTCCAGTCCACCCACGGCATCCGCTTTGCGGATGTGGCCGGCGAGGACGAGGCCAAAGAGAACTTACAGGAGATCGTAGATTATCTGCACGACCCCAAGAAATACGAAGAGATCGGTGCCTCGATGCCCAAGGGCATCCTGCTCGTCGGCCCTCCGGGTACCGGCAAGACCATGCTGGCAAAGGCCGTGGCGGGCGAATCCAACGTGCCGTTCTTCTCCATCTCCGGCTCGGAGTTTGTGGAGATGTTCGTGGGCATGGGCGCGTCCAAAGTCCGTGATTTGTTCAAGCAGGCCAAGGAAAAAGCCCCCTGCATCGTGTTCATCGACGAGATAGACGCCATCGGCCAGAAGCGCAACAGCGGCCAGCTGGGCGGCAACGACGAGCGTGAGCAGACCCTGAACCAGCTGCTCACCGAGATGGACGGCTTCGAGGGCAACAGCGGCGTCATCATCCTCGCGGCCACCAACCGTCCGGATTCCCTTGACCCGGCTCTGACCCGCCCCGGCCGCTTTGACCGCCGTGTTCCTGTGGAACTGCCCGACCTCAAGGGCCGCGAAGAGATCCTGAAGGTCCACGCCAAGAAAGTTGCTCTTGCCCCCGGCATCGACTTCAACACCGTAGCCCGGATGGCCTCCGGTGCCTCCGGCGCAGAGCTGGCCAACATCGTCAACGAAGCCGCCCTGCGGGCCGTGCGCGCTGGCCGCAAGAGCGTGACCGAGGCCGACCTCGAGGAGAGCATCGAGGTGGTCATTGCCGGCTACCAGAAGAAGAACTCCATCCTCACCGACAAGGAAAAGTGCATCGTAGCCTACCATGAGATCGGCCACGCACTGGTGGCGGCGCTTCAGAATCACTCCGCACCCGTGCAGAAGATCACCATCATCCCCCGCACCTCGGGCGCACTGGGCTACACCATGCAGGTCGAAGAGGGCAACCACTACCTGATGACCAAGGAAGAGCTGGAAAATAAGATCGCCACCCTCACCGGCGGACGTGCCGCCGAGGAAGTGGTGTTCGGCTCCATCACCACCGGCGCGTCCAACGACATCGAGCAGGCCACCAAGCTTGCCCGCGCCATGCTCACCCGTTACGGCATGAGCAAAGAGTTCGACATGGTGGCCCTGGAGACGGTGAACAACCAGTATCTGGGCGGCGACACCTCTCTGGCCTGCTCGGCCCAGACCCAGCGCGAGATCGACCAGCGGGTCGTGGACTTGGTAAAGGCCCAGCACGAAAAGGCCGTCAAGATCCTCACCGACAACCGCGCAAAGCTCGACGAGCTGGCGAAGTACCTTTATGAAAAGGAGACCATCACCGGCGACGAGTTCATGGCTATCCTTGAGGAAAAAGATTCCAGCGAAAATTAAAATAGGATCTCTGCAATAATCCAGCCGCCGTATCCGTATTCATTACAGATACGGCGGTTTTCTGATACGCCGTACCGCTGATAAAAGCATTTGGGATAAACCTCCCCGTCAGCGCACCAGCGCTGACGGAGAGGTTGACTTCCTACATCTACAGGAGGATACTACTATGAGACTGCTGAACAAGAACACTGCCCGCCGCGCTGCCGCTGCTGCCGCTCTGCTGACCATGACCGCCGCCATGAGCGTGGGTGCCTTTGCTGCCGACGCCGAGGACGCGACCGTTGCCGGTTATCTGCCCCCTCAGTCGTCCGAGGTCATGGTTCAGGGCGACATCGCTCTCCACTCTGACGTTCCGGTGGGGGAGGTAGACCCCAACTACGGCGGCTACGCTTCCCCGGTGGAGAACCCCATTCAGGGCAACGTGATGATGATCTCCGGCGAGACTCCCCTGCCCTCTGACACGCCGGTGGAGAAGAGCGAAGCCCGCTACACCGTCAAGGGCCTGCTGGGCAAGCAGGTGCTCTACACCGCCCGTCAGGAAGGCCGCGTGCTGACGCTGGACGCCCCCGATGACAACGCCACCTTCCGCACCACCATCCTCGACATGCAGACCCTGATGAATCAGGGCGTAAGCACGCTGGTGCTCAAGACCGGCAAGACTTCCACCACCCTGAACCTGACTCTGCTGTGCCAGGGCCAGAAGCCCGGCACCCGGGTCACTCTGCGCCACCTCGGCAGCAGCGCTCACCTCACCGTGGGCTTCCGCGGCCGCCGCGACCTCATCGTTGGCCGATAAGCTTTCCCCACTCTCCTCTTTGTTTTCCATAGATACTTTTCCCTCAGACGCAAAAGACCCCCGCTGCAAACGCAGCGGGGGTCTTACTGTTTATCAAATGGTCCCGTCCGAGCCGTTCTCGCTCTGCTCCGATGCATAGAGCACCATCAGGTGGTTTGCGGATGCTTCGAGCTGGCTCTTGGCCTGACGGAGGTTCGCTTCTTCCGTCTCGTTCATCTTTTCGGGCTTATCCTTCCGCAGGCAGCGGCGGAGGTTGGCCACATCGGCTTTGATGCGGTTCTTCTCCTCCTTGTCCAGCTCCTTCTTGCACTTGGAGAGAGCCTCGTCTACCTTGTAGGCCAGCACCTCGGCCTGATTGTGGAGATCAAGCCGCTCTTTGCGGCGGCTGTCCTCGGCCTCGTAGGCAGCCGCGTCGGCCATGGCGCGCTGGATCTCATTCTCCGAGAGGTTGGTGCTGCCGGTGATGGTGATGTTCTGCTCCCGGCCGGTGCCGAGGTCTTTGGCCGAGACTTTCACGACGCCGTTGACGTCAATATCAAAGGTGACTTCGATTTGGGGCTTGGACGAGAAGCTGGCCCGGATGCCGTTCAGCTTGAACTTGCCGAGGCTCTTATTGTCGCGGGCGAAATGCCGCTCACCCTGCAGGACGTTGATCTCCACACTGGTCTGCATGGGGCGGGCCGTGGTGAAGATCTGGCTCTTGCGGGTGGGTATCATGCTGTTGCGGGTGATGAGGGGGGTCGCCACGCCGCCCAGTGTCTCGATGGAGAGGGTCAGCGGGGTGACGTCCATCAGCACAAGGCCCTGCGCCGCTGCACCGGAAGCGCCAGCCAGCTTGCCGCCGCCCTGCAGCAGACCGCCCTGCACAGCGGCACCCATCGCCACGCATTCGTCGGGGTTGAGGCTGTGGCTCGGTTCACAGCCCAGCAGTTCCTTCACCTGACGCTCGACGGCAGGCATCCGGGTGCTGCCGCCGACGAGAAGGACTTTGCCCAGCTGCGAGGCCGAGATGCCGGCATCCCGCAGTGCGTTCTGCACCGGGGCCACCGTCCGTGCCAGCAGGTCGCCGGTCATCATCTCGAACTGGGGGCGGGAGATGGTCAGATCCAGGTGGTGGGGGCCGTCCTTGCCCACAGCGATGAAGGGCAGATTGAGCTGGGCCGAGAGGGCGCTGGACAGCTCTTTCTTGGCCTTTTCGGCCTCTTCTTTCAGGCGTCCCATGGCGGCGGGGTCGCGGGAGAGGTCGATGCGGTCCGATTTCTTGAACTCTGCCACGGCGTATTCCACGATGCGCTGGTCGAAGTCGTCGCCGCCGAGGCGGGTATCGCCGCCGGTGGCCAGCACTGTAAAGGTGCCGTCTTCGATCTCGATGATGGAGACGTCAAAGGTGCCGCCGCCGAGGTCGTAGACCAGGATCTTCTGGGGCGCTTCGTTGTCAAGGCCGTAGGCCACAGCGGCGGCGGTAGGCTCATTGATGATGCGCAGGACGTTCAGGCCTGCGATGCGGCCCGCATCCTGGGTGGCCTTGCGCTGGCTGTCGTCAAAGTAAGCGGGGACGGTGATGACGGCCTCCGTCACCGGCTCACCCAGGTAGCTCTCGGCGTCGCGGCGAATCTTGGTCAGTATCATGGCACTGATCTCCTGCGGAGTCAGGTCTTTGCCGTCGATGTGGACGCGGTAGTCGCTGCCCATATGCCGCTTGATGCTGGACACCGTCCGGCCGGAGTTGGTGGCAAGCTGGCGCTTTGCCGCGCCGCCCACCAGACGCTCGCCGTCTTTGGTGAACGCCACCACGCTGGGGGTGGTGCGTTCTCCCTCTGCGTTGGTGATGACGACGGGCTTGCCGCCCTCCACCACTGCCACGCAGCTGTTCGTGGTGCCAAGGTCAATACCGATCACTTTGCTCATTCTGGTCGTCCTCTCTGTTTTTGCGACGCGCATATTTTTCCTTCAATATCATATCGGTTCCGTATGACGATTTCTTAGAGCATTTGTAAAGATTTTGTGTTTCCGCTCATTCTCTCTCGAGCAGCTGGCGGATGACGGCCTCCGTCTCGTCCAGCCAGCTCTGGGCCGTCTCGTCCCCCTCTTCTTTGCGGACGAGGAAGCCCTGCTTCGCCTCAGCCAGCTGAGCCAGCGCCTTTTTGCGGGAGATATACTGGGTCTCATACTGGGCCACCCGCAGGCAGACCTGCGGCATATAGGCGATGTCGGGGGTGGAGGCGCAGAGCTTCTGGGCCTTGCGGTAGGCCCGCAGAGCCGCACCGGCCCCTTTTCCCTGCACCATGGCATCATCGCCCAGCGCCACCCATGCGGCCACATCGCCGGCGTCGGCAGCTTTTTTCCAGAATTTGCGGGCCTGTGCAGGGCTCTTTCGGCAGCCCCGGCCCTCGTAGAGCATCTCGCCCATCATGGCAAGGCCCTCGGCGCAGCCCTCTTCGGCAGAGAGCTGATAATAGTGCATCGCGTCGTCCCAGCGTTCCTCGGCCATGGCATGGTTGCCGGCCCGCAGCTCCGCTTCGCCCGGCTCATCGGTGTCGTGGCTGGCGTGGAGCAGACCGTTCAAAAGCGAGCAGTCCAGCGTGGCAGAGCTGGTCCACGGGTCGATGACCACGCCGTCGATGCTGTCCGAGTCCAGCGCCATCTGCATGGCGGAAGCCAGAAGCTGTTCCGCCATGGGGCGGCTGGCCGTGCCTTTATCGGCCTCTGCCATCTTCACTGAGGTGAACACCGGCAGGTAGCACCGGCCCTTCTGGGTGCGCAGAGTCCAGGGCTGCAGGTCTTTCGCTTTCTCCGCCGGGACAGGATGCTCCGCCCACGGGGCGGCCCCGTCCGGCTGGTCGGACGCAGCTTCCAGCGGCACCAGAACCCTGGTGTCCAGCTCGAGGGCATAGTTGATGGCGTTCATCAGCGCCCAGAAGCTCTCCTCGTTCTGGCCCTTATAGAGCGCTGCCACAGCCCGCTCTATCGCCGGACAGCCCGTCCCCAGCGGCCCGTATTCCGGCAGCTTTTTGCGGTCTGCCGCGCCCACCGGGCGCAGCCGCAGCCGTGCCGCACCATCTTTTGCCATTGCATCCACCATTCTTTCCGTTGAGATTCCCTTCCAGTATAGCAGGATTTTCCGGTTTTCTCAATCTCCGGAGCCGAAATCTGCTTCCAGAGCCGGTTTTCTTTGGCAAAAAACATAGCATTCCTGTTGGGAGTGCGTTATAATAAGGAGCGTCTCGACTAAATGTATGAAAGAAAGGGAGTATCGAGCCTTGAACAAAATGCTTCGCTATCTCAGCGACTACAAGCGCGAGAGCGTGCTTGCACCGCTTTTCAAGATGCTGGAAGCTACGTTTGACCTGTTCGTGCCGCTTGTGATGGCCGACATCGTCAACGTGGGTATCGCGGCCCACGATTTCCACTACATCCTCGTGCGGTGCGGCATCCTGCTGCTTCTGGCCATCGTCGGCCTCGCGTGCAGCCTGACGGCCCAATACTTCTCGGCCAAAGCCGCCGTGGGTTACTCCACCGGTCTGCGTCATGCGCTGTTTGAACACATCCAGACGCTGAGCTTTTCCGAGATGGACACCATGGGCACCAGCACCCTCATCACCCGGATGACCAGCGACGTCAATCAGGTGCAGAGCGGATTGAACCTCTTCCTCCGTCTGTTCCTGCGCAGCCCCTTCGTGGTGTTCGGCGCCATGATCATGGCCTTTACGGTCAACTTCCGCGCCGCCCTCATCTTCGTGGTGGCTATCCCGCTGCTGAGCGTCGTGGTCTTCGGCGTCATGGTCATCACCCGTCCGCTTTATAAGTCGGTGCAGACCCGCCTGGACCGGGTTCTGGGCCTCACCCGCGAGAACCTGACCGGCGTGCGCGTCGTCCGCGCCTTCGACAAGGAAAAGAGCGAGGTGGACCGCTTCGAGGACGCCAATGAGCTGCTGACCCAAATGCAGCTCCACGTGGGCCACATCTCCGCCCTGATGAACCCGCTGACCTACGTTATCATCAACCTTGCCATCGTGGCGCTGCTGTATGTAGGCAGCATCGAGATCAACATCGGCGGCATGGCCTCCGGCGACGTCATCGCGCTGGTCAACTACATGAACCAGATCCTGGTCGAGCTGGTCAAGCTGGCCAACCTCATCGTTCAGGTGAGCAAGGCTCTGGCCTGTGCAGGCCGTGTGCAGGCGGTTCTGGACACCAAGCCCGGCATGGAGTTCCCGGCCCAGCTCACCGGCAATGTTCCGGCGGAAAAGGCCGGCGACGCCGTCCGTTTCGACCATGTGAGCCTGACCTACAAGGGCGCAGGCGCACCCAGCCTCTCCGACATCAGCTTCACCGCCAAGCGCGGCCAGACCATCGGCGTCATCGGCGGCACCGGCAGCGGCAAATCCAGCCTCATCAGCCTCATCCCCCGCTTCTACGACGCCACCGAGGGCAGTGTGGAGATCATGGGCCGACCGGTCCGGCAGTACCCCCGCGCCGACCTGCGCGGCAAGGTGGCTGTGGTCATGCAGAAGGCCCAGCTCTTCGGCGGCACCATCCGCTCCAACCTGCTCTGGGGCAGCCAGAATGCCTCCGACGCCGACCTCTGGGCTGCGCTGGAAACGGCACAGGCTGCGGAGTTCGTGAAAGCCAAGCCCCTCGGCCTCGACGAGCCGGTGGAGCAGGGCGGACGCAACCTCTCCGGCGGTCAGAAACAGCGTCTGACCATCGCCCGCGCCCTCGTAGGCAAGCCGGACATCCTCATCCTCGACGACAGCGCCAGCGCACTGGACTACGCCACCGACGCAGCCCTGCGCAAGGCTCTGGCCGCTCTGCCGGGCGATCTGACCGTCTTCATCGTCAGCCAGCGTGCCGCCAGCCTGCAGCACGCCGACCAGATCATCGTGCTGGACGATGGCCGCATGGTGGGCCTTGGCCGTCACGCCGAGCTGCTGGAAAGCTGCCCGGTCTACAAGGAAATTTACGAGAGCCAGTTCAAGAAAGGGGATGCGCAGAAATGAGTGCAAAAGCAAAAAGCAAGCTGACCCCTGAACAGCAGAAGGCCACCATGACCCGGGTGCTGCAGAAAATCAAGCCCTACGGCTTCTTCGTGGTGTGCAGCCTCATCGTGGCCGCTGTGAGCGTGGCGGCTCAGCTGTATATCCCCATCCTCTGCGGCAGCGCCATCGACATGATGCTGGGCAAAGGTGCCGTGGACTTCGCGGGCGTGCTGCGCATCATCTACGAAATCATCGTGGTGGCTGTTGTCGCCGCCTTTGCGCAGTGGCTGCTGAGCGTCTGCAACAACCGCATCACCTTCGCAGTCAGCCGTGACCTGCGCAACGCCGCCATGCGGAAGATCCAGACCCTTCCCCTCTCTTACCTCGACAGCCATCCATCCGGCGACATCGTGAGCCGGATGGTGGCCGATGTGGATACCTTCGCGGACGGCCTGCTGATGGGCTTCACCCAGCTGTTCTCGGGTGTGCTGACCATCCTCGGCACCCTGCTCTTCATGCTGCAGCAGAACGTCCCCATCACGCTGGTGGTGGTCTGCATCACCCCCCTGAGCCTCGTTGTCGCCAGCTTCCTCGCAAAGCGCAGCTACAAGTATTTCCAGGGCCAGAGCACCGTGCGCGGCGAGCAGACTGCCCTTGTCAACGAGATGATAGAGGGTCAGAAGGTCGTGCAGGCCTTCGGCCACGAGGCCCAGAGCCTCGAGGCTTTTGACGAGGTGAATGGCCGACTGCAGAACGTGAGCCTGAAGGCCATCTTCTTCTCCAGCATGACCAACCCCGCCACCCGCTTCGTCAACAACATTGTCTACGCAGGCGTCGGCCTCGTGGGCGCGATCTATGCCGTAGCCGGAGGCATCACCATCGGCCAGCTGAGCATCTTCCTGAACTACGCCAACCAGTACACCAAGCCCTTCAACGAAATTTCCGGCGTCGTGACCGAGCTGCAGAACGCTCTGGCCTGCGCGGCCCGCGTGTTCGAGCTGCTGGACGCTGAAGACCAGACCCCCGAAGCGGAGAACGCCGCAAAGCTCGTGCCGGACGGCCACGTCCAGATCGAGGACGTCTCCTTCCGCTATCTGCCCGACCGCCCGCTCATCGAGGGCCTGTCTCTGGACGTCAAGCCCGGCCAGCGCATCGCCATCGTCGGCCCCACCGGCTGCGGCAAGACCACCCTCATCAACCTGCTCATGCGGTTCTATGATGTCAACGGCGGCTCCATCAAAGTCTCCGGCACCGACATCCGGGACGTGACCCGCGCCTCCCTGCGCGGCAGCTACGGCATGGTGTTGCAGGATACCTGGCTTCGGGCCGGCACCGTGCGGGAGAACATCGCCTACGGCAAGCCGGACGCCCCCCTCGACGAGGTGGTGGCAGCGGCCAAGGCTGCCCACGCCGACAGCTTCATCCGCCGCCTGCCCGAGGGCTACGACACCGTCATCGCCGAGGACGGCGGCAACATCAGCCAGGGCCAGAAGCAGCTGCTCTGCATCGCCCGCGTGATGCTCTGTCTGCCCCCGATGCTGATTCTGGACGAGGCCACCTCCTCCATCGACACCCGCACCGAGGTGCGTATCCAGGCAGCCTTTGCCCGGATGATGCAGGGCCGCACCAGCTTCATCGTGGCACACCGCCTTTCCACCATCCGGGAGGCCGACGTCATCCTCGTGATGAAGGACGGCCACATCGTGGAGCAGGGCGACCACGATACCCTGCTGGCGCAGGGCGGCTTCTACGCCAAGCTCTACAACAGCCAGTTCGAGGGTGTGGAGACTTAACGCTTCAACTGATAGCAATTCAACTTTTTAATGCAGCAGCGGTGGATTGCATATCGCAAAGATGCCGTTTGAATGCTGCACTATCGCAATTTTCAAAAATAGTGCCTATCAAAATAGCATATTTGCGATATGCAGTTTGCGGATGTTGCTTGTGCATTAAAAACGCAAACTGCTATAATTTCTTGGCTTGCGATAAAATTTGCGATAAACGATTTTTGGAAGGAATATAATCGTGTCGAAAGATGAATATTTGATTACAGATCCACCCCTTAAAGCGCTGACTGTTTTTGCGATGCCGATGATCCTTGGCAGCTTTTTTCAACAAGTATACAATATGGCCGATTCCATAATAGTCGGTCAATTTGTTGGCTCCTCGGCACTTGCGGCTGTTGGTGCTTGTGCTGCACTGACCAATGTTTTTATTTGTGTGGCGCTTGGTGCTGGTGTGGGCGCAGGTGTGCTTGTAAGCCGCTGTTTTGGTGCAAAAAATTATGGTAGAATGAAAACCATTGTGTCAACGTCCCTGATCAGCTTTTTGATCCTAAGCGTTGTCCTTGGTGTCTTTGGCTTTTGCTTTTCCCATTTCATGATGAGCGGATTACAGACCCCTGCCGATATATTGGAAGAAGCCGTATTGTATCTGCGTGTCTACTTTGTGGGTTTCCCGTTTCTCTTCATGTACAACATTCTTTCCACCATGTTCACTTCCATCGGTGAATCCAAAATTCCGTTGGGACTGCTGATCTTCTCATCTATCCTGAATATTTTTATGGATCTCTGGATGGTGGCTGGTCTTGGTCTGGGGGTGTTTGGTGCAGCCCTTGCGACCTTGATCGCACAAGGAATTTCTGCCGTGTTTTCGTTTTTGATCTTTCTGTCTCGGATGCGGCAATACAAGAGCTCCTTTAGCAGGTTCGACCGGCAGGAGCTGTATTCCATGCTTCGCATTGCGGTACCATCGGTTTTGCAGCAGTCCACCGTGTCTATTGGTATGATGATCGTGCAGGCAGTGGTAAATCCCTTCGGCACACAGGCACTTGCCGGGTATGCGGCAACGATGCGGGTAGAAAATGTTTTTTCGCTGATCTTCGTATCCATCGGCAATGCAGTTTCGCCGTTTGTATCCCAGAATCTTGGCGCAAAGAAAATTGAGCGTATCAAAAAAGGTTATCATGCTGCACTGGTGTTGGATCTATGCTTTGCAGTTCTTGCTTTCGTGGTCATTGAAACACTGCACACACAGATCTCCTCGTTGTTCCTGGGAAAAGACGGAACCGCGTTGGCCTATCAGGTGTCCGGTGATTATATGAGATGGCTTGGTTACTTTTTCATCTTCATGGGCATCAAGATGGCAACTGATGGCGTTCTTCGCGGACTTGGAATCATGCGGCCGTTTCTTATTGCAAATATGGTAAACCTTGCGATCCGCTTGTCTGTTGCTTTGATTTGTGCGCCGCGTTTTGGCATTGCTTTTGTCTGGCTTGCAGTCCCTGCAGGTTGGCTTGCAAACTTCCTTATTTCCTATGCGGCGCTCAGAAGATCGTGGCCAGAGGATAAAGCAGCGGTATCTCAATGATTTCATGCAGTGGAGAGGTGCTTTGTTCTGACGGGTTTCACTTACAGAGCATGTGGCACGCAAGCTCCAGCTTTCGGGTGGAGTAGATGCCGCCCTTTCCTGTATCCTGTTCTTGTTGTATCTGTTTTTTCACAACCTCAGTTTACAACAAAAAATGAGATAGGCAGCCCCTTTCGGGGAAGTCTATCTCATTTTTTTCGTTGGGGCTATTTTGCAACAGCCCCATTTTTGTTTGCTCTGTTTTATTTTTTGCGGGTCGGCAATAGTTTCTTTTTTACCTGTTTTCGGCTTTCAGCACCGTTGCCTCAGCAGGCGGCGGTGTGAGGGTGGAGTGAGCCAGAATAAAGGCAGCAGCGCGGCTGGATGCGATGCGCTGGGCGGCGCGGCGGCGGTCGTTGGAGGCGAAGGTGTGCTCCCCGTCCCGCTTTGCGTCCCAGTGGGCAAGCTCGTCATCCACCTCGGCTTCCGTCGGCCAGAGCCCTTCTTTCTGCGCCACCAGCAGCAGACCCATCCGGCTGCGCAGCTTGCGCTCGGCCTCGGTGTGGAGCCAGGCTCGAAATTCTTCCACCGTCTGGCCCTGCACCTTTAAGTACTGGTCGAAATTGACGCCGTTGGCCTGCATCCGCAGGTTGAACTGGCGCTGCTCGGCAAAGTAGTTGCCGGCCACCAGCTGCTTGGGCAGCGGGCCGGTGACGTGTGTACCCAGCTGGGCGATGAGGGCCTGTTCGGCCACGGCGCGGGCCTGCTGGCAGCGCTGGGCGTAGATGTCCTGCGTCACCTTGGCGCGGAGGGCGCGCTTGCCCTCGGCGTCGGCGGCGCGGTCTTCGTCACCGTGGCGGCGGTTTATTTCAAGCTCGATGGTCAGCTCCCGGATGGGCCGGGGCTGGATGGGCTGGGTAAAGCCGGTGTACTCTCCCAGTTCCAGCGGCGGCAGGCAGAAGAACTGCACCCCCGCCCGGAAGCCCTCGGCCCGATTCACGGCCAGAAGCTCAAAATCCAGGTCGGTGACGGGCTGCAAATCGTTTTCTTTCATCAGCTGGGCGAACAGAGGCGAGAAACCCTCCAGAATCGCCCGATTGACCGCCGCCGTCAGCAAGTCGTCCTCGTCCTGCGGAGCGTCCGGGGCCGCCTTTTCGGCCTGCACCGCCGCTTCCAGCTCTTCTGCTGCGGCGGAAAAGACCACCCGGCAGTCACCGGGTTCTGCCATGCCAAAATGTTCGAGTTTCATTTTCTTCTCCCCCTCTCAGCGGACGATGCCGGCCATCAGCACCAGCAGCACGATGCCCAGCACCACATACAGCACCTCTGCACCCAGGACGGACTTGTCGCCCTCGACGTACATCTCGGCGGGGTCGTCGGGGTTATAATAAAGGGTGACGACAGCCCCCTGTGCAAGCTCTCTGCCCTTGGCAGACTTGGGGTAATGGAGGCGGTGGGTGCCGCCAGCAGTGGTGAACTCCAACAGGTAGGCTTTGCCGTCCCGGCTCTGGACGGTGCCTGCCACAGCGGCCTCGACCTTTTCGCCCCTGGTCATGAGCTTGCGGCGTCTCGACCAGCTCCGCCATGCCATGTAGAACATGATGCCTGCACCGATGAGAAAGATAATGATGTTGAACATTCGCAGTTTCCCTCTTCCGTAAATAGTCCCGCCGGGCCGCTGCCCCGCAGGGGTAATATTTATTGTATCATACTCCGCCGGATTTTTCGCCCCATTCGGCCTATACGGAATGCAACAATTTTCGCAAAAAAATTTGTCGTACTATTTTTGCAGAAAACGCTTGACTTTCTTTGCACCTGTGGTATAATAAACATCGTTCCGAGCCGAACGGCAGCGAACAAAACAGAATATGCGGATATGGCGGAATTGGCAGACGCGTTAGATTCAGGTTCTAATCGGGGCAACTCGGTGGAGGTTCAAGTCCTCTTATCCGCACTCTTGAACGACAGCTTTCAAAAAGGCTGTCGTTTTTCTTTTACCCGTAGTCCTTTTGGAAACTTTCTATCAGCGGATAAGAGGACTTGAACAGCAACAGCGACGACCGCAGCCTGCGGCTGAAACAGGGAGGAGCTGTTGGGGCCGCGTTCTGATTTTTCAAAGCCCTGCCAAGGGGCTGCGGAAAAATCAGTAAACGCAACCCGTCAGGCGGTGCGCAGCACCGCAAGCAATCAGCCCAGTGGGCTGTTGCTTAGCCCGCGGTTTCCAACCCCTAGGAATGTCTAACAAGAGGACTACCGCTGCCGGAGAATCTCCTGTACCGCGTTGGTTGAAGCGATATTCACATAAAGCCTTTCTGGAAACATCCTCAGCGGATAAGAGGGCTTGAACATCGGCTTTTACAAAGAAAGGACCCCCATGCAGATAAACGACCTCTTCGGCGCAGCAGCCACCTTTGAAAACGTACGGATGCCGGACGGCACGGAAGCGGCCATTCCAGCAGAACACGCCGCAGTTATCTATGTAAATGAACAGCCGGCCTTCCGGGTGGTATGCACACCCCAGCTTCTGCCGCAGCTGGCGCTGGGGCGGCTGCTGACCGAAGGATGGATCACCTCCGCAGAGGAAGTGGAACAAATTGCCGTCTGTGCGGAAGGCTTGAAAGTCAACATCTACCTGAACCACCCGCTGACGGCCCGCCGCGCGGCGGCACAGGAGGTTTCCAGCTGCTGCACCGACAATGTCGCGCTGGGCAGTCCGGTGGAAGTGCAGCCGCTGCGCGCGGTGCCGCATCTGGACGTGCAGCCGGAGTGGGTGGACGCCCTCGCCGCCGCCATGAGCGCGGGCCTGCCGCTTTATCAGGCCACCCATGCGGTCCACAGCTGCTTTGTGCTGCACGAGGGCCGCATCCTCTGCGCCTGCGAGGACATCGGGCGCCACAATGCGCTGGACAAGGCCGTGGGCAGCATGCTTCTGGCCGGTGTCCCCCTCAGCGAATGCGTGCTCTACACCAGCGGCCGCGTACCGATGGATATGGTGCGCAAAGCCATCCGGGCCGGCGTTCCGGCACTGGTGAGCAAGACCATGCCTACCGTCCAGTCGCTGGAGCTGGCCGCAGAATACGGCCTGCAATTCGTGTGCGGCCGGAAACACCCCTTAACTTTGAAAGAACGTGCAAAATAAAAAGTTACAAAACAAAGGAAGCTTACGGTTCGCGTTGACTTACTTTCGGCCCGAGTGATAATATATTAACGAAGAGACCGCTCCGCTTGTTGCAGCAGGCAGAGCGGTCATTTTCGTGTTTGGGAGTTTTCCCGGACGACCAAAAACAGGCAGGTGATAACATGAAGCAGGCAACCAACCCGTTTGCGCCCGTTCCGCTGTGGCGCAAGCGGCTGCCGGGCTACGCAGCCATGGGCGCTGCGACAGTCGCAATGGCGGTAGGTCTTATCGCAATGCAGCACGCGCGCACCACGGTTGCAGGTACCCTGCTGCCAGTGTCGGAGGCGGATGCAGCCGCCTACGGCATCAGCGCAGTGTACCAGCTCGACAACGGCAGCTATCGCGTGGAGGGCTCTCAGAAGGGCTTCCAGAGCGATGTGCAGGCTGCCGTGACCCTTGACGCCGAGGGCAATGTTTCCGCTGTCGAGATCCTCTCGCAGGCAGAGACGGACAGCCTCGGCGGCCAGTGTGTCAACCCGGAGTTCACGTCCCAGTATCAGGGCGCAGCTCCCTTTACGCTGGCAGGCAAAAGCTATACTGTGACCGACCCCCTTACCGGTGCCGCCTATGCCGCTGCCGGTGCGGCGGAGGAGCAGCCCGCTGCTGCGGAGGATCTTGACCCCGCGCAGTGGAACGTGTCCGACACCTCTCCCGAGGCCGAGGCCACCCGCAGGATGTACGCAGCAGGTCTGACCCTCTCGGCACTGAACGGCGAGCCTCTGGCCGACGAGCTGATCCCTCCGATGGATACCAGCGCCGAGGCTGTGGCACGCCGCAAGCTCTACGCTGCCGGTCTGAGCAAGAGTGCGCAGGACGGTGAGGAGCAGGCTCTGCCCTATGCGGACTGGTCCGCAGAAAAGCAGGCCGCTTATCAGCTGGCACAGGCCGAACTGACCACCGGGCAGACCAGTGCCGGCGCTGTCAGCGCAGACCTGACCGAGGTGGACGCCCTTTCCGGCGCGACCATCACCTCGACCGCCGTCACCAACATCGTCAACAACTCGTATTTCTATGTAACTGAGGTGCTCCGCGCAGAGTGACCTCAACGGAGGAATGGAACCTATGGCAAAAACTGATTTTCTGACGGCTGACATGACCCGCCGTCAATTTATGAAGATCTCGGGCAAGAGCCTTGCAGGGCTCACCCTCTCCGCATCCATGCTGTCCCTCTTCGGCTGCTCGCAGAAGCAGGTGGACAGCGGCGCAGTGGCTACCTGGGCGCTGCCTCAGGGCCTGCTGGTGGTCAACGCCGACCTGTGTACCGGCTGCCAGCGCTGCGAGATCAACTGCACCCTCACCAACGATGGTGTGTGCTCCTCTTACATCAGCCGCGTGAAGATCCAGCGCCGTCTGAATCTGGACGGTGCCGGCAACGGCCTGCTGTCCGGCAATGACAACTGCTTTGTCTACTTCCCGGATACCTGCCGCCAGTGCGAGGACCCCGCCTGCGGCAACGCCTGCCCCCAGAAGGCCATTACGACCAACGAGCAGGGCATCCGTGTGGTGGACACCGACAAGTGCATCGGCTGCGGCGCCTGCCACGAGGCCTGCCCCTGGCATATGCCCACCGTCAACCCCGAGACCGGCAAGTCGTCCAAGTGCATCGCCTGCGGTGCCTGCGTGGCAGGCTGCCCGTCCGGCGCTCTGTCCATCGTGGACTGGGATGCCGTCACCAGCGCAGCACAGGCTGCCTACATGGACCTGTAAGGAGGAACAACAATGGCTGAAAGTTATGGCTGGGCAGGCAAGATCCTGCGCGTTGACCTGACCACTGGCGAGATCACCACGCAGGATGACGCAAAGTACCATAAGTATATCGGCGGTATGGGCATGGCCTACCGCATCATGTATGAGGAAGCTCCCATGGACCTCGACCCCTACGACGAGAAGGCACAGGTCATCTTCGGCGTCGGCCCCCTGACCGGTGCCGGCGTGCCCTGCTCCGGCCGCATGAACGTCACCTTCCGCTCCACCTGGTCCAAGGGCAGCTCCATCATCGACGCCCACATGGGCGGCCACATCGGCCCCATGCTGAAGTATGCGGGCTGGGACGGCATCGTCATCACCGGCATCTCCACAAAGCCCGTCTACCTGCGCATCGAGGACGACCAGGTCTCCCTCGAGGATGCTTCTGACATCTGGGGCAAGGGTACGTTCGCGTCCAACAAGTGGATGGTGGAGCAGAACGGCCGTGAGTTCGAGACCGCTTCCATCGGCCCTGCCGGTGAGAATCTGGTGGACTACTCCACCCTGAACACCAGCTTTGGCAACTCCGGCGGCGCCGGTCTGGGCGCTGCCATGGGCAACAAGAAGCTGAAGGGCCTGGCCATCCGCGGCACCGGCAGCGTCAAGGTGGCCGACCCCAAGAAGGTGCTGGAGCTGTCCAACTACATGATGGGCAACCTCATCGGCGGCAACAACAACCACAACGTCCCCGCACAGCCCCAGAGCTGGGCCGAGTACAGCGCCACCTCCGGCAAGAACCGCTGGTCCGGCGCACCGGGCCGTATGTGGAAAAAGGCTCCCGGCGGCCCCGTGGATACCGGCGAGCAGCCCTACAACGACATCAACAAGATTGCGCTGCGCTGCTTCAAGGGCTACTTCGACTTCGGCGCACCGGCTGCGGAGTACACCGTGAAGAACGGCGGCTGCTCCTCCTGCCCCATCCGCTGCTACACCGAGTATGATGTGGACCCGCTGGCCGATTACGACCTGCCCACCCACAACTCCAACACCTGTATGCCCGTGCTGTACGGCACCCGCGTCTACCCGGACGGCGTCCACGACTTCAAGTACGAGGGCGACGGCACCATGGTCATCAACCTGGCATGGTCTCATGCCGTCGATGACATGGGCCTGTGGGACAACTACGGCAACCTGAACCGTGACCTGCTGTGGATCCTGCGGATGCCCCGTGAGGAAGCCACCAAGTACATCAGCGAGGAAGAGTACGACTCTCTGCCCTGGGCATGGGAAAAGGCCGGTGACCCCCGCTGGGAGGTGGAGCTCATCCGCCGCATGGCTTACGGCGAGGGCGACCTGTCCGTCATCGCAAAGGGTACGCTGGCCATGATGGAAAAGTTCGGCCTGCCCAAGAGCTGGCTGGACCGCACCGACGGTGCCACCAACTCCAACCTGATCTACAACGGCTTCCCCAACCACCACGGCCCCGCAGAGGCATGGCAGGTTGGCATGCTGTACAATCTGGTGTATAATAGAGACTGCATGATCCACGAGATCGTCTGCGAGACCGGCTCCGGCGCACCCTACGAGGTGACCAAAAAGGTCATGGAGGACTTCTTCGGCGAGGGCTGCTACGACAAGGCCAAGGCCTACACGCCCATCAACGAAAACAAGGCAAAGCTGGCCGCTTACTGCGTCAACGATAAGAACTTCCACGACTCTGCCACCCTCTGCAACTGGATGTGGCCCATGACCCAGTCTCCCTCCAAGGAGCGGGCCTACCACGGCGATCTGGACCTGCAGGCAGATTTCATGACCGCCGTCACCGGCGAGACCTACACCCAGGCCGGTCTGCAGGAGGCAGGCGAGCGCATCACCCAGATGCTGCGCGCCATGACCGCCATCAGCTTCCAGAAGAACTGCGGCAGCGCAAACCTCCGTCAGGAGCACGACGCCATCTGCGACTGGGTCTTCGACAAGGAACCCGACTTCAAGGCATTCGAGGAAGGCACCACCAAGCTGGACCGCGCCGACATGGAGAAGGCAAAAGACCTGTTCTATGACATCTTCGGCTGGGACAAGACCACCGGTGTGCCGACCCGCGAGACGCTGGAGAAGTTCGACCTCGGCGATATGGCCGACGATCTGGAAGCACGCGGCATCTACGCCCAGACTCCCGCTGAGGAGACTGCTGCCCAGTAATTAAGAAGCCGTTTTCATAAGCATTGCACACCGCCCGAACGGTCTTTTTGCCGTTCGATGCACTCTGCTTACAAAAACAACTTCACAGAAACGAGAGGAACTATCATGCTGTTTGGCAGACGCAAACCCGGTTATACCACCACGGTGGACGCCGCCTCCGACCCTGAGCAGGTCATCCTCGACCTGCAGAAGGCAGAGATGGCCGCGAAAAAGAAGCCGAAGGCCGAGGTCTTTGACATCGACGCGGCCAGCGAGACTGCCCGCCGCCTGAAGGAAACGGGCAGTATGTTCGACGGCAGCGCCGCAAAGCTCGGCGAGGACGTCATTGCCGCCGTGCAGAAGGAGACGGATGCTCTGGCCGCAAAGCAGGCCGAGGCACAGCCCGCTCCCGAAGAGACGGCTGCACCGGACGCCGCCGAAAAAAAACAGCTGCTGGATTTTCTGGCCGCTGCGCCGGAGGCAGAGGGCGACCCCTACGCCGACCAGCCCACCGTCACCGCGCCGGAGCTGCCCAAGTTGACCCCGGCACAGGAGCTGGCGGGTTACATCCGCTCCCGCTCGGCGGCGGCGCTGGTCACATCCCACGCCCTGCTGGTGAGCGAGGTGGAAAACGCCGATGAGCTTCTGGCCCAGATGCCGGAAGACCCCCAGTGCGCAGATATCGTGTCCCGCGCCGGCGCAAAGGATGCCTACTACTACTCCAGCGCCAACATGAGCGACAACTACGCCATGATCGCGCAGCTCATCGAGGACAAGGACCTCTGCGCCATGGTGGCCGAGATGGTGCGGTTCAACGCCCGCGTCTACCCCAGCGCCACCCCGCTGCGGTACTTCCGCCGCTCGCCCTACGATCTGACAGAGGAAGCCATCGAGCAGACGTGGCAGTCCATGCAGGGCAAGCCGGAGTACGCCGACATCGAGGAGCTGACCAACAACCAGAACGAGCGGTTCCTCTTCTCCACCCAGCACCTCACCCGCCGCTACGCAAAAGCCATCAGCGACGTGGACGAGTGGACCGACTAAAGCATCTCACACAATCAAATAGGGTATACGAGCTTCTTTGAGCAAAGGTGTCTAAACCGTCGGGCATGACACCGCGCCGCAATGCTAAGGGCTATATAAGCCGGCATTCAAGGGTGGAGGGGGAAACCCCGCCGCCTTCCCGCAGAAGAAACGCTGCAATTTGAAAAAAAGAACTCCTCCCATCCACACAGGGGCTTTTCATGCTCTGCCGCCACTGCAAGAGCGGCAGGGAGCGGAGAGCCGCCATCGGCAGGGCAGTCTGCAAGCTGCCCTTTGCCGGAATGTGCGGATATTCTGCGGAGGCGTTTTGATTTTTCATCAAGACGTCTCCGCTTCTTTTTAACCTGCCTTTTTATATGGATCCCCGCTGCGCCCTGCCTGAGCCATAGCAGACCGGGTGTGGCCGGGCATTTGGAGGATTTTTTATGAAACAGCCTTTCTGCGCGCCCTCTGAGGCGCTGCGCCGCGTGCTGGATGCCGCTGCGGCTCTGCCGAGGCCGGAGACGGAGACCGTCCCGCTGGACGAAGCGGGCGGCCGCATTGCCGCCGGGACGCTTTCGGCCCGGATGGACCAGCCGCCCTTTGACCGCAGCCCCTTCGACGGCTACGCCCTGCACAGTGTCGACGCCGCCGGTGCCAGCCGCGAAACACCCGTCACCCTGCCCGTGACCATGAAGCTCTACGCCGGAGATGCCCCCGCTTCGCCCCTGCCTGTGGGCTGTGCGGCCCGCATCATGACCGGCGCACCCCTGCCCGAGGGCGCAGACTGTGTGCTGATGCAGGAGCTGACCGACAGCGGCGAGGAGACGGTACAGCTCTATGCCGCCATGAAGCCCCAGCAGAACGTGGTATTCCGGGGCGGAGACATCGCCGCCGGTGCTGTCATCGCTGAGGCCGGTACGGTACTCTCCCCCGCCCATCTCGGCGTGCTGGCCGGGCAGGGATACGCTGAAGTCCCCGTTTACAAGACGCTGACCGTGGGCGTTCTGGCCACCGGAAGCGAGCTTTTAGCTCCGGGCGAGGCTTGGACGCCCGGCAAAATTTACGACGCCAACGGCGTCCAGAACGCCGCCCGCCTGCGGCAGCTGGGCTTTGCGGTAAACCGTCGGCACTGCTCTGACGACCCGGAGGAGATCGCCCGTGAGATGCGGGAACTGCTGGCGGAGTTCGATGCCGTCATCACCAGCGGCGGCGTCTCGGTGGGGCAGAAAGACTATCTGCCCGCTGTGCTGGAACAGCTGAATGCGGACATCCTCTTTGCAGGCGTGGCCCAGAAGCCCGGAAGCCCCATGCTGGCCGGAAAAAT
This sequence comes from Faecalibacterium sp. Marseille-P9312, assembly GCF_902497445.1. Taxonomy (NCBI): domain Bacteria; kingdom Bacillati; phylum Bacillota; class Clostridia; order Eubacteriales; family Oscillospiraceae; genus Faecalibacterium; species Faecalibacterium sp. Marseille-P9312. The sequence continues at coordinate 122,765 of NZ_CABVEW010000007.1, forward strand.
TGACGGCAAGCTGGTGTTCTGTCTCTCCGGCAACCCCTTTGCCGCCGCCGCCACGCTGGAACAATACGCCATCCCGGCTCTTTTGCGGGCGGCGGGGCGCTGCGAGGAAAGCTGCATCCTTCCCCGCACCACCCGCACCCTGACCACGGGCTTCTCGAAGTCCAGCAAGGGGAACCGCTATCTGCGGGCAAAGGCCATGGGCGGCAGCGTGACCATCCCCGGCGAGGGCAACGCCGAAGCCCACTCGTCCGGCAGCCTTTCTGCCATGATCGGCTGCAACTGTCTCGTTGAACTGCCCGCGGGCAGCGGCCCGGTGACTCCGGGCGAAGAAGTGGAGGTGCTCAGTTTTGTACAGTGAACAGAAAGAGGCTCTGGCCCAGGAGATCGAACTCAAGCGCCCGGCGGTGCTGGCCGTCAGCGGCCTGCACAACAGCGGCAAGACGACGCTGCTGGAAAAGCTTCTGCCTGCCCTGCGCAGCCGGGGGCTGAAAGTGGGCATTATCAAGCACGACGGCCACGATTTTACGCCCGATGTCCCCGGCACCGACAGCTACCGTCTGCGGGAAGCGGGGGCCGAGGGGGTGGCGGTCTACTCCGGCCAGCGCTATCTGCTGACCGAGATGTTCCGCCTGACGGAGCAGGACTTGCTGGCGCTCTTCGAGCGCCACGGCTATGATCTGGTGCTGCTGGAAGGCTTCAAGGACAGCGGCTGGCCGAAAATCGAAGTTGTCCGCAAAGAAATTTCGGACACACCGGTGTCTTTCCAGCCGCTGGCGGTGGTGGGAGACATTCCGGGGGCAGATTTTGGATTGGAAGATGCGCAGGCTCTGGCCGACTGGCTCGTTGCCCAGATGCCGGGCCTGTAAGGAGAAGACAGATATGAAACTGATTCGTACCGAAGACGCGGCAGGCCAGGTGCTCTGCCACGACATTACCCAAATCATTCCCGGCGAGTTCAAGGGCGCACGTTTCCGCAAGGGCCATATCATCCAGCCCGAGGACATCCCCGTGCTGCTCTCCATCGGCAAAGAAAACCTCTACGTCTGGGAGAAGAAGCCCGGCATCCTCCACGAGGACGAAGCCGCCGCGCTGCTGTACAAGGCCGCTGCGGGCAGGAACATCCACGGCACCGAGCCGAAGGAGGGAAAAATCGAGCTCATCGCCGACTGCGACGGCCTGCTGAAGATCAACCGCGAAGCCCTGCTGGCCGTGAACCGCACGCCCCAGATGATGATCGCCACCATCCACGGCGACCTGCCCGTGAAAAAGGGCCAGAAACTGGCCGGCACCCGCATCATCCCGCTGGTCATCGAACAGGAGAAGATGGACGCCATGCAGGCTGCCGCAGGCAGTGAGCCTATCCTGAACGTGCTGCCCATGCAGGCCAAGAAGTTTGCCGTCATCACCACCGGCAGCGAGGTGTTCAAGGGCCGCATCGAGGATAAGTTCACCCCCATCCTCGTGGGCAAGCTGGCCGAATACGGCTGTGAGATGACCTTCCACAAGGTCTGCGACGACGACCCGGCGGGCATCACCGCCGCCATTCTGGAAGCGAAAGAGGTGGGCTGTGAGCTCATCTTCACCACCGGCGGCATGAGCGTGGACCCCGACGACCGCACCCCGCTGGCCATCCGAAATACCGGCGCGGACATCGTCACCTACGGCGCACCGGTGCTGCCGGGTGCCATGTTCCTCGTGAGCTATCTGGACGGTGTGCCGGTCTGCGGTCTGCCCGGCTGCGTCATGTACGCCAAGCGCACCATCTTTGACCTGCTGCTGCCCCGTCTGCTGGCCGACGATGCCATCACCGCCGAGGATATTGCCCGTCTGGGCGAGGGCGGTCTCTGCCTTGGCTGCGCCGAGTGCCACTGGCCCAACTGCGGATTTGGGCATTGCTGATGCCCTCTCAGGCGCTTCGCGCCAAGGCCGGGTTGCGGCACCCAGCGTCTGCTTCGCTGCCGCTTGCATCCTGCTGGCCGCTGTCCCAACAGCTCCTCCCTGTTTCCGCCGCTGGCGGCGGTCGTCGCCGTTGCTCCCAAAGGGAGAGCCACTGGCGTGTCGGTAAGGCCCGCGCTGGGCGAGAAAAGCTCTTCCTGTCGGGAACGATAGTGCCCTGCGACAGAGATTTACAGCAGCTTGACAAGGAACGCTTGTCCAGAAGCTGCCGGCCTCTGTAGCAAGGCCCGCCCTTTTGCGCTATATCGGGCCTCAGGCGTCCCGCTCAGAGCTGCCCGGCCTGCCAACGGCTCCCCCTTTGGGGGAGCTGGCGAGCGAAGCGAGACTGAGAGGGCAAGCCCGGCTCCCCATACGATTTATTTTTGTTAAGCAGAAAGATACGATCATGACTGAAACTAATCTGACCCACTTTGATGCCTCCGGCAACGCGGTGATGGTGGATGTGAGCGAGAAGGCCGTCACCTTCCGGGAGGCCACCGCCCACGGCATCATCACCATGAACGCCGAGGCATTCGCCGCCGTGGAGAGCGGCACCGTGAAGAAAGGCGATGTGCTGGGCGTGGCCCGCATTGCCGGCATCATGGCCACCAAGCGCACCAGCGAGCTCATCCCGCTCTGCCATCCGCTGCCCCTGACGAAAGTGAGCGTGGACTTCAGGCTTCTGCCCGAGCGGCAGGCTGTGGAGGCGCTCTGCACCGTCAAGACGGCGGGCGTCACCGGCGTGGAGATGGAGGCCCTGACGGGCGTTTCCACCGCCCTGCTCACCATCTACGATATGTGTAAGGCCGTCGATAAGGGCATGGAGCTGGGCGAGATCCATCTCGTCGAGAAGACCGGCGGCAAGAGCGGCCACTACATCCGGGCGGAGGGCGGCTATGTTTGATTCTGCCCAGCGCAATATCCACTATCTGCGCCTGTCCGTCACCGATCTGTGCAACCTGCGCTGCCGCTACTGTATGCCCGACGGCGTGGAAAAGCTGGAGCGGGAAGCCGTGCTCACCTACGAAGAGTTCCTGCGTCTGGCGGCCCTGTTCGCCCGGTGCGGCGTCGATACCGTCCGCGTCACCGGCGGAGAGCCGCTGGTGCGCAAGGGCGTAGACCAGCTGGTGGCGGGGCTGAAAGCCATCCCCGGCATCCGCAAAGTCACCATGACCACAAACGGCATCCTGCTGGCGCAGCAGCTGCCCGCCCTGCTGGACGCCGGTCTTGACAGCGTGAACATCAGCCTCGACACTCTGCGCCCCGAGGTGTTCCAAAGCATCACGGCCCGGGACGAGTTCGAGCACGTCATGGAGGGCATCCGCGCCGCCCTCGACAGCGGCATCCCTGTCAAACTGAACTGTGTGCCGCAGGTGGGCGTGAACGAGGGTGAATTGGAAGACCTGGCCGCCCTCGCCGAGAGCCGCCCGTTACAGGTGCGGTTCATCGAGATGATGCCCATCGGCTACGGCGCGGCCATGCCCTGCATCTCGGGGCCGGAGCTGCGGGAGCGGTTTGCCCGCCGCTGGCCGGAGTTTTCGCCCCTGCCCGCCGCCCAGAGCGCCGGGTTCGGCGACGGACCTGCCGTCTACTACACCGTCCCGGGCTGGAAAGGCGACGTGGGCTTCATCGCGGCGGTCCACGGCAAGTTCTGTGCTTCCTGCAACCGGGTGCGGCTGACCAGTCAGGGCTTTCTGCGCCCCTGCCTTGCCAGCGAGACGGGCTGCGACCTGCGCACCCTGCTGCGCGGCGGCGCAGCCGACGAGGAGCTTTTACAGGCCATCCGGGAGACCATCTGGTCGAAACCCCGGGAACATCATTTCGGAGACAATTCCATGCCCGCCACCCGCGGGATGTACCGTATCGGAGGATAAATTACTATGGGAAAAATTCTGGCGATTTGCACCAGCCCCAAGCGCGGCACCGTCAAGACCGAGGTACCAAGTGCTGTCCTGACCCCGGAATGGGGCATCGTGAGCGACGCCCACGGCGGAAACTGGCACCGGCAGGTGAGCCTGCTCAGCGCCGAAAAAATCGAGGCGTTCCGCAAGAAGATCTGGGTGGACTATGGTGCCTTTGGCGAAAACCTCGTCATCGAGGGCTTCGACTTCCGCAGCCTGCCCGTCACCAGCCGCTTCGCCATCGGCGACGTGGTGCTGGAGATGACCCAGATCGGCAAGGAGTGCCACAACGACTGCGTCATCAAGCAGCAGACCGGCGAGTGCATCATGCCCCGGGAGGGCGTATTTGCCCGGGTGCTGAAGGGCGGCGAGATTCATGTCGGCGACGAAGTGACCCTTCTGCCCCCGCCGGAAGATCCGCCGCTGCGCGCTGCGGTCATCACCCTGTCCGACAAGGGCAGCCGGGGCGAGCGGGAGGACAAGAGCGGCCCCCTCATCGTGGAGATGCTCACCGCCGCAGGCTATGTGGTGGAAGAGACGATGCTCCTGCCCGACGAGGCCAAGGCGCTGAAAGCACAGCTCATCCGTCTGGCCGATGGCCGTCAGGTGAACCTTATCCTGACCACCGGCGGCACCGGCTTCTCGCCCCGGGATATTACCCCCGAGGCCACCTATGCCGTAGCCGACCGCAACGCCCCCGGCATCGCCGAGGCCATGCGGTACCACAGCCTTTCCATCACCCCCCGCGGGATGCTGAGCCGCGCCGCCAGTGTATTGCGCGGCAAGACGCTCATCGTCAACCTGCCGGGCAGTCCGAAAGCCGTGAAGGAAAACCTCGAGTACATCCTGCCCAGCCTCGGGCACGGTGTCCGCATCGCCGCCGGTCTGGACGGCGAGTGCGCCCGCAGGTAAATTGCTGTCCCGCTCCGCAGCATCCCTCCTGTAGAGCGGCGGCCCGTTAAGCCCTCTCCGTCTGCTTCGCAGCCACCTCTCCCAAAGGGAGAGGCTCTGGCGTGTCGGCAAAGCCTACGCTGGACAAGAAAAGCACGATGTTTCGGAAACAGCAGCGCCCTGCTGTGGGACGAAAGTATAAACCAATGATAGAAGGAGAAAATTCATGAAACCCGATCTCATTTCCCGCCGTAACTTTCTGGCTGCGGCCGGTGCCGCCGGTATTGCCGCTGCCCTGACCGCCTGCGGCGGCGCGGTTTCCAGCACTGCCTCTTCCGCAGCTGCTTCCTCTGAGGCCGCTTCTTCTGAGGCTGCCGGCGAGAGCGTCGAGCTCATCGTCTTCGCCGCTGCCTCCCTGACCGAGACCCTGAACGCCATCGCCCAAGACTACTCTGCCGAGAACCCGGGCGTCACCTTCCGCTTCAACTTTGATTCCTCCGGCACCCTGAAGACCCAGATCCAGGAGGGCGCTGACTGCGACCTCTTCCTCTCTGCCGGTCAGAAGCAGATGAACCAGCTGGACATCACCGCTTCTGCCGACGTAAACACCGACGGTCTGGACTTCGTGGACCCCTCCACCCGTGTGGACCTGCTGGAAAACAAGGTCGTCCTCTGTGTGCCCGAGGGCAGCGACAAGGGCATCGACAGCTTTGATGCTCTGGCCGAGCACCTGAAGGCTCAGGACATCCTGTTCTGCATGGGCAACAGCGATGTGCCTGTGGGCCAGTACACCCAGAAGATCCTCGCCTACTATGACCTCGACGAAGAGGCTCTGGCCGCTGCCGGTGTCATCACCTACGGCTCCAACGTCAAAGAAGTCACCACCCAGATCAGCGAGGGCAGTGTGGACGCCGGTGTCGTCTACTGCACCGACGCTTACAGCGCCGGTCTGACCCCCGTGGACGAGGCCACCGCCGAGATGTGCGGTCAGGTCATCTACCCCGCCGCTGTGCTGAAGGCCGCTCCCAACGCCGAGGCCGCCAGGGAGTTCCTGGCCTATCTGCAGACTGACCGTGCCGCCACCGTGTTCGAGGGCGTGGGCTTCACGGCAATGTAAGGTCAGCCTGACCGTGAGCAAAAGCCTCTCCCTTTGGGAGAGGTGTCACCGCAGGTGACGGAGAGGGCAAGGACGCTGACGGAGAAGCTCAGGCACGGCGATAGTATCGCTCTGATAAAGAGTCTACCTATCGCTGTGCACCGGAACTGTCTCAACGGGCTTGCCCTCTCAGTCTCGCTTCGCTCGCCAGCTCTCCCAAAGGGAGAGCCTTAAGGCCCCCAACATTCGAGGTATCATTTATGGATTGGTATCCCTTATGGAACAGCCTGCGCATCGCGCTCATCAGCTGCACAGCGGTGTTCTTCCTCGGCATTTTTGCCGCTTATTATATCGCAAAGCTGCCCCGCACCGTCAAGGGCGTGCTGGACGTGGTGCTCACCCTGCCCATGGTGCTGCCGCCCACGGTGGTGGGCTATTTTCTGCTGCTGCTCTTCGGCGCAAAGCGGCCGCTGGGCATCTTCTTCATGGAGCATTTCGGCGTCAAGCTGGTCATGAACTGGTACAGCGCCATCTTTGCGTCCATCGTAGTGGCCTTCCCGCTGATGTACCGCACCGCCCGGGGCGCCTTCGAGAGCTTTGACGAGACGCTGGCCTGGTCGGCCCAGACGCTGGGACAGTCCAACGCATGGATATTCTGGCGGGTGCGGATGCCCTGCTGCCGACAGGGCATTCTGGCCGGTACGGTGCTGGCCTTTGCCCGGGCCTTGGGCGAGTACGGTGCTACCAGCATGATCGCGGGCTACACCCCGGGCAGGACGGCCACCATCGCCACCACCGTCTACCAGCTCTGGCGCACCAACGACGAGGCCGGTGCCATGCGGTGGGTGCTGGTGGACATCGTCATCTCTGCCGTGGTGCTGCTGGCTGTGAACCTCTTGGAGAAAAAGCAGAAAGCAGGTGGCCGCGCATGAGCCTGGAAGTACATATCGAGAAAAAGCTGAACGGCTTCACCCTCCGCTCCGACTTCACCGCCGGGAACACTGCCACGGCCATTCTGGGCGCGTCGGGCTGCGGCAAAAGCATGACACTGCGCTGCATCGCGGGCATCGTGAAGCCCGACAAGGGCCGCATCGTGCTGGACGGGCGGGTGCTGTTCGACAGCGGGCAGCACATCGACCTGCCGCCCCAGCAGCGGGGCGTGGGCCTGCTCTTCCAGAACTACGCCCTCTTCCCGAATATGACCGTGGAGCAGAACATCCTCTGCGGCCTGAAAGCCGAAAGGGACAAAGCCGCCCGCAAGGCCCGCTGCGCCGGGATGCTGCGGGCCTTGCGACTGGAAGAACTGGCCAGCCGCCGCCCGGCAGAGCTTTCCGGCGGACAGCAGCAGCGCACCGCGCTGGCCCGTATTCTGGTGGGCAGGCCGAAGATCTTGATGCTGGACGAGCCGTTCAGCGCACTGGACAGCTACCTCCGCGAGGAGGTGGAGGGCGAAGTAGGCAGCCTGCTGGCCGGTTTTGACGGCACGGCTCTCCTCGTCACCCACAACCGGGACGAGGCTTACCGCCTGTGCCGGGAGATGATCGTCATGGACGGCGGGCAGGTGCTCCGCACCGGCACCACGAAAGAGGTCTTTGCCGACCCGGGCAGCACCGCTGCGGCCCGGCTGACCGGCTGCAAGAACATCCTGCCCTGCACCCGGGTGGACGCCCACAGCGTCCGCCTCGCAGGCTGTGAGAGTCTGCTGCACCTCGCCGCTGAGGTGCCGGAGGGCTGCACCGCCGTGGGCATCCGCGCCCACGACTTCGCCCCCTCCGCCCCGGGCGCAGAGAATGCCCTGCCGGTGGAGCTGCTCTCGGCCAGCGAGAACCCCTTCGACTGGAACCTCATCTTCCAGCTGCCGGACGGCACCACTCGTCTGTGGTGGAAGGTGAGCAAGACGACCCTCTCCGTGGCCGAACCCGACGCCCCGGCCTGCCTCTCCGCCCCGCCGGAGCGCATCATGGCGCTGGCGGATCATAAGTAAACGCCAAAAGAGCCGGTGCATCCTGCACCGGCTCTTGCTCTGTTTTTATGACTCACCGAAGAATTTCTTGGCAATATCGGCGCTCTGCTTGGCGTCCTTGGCGTACCAGTCCGCGCCGATCTTCTCGGCGTACTCGGGCGTCAGGACAGCGCCTCCCACCATCACCTTGCAGTCGAGCTTTGCCGCATGGAGGGCCGCAATGGTCTCCTCCATGCTCTTGAGGGTGGTGGTCATCAGGGCCGAGAGCCCCACGAGGTGGACATCCTTCTCCCGGACAGTGTCCACCACCGTCTCCACCGGCACATCGCGGCCAAGGTCGATGACCTCGAAGCCGTAGTTCTCGAGGATGACGCGGACGATGTTCTTGCCGATGTCGTGGACATCGCCCTTGACGGTGGCGAGGACGATGCGGCCCTTGCTGGCCCCGGCCCCGCCCCGCTTGGCGATGGCGGTCTTGATCTCTTCAAAGGCGGCCTGTGCGGCGCTGGCGGCCTGTAACAGCTGGGGCAGGAAGAGCTTGCCCTTCTCGTACTTTTCACCCACGACGTCCAGCGCCGGGATGAGGGCCTCGTCCACCAGCGTCAGGGGCTCGTTTTCGTCCAGCAGGGTGTGGGTGCGGGCGGCAGCTTCACCCTTGAGGCCCTTTTCCACCGCCTGCATCAGCGCGGCAAAAGGGCCGCTGTGAGCTGCATCCGCCTCCGCCGGGGTGTTTGACGTCTGAGACGCCTGGGCCGTCCGGGCCTGCTTCAACGCGGCGCTGGCAGGGACTTTATCGGCATAGCGGGCGATGTAGGCCATGCTCTGCTTATCACGGTTGGTGAGGACGTTGTAAGAGTAGACCGCCGCCATCATCTCTTCGCTGGAAGGATTCATGATGGCGAGGTCGAGGCCCGCGTACATGGCCATGGTGAGGAAGGTAGTGTTCAGGTAGGGGCGGCAGGGCAGGCCGAAGCTGATGTTGGACACGCCGAGGATGGTGCGGACGCCCAGCTCCCTCTTGCAGCGGGCCAGCGCCTCCACGGTGGCCAGAACGTCCTGCTGCTGGGCGCTGGCGGTGAGGGTCAGGCAGTCGATATAAATATCTTCCCGGGGGATGCCGTGGGCCAGCGCCGCGTCCACCACCCGCTTTGCGATCTCAAACCTGGCGTCGGCGCTGGGCTGGATGCCCCGCTCGTCGATGGCAAGGCCGACGACGGCCGCGCCGTACTTTTTGCAGAGGGGCAGGATGCGCTCCAGCACTTCGGTCTCGCCGTTCACCGAGTTGACGATGGGCTTGCCGTTGTAGACCCGCAGGCCCCGCTCGAGGGCGTCTGCGTGGGAGGAATCCAGCTGCAAGGGCAGGCTGACGACGCTTTGTAAAGCCTTCACCACCTGCTCCATGACGGCGGGCTCGTCCACGCCGGGCGCGCCCACATTGACGTCCAGCACCTGCGCTCCAGCCTCGGACTGGCTGACGGCCTGCTCGAGGATGTAGTTCATGTCGCCCTCGCGCAGGGCCTGCTGGAACCGCTTTTTGCCGGTGGGGTTGATGCGCTCGCCCACCACGGTGATGCCGTCCACGGTGACGAAGTCCATCGGCGAGCAGAGCACCGATGGCATGGCGTGGGCGGGGCGGCCCGGCTTGCAGTCGGCGAAGACGCCGTTCAGCAGCTTGATGAAATCGGGGGTGGTGCCGCAGCAGCCGCCCGCCGCAAAGAGCTTCAAATCGCGGTAGGGCTTCATCTCCATGGCAAAGAGCTGGGGCGTGATGTCGTAGCCGCTGCCGTCGGCGCGGGGCAGGCCCGCATTCGGCTTGACAAAGACCGGGAAATCGCCGGGCAGAGCCTTGGCCAGCCGCTTCGCCATGGGGAAAATTTCTTTCGGGCCGAGGGAGCAGTTGATGCCCACGGCGTTGGCCCCGAGGCCCCGGGCCGTGACGGCGAAGCTCTCGACGGTGCAGCCGGTGAAGGTGCGCCCGCCTGCCTCAAAGCTCATGCTGGCGAGGATGGGCAGATCACAGTTCTCTTTCGCGGCCAGCAGGGCAGCTTTCAGCTCGTACAGGTCGGTGAAAGTCTCAAAGAAGACGAGATCGGCCCCGGCGGCGACACCCGCCCGGACGATGCGGCCATACTCGGCCACGGCGTCTTCAAAGGCCAGCGTGCCGTTGGGCTCCAGCAGTTCGCCCAGCGGGCCGACGTCCAGCGCGGCCAGTGCGCCGTAGGGGGCGCAGGCCCGCTTGCAGTTGGCGATGCCCGCCGCAATGATCTCTTCCAGCGTGTATTCGCTGCCCGCCAGCTTATGTGCCGACGCGCCGAAGGTGTTGGCATTGATGATGCGGCTGCCTGCGGCGGCGTACCGGCTGTGGATGCTCTCGATGAGCTGCGGGTCGGTGATGTTCAGTTCCTCAGGCCGTGCGCCGAGCTTCAGGCCCGCCGCCTGCAGCATGGTACCCATGCCGCCGTCGAGAAGGATGGTATTCGGCTGGGTAAACAGTTCATTCGCTTGCACAGGTCTTGCCCCTCTTTCTATATTCGCACCGCGTGTTCAGCACGCAGTGTCCGCACCCGGCAAGGCGTCCTTTCACCGGGTGGTCGCTCAGGCCCAGCAGAGCGGTCACGCTCTTGCGGGGCGTCATCAGGTCATTTTCGGTCACGCAGAGCCCGGCCCGGCGGGCGGTGTCCAGTGCCGCCGCCACCAGCGGCTGCACCCCGATGGGCCAGTCGCCGTAGCCCGGCGAGAAACGGCCTGTGAGGTACTTGTCCTGCTCTGCGGCCCACTGCCGCAGCTCGGCCTCGGCGGCGTCCGCGGCCTGTTCGGCCAGCACAGAGCCGATGGCGTCCGACGCCACACCGGCGGCGATGTCGCCCACACCGGCCCGGCGTATCTGTCCGTCCACGCCGGGGCCGACCGTCACAGCCAGAAGCAGGGCCTCGCTGCACCCTTCCAGATGCCGGAAGATGTCCTCCCCCTTCAAAATACCGGCCTGCGTGAGGCTCTCCACGTCGGCCTCGAGCCAGACAGCCCGGGGCGTGGCGGCGGCGAGAAGGGGCGCAGCGCACTTTTCCAGAAGGGTGAGGGTAGCGCTGTCAGCCTCTCCCCGCGCACCGAAATACCGCGCGGCCTGCCGGATGTCGATGGACTCCGGCTTTGCTAAATTCAGGGGTCTGCTGGGGCCGATGGGCATTTTCTGCCGCCTCCTTCTTTTGAATAAAGTATGATAAGTATACCGCACCGGTAGGCTAAAATCAACACAAAAGCCCCTCCCTCAGCATTTTTGCCGTGGGAGGGGCTTGTAAACTTTATATCAGCGGATGTCCCTGACCGACACCGCCTGTTACTTCAAAAACTTGTGGACAGCGCGGGCGACGATGCCGCCCAGGATGCCGGAGACAAGGAACTCGGCCACGCCCTGCACGCCGACCAGCAGGACGACGAACATCAGGGGGTTGGCTGCGCCCTTGACGGACACGAGGTTCTGGACGTAATCGCAGCCGTAGAAGGCCAGCACGATGTAGCCCATGAAGAACAGGGTGTTGAGGGCCGGGGCGCACATGGCGCTGACAAGGTAGCTCCAGGTACCGGGCTTATCGAAATTCTTGACAGCGTTGAAGATAAGGCCGACGCACACGCCCATCAGCACACGCATACCCACACAGAGGATGAAGGTGTTGACGGGGCTGACCTGGAACAGCGCACCGGTCATGGCGGAAGCGCCGGTGACGGCGTCATAGAAGCTCACGGCGCCGAACACGCCGCCGAGGATAGCGCCTGCAGCGGGACCCATGGTAATGGCACCCACGGCGATCGGCAGGGTCAAAAAGCTCATGTAAAGCGGGCCTACAGGGACACTGCCCAGGCCGACGGCCTTCATGACCAGCTCAATGGCGACCAGCAGTGCCAGCCGGGTGAGGGTGCGAATGTCATTCTTTTTCATAATTCAGTTTTCCTCCTTGCTGCCGTTCCGCCCTGAATCGTCGGATACGGCGCAAACCTGCCCGTGAAATACACGGGGTCTTTTGTAGAATACGGTCTGAAATATACGGGATGTTTTGTCAGGGAACTCCCGGGGATAGCATTATAGATCCGTAGTGAAGCGGATGCCCGCATCGCGGCGGGCCGTTTCCAGCACACGGCTGACGGCCACCGAGGTGTCCAGCATCCGGCTGCAAAGCTCCATATCCTCGCTCTCGATGGCGCGGGCAAAGGCGTGGAACTCTGCCGCCTGCCGGGGACGGCCTGCGCTGAGGTTGAAGTGCTCTTCCTTGCCCTTATAGGGGTGGAAGGTGACGCCGCCGCAGAAGTTGGCGGTGGATTTCTGGAGCAGATACCCCTTGGTACCCTGAATGATGTACCGGGCCGGGGAACTGCTGTCCTTGGCATTGATGCTCACGGCCTTGAAGCTGCGATACTCCATCGTCAGCACGCCGCTGGTGTCGATGCCCCGGGTGATGTTGGCCGCATAGTGGACCTTGTTGGGCGAGCCGAAGAGGCCCACCACATAGCTGACATTGTAGACGCCCAGGTCCATCAGCGCGCCGCCGGCGCAGGCCGGGTCAAAGGACGGCCAGACCTTGCCGGCGCAGAAATCATGATACCGGCTGGAATACTGGCTGAAATTACACTGCACCATCGTGACGGCGCCTACCTTGGGCAGCACCTCACGGATCTTGGCGTAGTTGTCCTGATACTGCGTGGTGACAGCCTCAAAGAGAAAGAGCTTTTTGCTCCGGGCCAGCTCGGCCAGCTCTTCGGCCAGCGCCGCCGTGGGGGCCATCGGCTTTTCGACGATGACGTGGCGGCCCGCTTCCAGAGCGGCACGGGTATATTTTACGTGCAGGATATTCGGTACGGCGATATACACAACGTCCACCCAGCTCAGCAGTTCGTCGTAGCTGGTGGTGTGGCGCGGCACACCATACTGGTCGCAGAGGGCCTGTGCTGCACCGGCGCTCCGCTCCGTGCTGCAAAGAGCCTCGACCTTGAAGGGGCTTTCCGGCCCGGTGAGCCAGGGCAGGAACTCCCGGACGATCATGCCTGCGCCGAGAATGCCTAATTTCATCATAAGGTCTCTCCTTTCAGGGCTCAGCCCGCTTTGGCCTCATCGTCCCGGCGGGGACGGCGGTTATTGTGGCTGCGGCGGCGGGGGCTGCTGCCGTTGTTGTAAGGGCGTCTGCCTGCCGGGCGGGGACGGCGGCGCTCACCGTCGCTGCGCGGCTCGTGGTGACGCTCATGCTGCGGCGCATTGAGCTGGTAAAGGAGAGCCAGCCCCTTCAGCAGCAGCTCGGGGTCATAGGTGAGCGGGTGACGGCAGAGCGGGATGACATACTTTGCCAGACCGCCCGTGACCACCAGCGTGGCCGGACGGCCCAGTTCTTCCTCGATGCGCTGCGTGATGCCGTCCAGCAGGACAGCCGTCCCCAGCACAGAGCCGGAGAGCATACACTTCTCGGTATCGACGCCAATCGCGCTTTTGGGCGAAGAAAGATGTACCTGCGGCAGCTGGGCGCACCGCTCCCCCAGCGCCCGCAGACCGGTGGAAAGTCCGGGGCAGATGACGCCGCCCCGGAAGACCTTATTCTCATCTATCACGTTGAACGTGGTGGCGGTGCCGAGGTCTACCGTGACCACCGGCAGGGGGAAGTTCGCCGCCGCGTAGGCCGCATCCACAAGGCGGTCTTTGCCGACAGCGTGAGGGTCAGGCACCCCCATCGTGAGGCCGGTGCGGATGTCGGGCGAGACGATGACCGGCTTTTTGCCGGTGTAGTGGCGGGCGCACTCGGCCAGCGCCCCCGTGATCTGGGGGACGACGCTGGTGAGGACAGCGCCCTCGAAGCGGATGGGCTTTTCCGGGTGTCTCCGATGAGAGAACACCTTTTCCATCTCGGCACGGTACTCCGCCGCTGTGCGGGTGCGCACCGTGTCCATGTGGGCCACAAAGCATACACGTCCGTCCCGGATGCCCCCGAGGGCGACGGTGGTGTTGCCTATGTCAATGGCTAAAATCATAATTCAGTTCCTCGCAGGGTCGAACCTCTCCGCAAAAGGCTCCCCCTCTGGGGGAGCTGGCGCAAAGCGCCTGAGAGGGCAAGGCCAGTACGACAGAACTCATACACAGCGATAAGCAGACTTTTTGTCAGAGCGATGCTGTCGCCGTGTCTGCGGTTTCCTGTCAGCGTCCTTGCCCTCTCCGTCACCTTCGGTGACACCTCTCCCAAAGAGAGAGGCTTGTGTGCGTCAGCGCTGACGGAGAGCTTTTTTGTATAAGTCAAGCTGTATTTTACCGCATTTTGGGCCAAGATACAACCCCCATCAAAGATTTTGTTGTGCTCTGGGCCGTTTTGCATTATACTGTAGTTATATTATCCCTATTTATAGGAGGTATTTTGGATGGATCTGAAGGGAAAATGCGTCCTTCTGGGCGTCAGCGGCGGCATTGCCGCCTATAAAATGGCCAACGTGGCCAGCGCACTGCGCAAGCTGGGGGCCGACGTGGAGGTCATCATGACCAAAAACGCCACCCAGTTCATCACCCCTATCACGTTCGAGACCCTGACGGGCCACAAGTGCATGGTGGACACCTTCGACCGGGATTTCAAGTTCGAAGTCACCCATATCTCGCTGGCAAAGAAGGCCGACGTCATCCTCGTGGCCCCGGCCACCGCCAATGTCATCGCCAAGATGGCCCACGGCATCGCCGACGATATGCTTACCACCGTCGTTCTCGCAGCCAAGTGTCCCAAGCTCGTCTCCCCTGCCATGAACACCGGGATGCTGGAGAACCCCATCACCCAGGACAACATCGCCACACTGGAAAAGTACGGCTTCACGGTCATCCCCTCCGAGAGCGGCGTACTGGCCTGCAAGGACGTGGGCAGCGGACGCCTGCCGAAAGAGGATGTCCTGCTGGACTACATCTTCCGCGCCATCGCAAAGCCGAAGGACCTCGCCGGTCTGCGCATTGCCGTCACGGCCGGCCCCACTCAGGAGCCGCTGGACCCTGTGCGCTACCTGACCAACCACTCCACCGGCAAGATGGGCTATGCCGTGGCCCGTGCCGCCGCGATGCGGGGTGCCGAAGTCACCCTCATCCACGGCCCGACGGCCCTGCAGCCGGTGCGGTTCACCGAGGATGTCCCCATCACGACAGCCCAGCAGATGTACGAGGCCGTGACCAGCCGCTTCGACGAGATGGACGTTCTGGTCATGGCCGCTGCCGTGGCCGATTACCGCCCCGCCGCCGTGGCCGACGACAAGATCAAGAAGAAGGACGGCGACCTCTCCATCGCCGTGGAGCGGACGCCCGACATCCTCGGCACCATCGGCCCCAAAAAGAAGGGCCAGTTCCTCTGCGGCTTCTCGATGGAGACGCGGGACATGCTGGCCAACTCCTCGGCCAAGCTCGAGAAAAAGAACCTCGACATGGTGGTGGCCAACAATCTGAAGGTCGCCGGTGCCGGGTTTGGCGTGGATACCAATGTTGTCACCTTCATCACGCCGGACGGCGCCCGCGAGCTGCCCCTGATGAGCAAGGATGATGTGGCGGACGCCATTCTGGATGAGATTTTAGCACGAAAGAGTAAGTGATCGTGCTGAAAGAAGTTCTGTTCTTCTGTCGAAAACTATGATATAATCGAATCGCCGTCCTTACCACTCCATTCCGTTTGGAAGGGAGGTGATTCCGGATGAATGGCGTTTTCTCATTTATGCTGTCTGTCGCAGCAGGTGTGGTTGCAAACTACATCTACAAGTGGCTTGGCAGATGGTTCAACAAGGACTGTAAGCACTAAATAATAAGACCCCTTCTCGGAGGAGCAAGCTCCGGGAAGGGGTCTTATTATTTGTGATTCCAGATGAACAGCATTTGGTTTTCTCATCTGTAAGTATACGCAGTTTTCTAAAAAAGTCAAGCGCCTCGCAGAAAATTTACAATGCTGTAAATATTACTGTACCACGCAAAAAGTGCTCTGCCGGCCGGCAGAGCACTTTTCCGTTATACAGAGATTTACTTGGTGCCGTAGATACGGTCGCCGGCGTCACCCAGACCGGGGACGATGTAGCCGTTCTCGTTCAGGTGGTCGTCCTGTGCGCCGAGGTAGATGTCCACATCGGGATGTGCCTCGTGCAGGGCCTTGATGCCTTCCGGAGCAGCGATGAGGCCGATGAACTTGATGCGCTTTGCGCCGTGCTTCTTGATCTGGGTGATGGCGTCGATGGCGCTGCCGCCGGTAGCCAGCATCGGGTCAAGCACCAGAACGTCGCGCTCGGCGATGTCCTGCGGCAGCTTGCAGAAGTACTCCACGGGCTGCAGGGTGGTCTCGTCGCGGTACAGGCCGATGAAGCCGACCTTAGCGGCGGGCAGCAGGGTCAGCATACCATCCAGCATACCCATGCCGGCGCGGAGGATCGGCACCAGAGCCAGCTTGCGGCCTGCCAGCACCTTGGTCTTTGCCATGGTGATGGGAGTCTCGATCTCCACCTCTTCCAGAGGCAGGTCACGGGTCGCCTCATAGCACAGCAGAGTGGCGATCTCGCCCACGAGGTCACGGAACTCCTTGGTGCCGGTCTGCTTGTTGCGCAGAATGCTCAGTTTGTGCTGCAGCAGCGGATGCTCAACGATCATAGGGGTCATAATACACTCTCCTTATATTGTGAATAGATATTGGAATACTAAGGTTTACCGATTCTCGATCGCCATCAGCTTTGCGATGCGCTTCTCGTGGCGGCCGCCCTCGAACTCGGTGTTGAGGAAGATGTCCACCAGCTGGCAGGCGAGGCCGGGGCCGACGACGCGGCCGCCCATGCACAGGGCGTTGGCGTCGTTGTGGCGGCGGGTATACTCGCAGCTGAAGCTGTCAGAGCAGCAGCAGGCACGGATGCCCTTGACCTTGTTTGCGGCCATGCTGATGCCCACACCGGTGCCGCAGAACAGCAGCGCCTTGCTGCACTGGCCGCTCACCACGGCGTCGCAGGCAGGCAGAGCCATGTCAGGGTAGTCCACGCTGGCGGTGCTGTGGGTGCCGAAGTCGATGTACTCCAACCCCAGCTCGTCCAGATGGGCCTTGACGGCCTCTTTCAGTTCAAATCCGCCGTGGTCGGCGGCAAGTGCGATGGGTTTCGTCATTGGTGTTGATCCTTTCCCTTTGCAGTATCTTCCGGTATTTCGGTACGGGCAGCTTCTGCGGCCAGACGCTCGGCCCGCTCCCGCTCGGCCTGGCTCAGCCGGTGATAATCCGGCAGCAGAGCCTCGGGCAGGACGGCTTCGCCCCGCTGGGCCATCTGCTCTGCGACATAGGCCACCGCAGCGGCACGGCCATTGCGGAGAGCCGGCGGTACACAGAGCACGCCCGGGACATTGCCATATTTATTATAGCACAGAGCTGCGCCATCACCAACAAAAAACAGAGGCTTTTTGCAATTTTCTACAAACTCGGCCAGGTCGGCCACGGCACGGGCATCGTCGTCCATCAGACGCTCGTGGGTCTCAAGGTCGAAAGCCGCGCTGTACACCTGCGCACGGCGGGCATCCAGCGCACAGAGCACGGTGCCGCAGCCGGTGTGGGCCGCCGCCAGCGCTTCCAGTGTGGACACCGGGGCGCAGAGCGTCTCCCGGGGGAAGGCCAGACCCTTCACCGCCGCCAGCCCGATGCGCAGGCCGGTAAAGCTGCCGGGGCCGGCATTGACGCCGTATAGATTGATGTCCTTGCAGCCCATGCCGCAGAACTTGAGACAGTTGTCGATGAGGGGCATCAGGGTCTCGCTGTGGGTCATGCCCGCATCGAGATAGCACTCGTAGAGCAGGCGGTCGTCCTGCAGCAGGGCCACGCCCACGGTCTTGCCCGCCGTATCCACGGCTAAGATGTTCATACTTCCACCCCCTCGATGGTGATGCGGCGGGTGGTGTCGTCCACCCGCTCGATGTTGATGTGGATGGGGTCTTCCAGCGCCAGCAGGTCGGCGAAGTTCTCGCTCCACTCTGCCGCCACCACAGCGCCCTCATCCAGATAGTCGTAGAACCCTGCCGCGCACAAATCGTTCTCCGTGGAGATGCGGTACAAATCAAAGTGCGCGAAGGGCCGCGGCCCGCGGTAATAGTTCACGATGGCGAAGGTCGGGCTGCTGACCGGGTCGGTGCAGCCGAGACCTCTGGCAATGCCCTCGCAGAAGGCCGTCTTGCCCGCGCCAAGCCCGCCGGTAAAGGCGATGAGCGCCCCGGGCGCAAGATGCTGCGCCACCTGCGTCCCCAGTGCCACCGTCTCCTCGCGGGAGTGGGTGATAAATTCAGACATGGGTATCCTACCTCATATGCGTTTCTATAAAAAAGGGACGGCAGAGTCCTGCCGTCCTGTTCTGCCGTCCCTTAGTATAAACTATTTCTGTCAAAAGTGCAACGCTCAGGCCGCGCTTTCGAGCACATCGGCCAGCATATCTTCCGCAGCCTCCGCGCGTTCCTCGAGCGAGAAGTTTTCCGGCACATTCAGCCGGGCGTTCTCGTCTCCGTAGAGCACCAGATACGCTGCTGCGGCGTGGGGGCGGCGTCCGCCCTGCTCCGTATACCAGATGATGTCGTTCTCGCCGTAGGTGTCCTTCGCATGGGCCAGCGCCCTGCCGATGGTCTGTCCCATCGCAAGATGGTTGACGGTATCCCAAAGCATACTGCGGGAGTAGACCGTGTAGACGTTGTTCACATAGCCCAGCACAGTCCGTGCGCCGCCCGCCAGCAGCGCTTCGGCCATCGACTCATCCACGCTGTTCGTGACGCCCAGGAACTCACAGGTCTCGGAGTAGATGATGGTATTGCTGAGCTGGCCCGAGCGGTACGCATTGCGGAAGAAATCCGCTGTGACACAGTAAAGGCCGTTGAGCTTGATGATGCGGTGAGCCAGCAGGTCAAAGCCGTAGATGATGTCTTTATACAGCGTGGACGCTTCTGTCAGCAGGATGATGGGCTCGGTCCGGGTGTGCTTCCAGAACGTACCGTAGCTGTAAGTATAGTAGGCACCGTGGGCGCTCAGGATGCACAGATCGTATTTGTTCATCCGGCGCAGGTCCGACAGGGTCACCCGGGTGTTCATCGTCGTGCGCAGGCCCATGCCTTCCCAGAAGCCCTGCATATAGGAATAATACGGAAAGCGGGAGCTGTTCACCGTATTATCGAAGGCATAATAAATAGCGGCACGGCCGATCGTCTCAGGCAGAGCGTTCTCCCGGTACTGCCGGGCCTCCGCGGCCTGCCGGACATCGTCGGTCAGGGGCATCTCGGTGCGGGGAGTGCGTTGAGCAATGTCCCTCGGGGCGCGCAGGCCGTTGTCTCCGGCGTCAAAGGTCATCTCGTCCAGCTCGTCGGGCAGAGTGAGCAGGATGCCGCCCAGCACGCCGCAGCGGTAGGTAAAGCTGACCATCCCGTTCTCCTCGTCGGTGCGGATGGAGTCCCGGCGCACCAGCCCCTTCCGGGTCAGCTCATCCAGCTCCGCAAGGGCCGCGGTGAGCCGTTCTTCCCGGGACATCTGCTCGTATTCGTCGCTGCCGGTCAGGGCCGTCACAGCGGCGTCTGCCTGCTGCATCTCGGCGGCATCGCCCGTGGTGAGGGTGGGCTTTGCCGTATCCTGCACCACGCCCGCTCCGTCTGCCGCCCATGCGGCGGGAGCCAGCACAGCCGTCAGCACCAGTGCCAGTGCGCAGACCGCGCACAAAATTCGATGGCGTTGTTCCTTCATGTAAAAACTGTTCCTCCAAGAACGCCGGGGACCGGCCATTTACCGCCCCGGTACGTTTCATTTTAGAGGGCATATCGGCCTTTGTCAAGCGTTCTGCGCCGATTTTGCAAAGCTGTCACAACCGACCATCTTGCGCGCCTCTCTCCCCTGCTGTATAATAAGGTATATTGAGGGATCATGCCCGGCTGTGAGGCGGGGTTTCGAGGAAGCTGTTTTCGTAAGCGGAGTGCAATGCTCAGAAAACGGCTTTTCAAGGATACAGAAAGGTGGTGCTTTTTTGGAAAGCATTCAGCGATATTGGAAACGGACAGACAAGATGTACCTGCTGCTCTGCCTGTTCAGCAGCGCGATGGCGGTGCTGGCGCTGTCGTCGTGGGCGGCGAAGCAGGGAAGCGGCTTTGCCGTGGATGAGCTCACCGGCCAGCTCACCGGCATCGGCGACTACCGCCGGGCCGTGGTGCAGGCGGGCGCAGCGGCCATCGGCATCCTGGTGGCCATCCTTCTGTCCAACATCGACTACCGCAGCCTCGTCAATGTCTGGCCCGTCCATGTGGTGCTCACATGGGGCCTCGTGCTGCCCACGCTGGTCATCCGCAACGTGACCCTCGGCCCGCTGACCATCGGCTACAACGCGGGCGACACCGACAACTATTCCTGGTACAAGCTGGGCGGCTTCACCTTCCAGCCTACCGAGCTGGCAAAGATAAGCTTCATCCTCACCTTCGCCATGCATCTGAACAATGTCCGCAGCCGCCTCAACGAGCCGAAAGAGCTGGGCAAGCTGCTGCTCCATCTCTTCGTGCCGATCGGCATCATCCACATCCAGGGTGACGACGGTACGGCCATCATCTACGGCATCATCGGCTGCTGTATGCTCTTTGCCGCCGGGCTGAGCTGGAAGTATATCATCGGGGCCTTCTCTGCCCTCGCAGCGGCGGCAGCAGTGGCCTTTGCCTTCTTCAGCGACAAGATCGGCAAGGGCTACCAGTGGTACCGCATCCTTGCGGTCATCGACCCCAACAACGAGACGGGCTGGGCGCCCAGCGAGACGATCTGGAAGAACATTGTCTACCAGCAGCAGCGGGGCGAGATCGCCATCGGCTCGGGCGGCATCTTCGGCAACGGCTTCTTCGGCGGCCGCTACTACAGCGTCCCCAACGCCCACAATGACTTCATCTTCAGCTGGATCGGCAACGCGGCAGGCTTCGTGGGCTGCTGCGTGGTGCTGGGCGTGCTGCTGGCCATCATCATCAAGACCTTCGCCACCGGAGCGTGCAGTGAGGATATGCTGGGCTCCTTCATCTGCGCAGGCATCGGCGGCGCGTTCATGGCCCAGATATTCGTCAACGTCGGCATGAACCTTCGCCTCCTGCCGGTCATCGGCGTCACCCTGCCCTTCTACTCGGCAGGCGGCAGCTCGGTGCTCATGCTGTATATCTGCGTGGGGCTGGTGCTGTCGGTGTATATGCACAATACGAAAAAACTGTTTGGTTAAGTCTTTCTCAGAACAGGCGCTGTCGTTCAGCGCCTGTTTTTATTTTCCGGCCAAATCTCCAAAAGTCTTGTAACACGACAGAAGTCGTGATAGAATATTCAAGTATTTTATCTATATTATTTTGACTTTTTCAGGAGGTCCCATGAAGCATCATTCTCTCTCCAAAGTCCTCAAGCGCCTCGCCTGCGTGCTGGCGGCGCTGGTCATCGCACTGGCTGTCGCCGTGTTCGCCCTCTGGCACAATGAGCTGGCCACCCTCTCGTCCCTCAAAAAGCTCTCCGACCGCGACGAAGCCCACCGCGACGGTGCAGTTTACCAGCTCAACGTCTCGGGCGGCTACTACTTCGACGATTTCCTGGCTCAGGGCGGCGCATCCACTGACTCTGAGCTCATCTCCTTCATCACCCAGAGCATCACCAAGGGCATCATCCCCATGAACATCAAGACCAGCACCATCGCCTGCTCGGCCTTTACCGCAGACACCCAGAGCGGCGACCGGGTCTTTGGCCGCAACTACGACTTCTCGGCCACCAACACCGCCATCGTCTACACGAACCCCGGTAAGGGTCGTCACGCCTCCTACTCCACCATCGACCTGAGCTTCCTCGGCCTCGACAAAGACAAGGACGTAGAGAGCCTCGGCCAGAAGATCCTGACCCTCGCGGCCCCCTATGTGCCGCTGGACGGCGTCAACGACGCCGGTGTGGCCTGCGGCATCTTCATGTCCTATCAGGGCGAGGGCAAAGGCACCCCCACCGACACCCAGACCGACAAACCCGACCTCACCTCCACCACCCTGCTCCGGCTCATCCTCGACTACGCCGACTCGGTGGAGGACGCTGTGGCGCTGGCTGAGCAGTACGACCTTCACGACTCGGCAAGCAGCTGCTTCCACTACATGGTGGCCGACTCCACCGGCCGCAGCGCCATCCTCGAGTGGGTGGGTGCTGATGCCGACCACGACGCCGACGGCTCTCAGCGTCAGCTGAAGGTCCTCTGGAACGACACCGACGCCCTCTCCGATTCCTCCGACTGGCAGGTGGTGACCAACTTTATCAAGGCCCCCGGCTACTACGACGGCACTGCCGTCGAGATGAAGGGCCTCGACCGCTACGAGCACCTTGCGGCTGCCCTGCGCCAGACCAACGGCGTCGTGGCTGACAAGAACGCTGCCATGGACCTGCTGGCCTCGGTGGGCCGCCGCACCTGGAACAACGACGACTCCAACACCAACACCATCCACAGCGTGGTCTACGATTTGACCGATCGGTCTGTTCTCTGGGTCGGCAATGAGCACTACGGCGAGGATGGGTATACATTTGAGTTTCAGCTTGGGGCGTAAAATGTAATTTTCCTGCGGTAAGCTTGACTTTTTTGAATTTCGCATATACTGAAAGCGGAAATGCAAAGATTCCATTTGGACTCACCAAAAATCCCCCTCCCGGTGTTCTCCGGGAGGGGGATTTTTGGTGTGCTTTTCCCGACTTCCGGCGTATAACCCCGTCAAATTCCCCGGTTTTATCCAATTATCTTAGGCAAAACGATGATTTTGTAAAAAGCCCTTGAAATAATAGTAGGGGGGGGGGGTATAATATTTCAAACCTCTGCCTGCGGGCGGCGGAACATTTTGTTCAACACTGGATAAGGAGGACTTCTATATGAAACCCGTCAAAAAGATCCTTGCGCTCATCCTTGCAGGCGTCATGGCTCTGGCCCTGCTCACCGGATGCGGCAAGTCAACATCTCTGAACCGTACTATGGCTGAAGGTATAGCAGATTACTTCAAGTCGTCATGCGTTCAAGTGGGAAATAAAAATAATATCTCCGTCAGCTACCAGGTTCCCGAGCTCCGCCGTGATATCGCCCCCCTGTTTGATGAAACCTGGATCACCAAAGATAACAGTGGTGATGATGTCCTTACCGAAGCCGCCAAAGAGACCCTGAAGGGCATCCTGAGCCCCTACATGTCCGATTCCTACGTCGCCTTCCATGCGGCGGATGTCACGGATGTCAAAACCCCGTTCATGGAAGGCGTAAATTTGATCGACTCGACGATAGGGTTCGTCGCCAGTAATCCCCCTTTTGACGCCGCCTCCATCACCAGCATGAAAATCGCAGTCACTCACAAAACCGTCAATGGCCGCACCTACGCCCTCACTGTGGTTATTTTTGAGGCTTGATCCCCCCTGCCCCGGAGCCCTGCGGCCCGGGGCTTTTTTGCGCCCCGGAGCGAACAAAAAAGCATCCCCTGCAGCCTTTCCGGCCATTGCCCGGCCGGGCCCTGCAGGGGATGCTTTGGTGTTGCAGAAAATGCGCCTTACTTCAGCACTGCGCCGAGGTTTGCGCTGGTGACCATGCGGGCGTAGCGGCTCAGCCAGCCGGTCTTGATGTTGGGCTCGGGAGCGACATACTTTGCCTTGCGCCGGGCCAGCACCTCATCGGGCACTTCCAGCGTGATGCTGGCGTTGGGGATGTCGATGTGGATGGTATCGCCTTCCTCAACAAGGCCAATGGGGCCGCCGGAAGCGGCCTCCGGGCTGACGTGGCCAATGGCAGCGCCGCGGGAAGCGCCGGAGAAGCGGCCATCGGTGATGAGGGCCACGGTCTTGTCCAGCTTCATGCCGGCCAGAGCGGAGGTGGGGTTGAGCATCTCACGCATACCGGGGCCGCCTTTGGGGCCTTCGTAGCGGATGACCACCACGTCGCCCGGGACGATCTTGCCCGCATAGATGGCGGCGATGGCCGTTTCCTCGCTGTTGAAGACGCGGGCCGGGCCGGAGTGCTCCTGCATCTCGGGGGCCACGGCGCTGCGCTTGACGACGCAGCCATCGGGGGCGATGTTGCCCCACAAGATCTGCAGGCCGCCGGTCTGAGAATAGGGATCATCGATAGGACGGATGGCCTTGTCGTTCAGGATGTGAGCGCCCTTGATGTTCTCGCCGAGGGTCTTGCCGGTGACGGTGGGGACATCCAGGTCCAGCAGGCCCTTCTTGGCCAGCTCTGCCTGCACGGCAGGGATGCCGCCGGCGGCGTAGAGGTCGGGCATATGGGTGGGGCCTGCGGGGGCCAGATGGCAGAGGTTCGGGGTCTTGGCGCTTATCTCATTGAAGAGCTTCAGGTCGATGGGCACACCGGCCTCGTAGGCGATGGCCAGCAGGTGCAGAACGGTATTGGTGGAGCAGCCCAGTGCCATATCGCAGGTCAGAGCGTTGCGGATGGAGCGCTCGTTGATGATCTGGCGGGCGGTGATGCCCTTCTTCACCATATCCATGACGGCCATACCGGCGTGTTTTGCCAGCTGCAGCCGCTTGGAGTAGACGGCGGGGATGGTGCCGTTGCCGGGCAGCGCGATGCCGATGGCCTCGCACAGGCAGTTCATGCTGTTGGCAGTGTACATGCCGGAGCAGCTGCCGCAGCTGGGGCAGCAGTTGCAGGTGCAGTCTTCCAGCTGCTCGTCGGTGATCATACCGGCCTTATAGGCGCCCACGGCCTCGAACATCTTGGAAAGGCTGACTTCCTCGCCGCCGTAGGTACCGGCCAGCATGGGGCCGCCGGAGCAGACCACGGCAGGCACATCCATGCGGACAGCGGCCATGACCATGCCGGGAACGATCTTATCGCAGTTCGGCACCAGCACCAGACCGTCCAGCTGATGAGCCATCAGCATGGTCTCCACGCTGTCGCAGATCAGCTCGCGGGAGGCGAGGCTGTACTTCATGCCCACATGGCCCATGGCGATGCCGTCGCAGACGCCGATGGCCGGGATGAGGATGGGGGTGCCTCCTGCCATCTGGACGCCTGCCTTGACGGCGTCGGCGATCTTATCCAGATTCATGTGGCCGGGGACGATCTCGCTGTAGGCGCTCACCACACCGATGAGGGGGCGGTCCAGCTCTTCCGGGGTGTAGCCCAGGGCGTAAAACAGGCTTCGGTTGGGCGCGCGCTCCGAGCCTTTGGTCACGTTGTCACTTCTCATTTTATCCTCCTGATACAAAAAAGCACCGGAATCAGCAGTTTTTCTGCTAAAACCGACGCTCTGGTATTCAACCTCTCAGTCTGCTTCGCAGACAAGGCCGGGTTGCGGCACCCAGCATCCGCAGCTCTTTGCTTGCGTATTGCTGGCCGCGGCCCCAACAATGGCTCCCTGTTTCCGCCACTGGCGGCGGTCGCCATTGTTGCCCCTACCGAGGGGAGCCTCTGGCGAAGAGACGAGGCTTTACGATATGCCAAGGCCTCCCCTCGTTAGGGGAGGTGGCAGCGCGTCAGCGCTGACGGAGAGGTTTTTCTGATTTTCTTACTTCTTCAGCCAGCTCATCATGCTGCGCAGCTCTGCGCCCACCTTTTCGATGGGGTGCTCGGCCTCCATGCGGCGCTGAGCGAGGAAGTGGACCTTGCGGCCGCCGTTGGGGCTCATCTCGGTCAGGAACTCGGAAGCGAAGGTGCCGTCCTGGATCTCGGTCAGGACCTTCTTCATCTCCTTGCGGGTCTCAGCGGTGATGAGGCGCTTGCCGGTGCGGTAGTCGCCGTACTCAGCGGTGTTGGAGATGGAGTAACGCATCTTGGAGAAGCCGCCCTCGTTGATGAGGTCAACGATGAGCTTCATCTCGTGGCAGGTCTCGAAGTAGGCCATCTCGGGCTCGTAGCCAGCCTCGACCAGAGTGTCGAAACCAGCGTGGATGAGCTCGCAGACGCCGCCGCACAGAACAGCCTGCTCGCCGAACAGGTCGGTCTCGGTCTCCTCCTTGAAGGTGGTCTCGAGGATGCCGGCACGGCCGGCACCGATGCCGGAAGCGTATGCCAGAGCGATGTCCTTCGCCTTGCCGGTGAAGTCCTGCTCGACACAGATCAGAGAGGGGCAGCCCTCGCCCTCGGTGTACAGGCGGCGGACGATGTGGCCGGGACCCTTGGGAGCGATCATGATAACGTCAACATTCTTGGGGGCGGTGATGGTCTTGAAGTGGATGTTGAAGCCGTGTGCGAAAGCCAGAGCCTTGCCCTCGGTCATGTAGGGAGCGACCTGCTTGTTGTAGATGTCAGCGCACAGCTCATCGGGGACCAGCATCATGACGACGTCGCCGGCCTTGGCAGCCTCCTCGACCTCCATGACCTTGAAGTTGGGATGAGTTGCAGCGAACTCAGAAGCCTTTTCCCAGTGAGCAGAACCCTTGCGCAGGCCGACGACGACATTGACGCCGCTCTCAGCGAGGTTCTCGGAATGTGCGTGGCCCTGGCTGCCGAAGCCGATGACAGCGACGGTCTTGCCGTCCAGCACGCCGAGGTTGCAGTCGGAATCGTAGTATTTCTTGATCGCCATGGTAGTTGTTCTCCTTTTGTTTTTTACTTATTTCAGTATAAGATGAATGATAAGCATCGTATATTTTTCGCTCACTGGGGAGCGGAAAAGTAAATCAGTGGCATCTCGTGCCGGGCAGCGGGAACTGTGCCTCTCTTACCTCCTGCGCGGGCTTCTGTATATGCTGATGCATCCCGCCGCGCTCGAGGGCGGTGACGCCGGTGCGGCACTGCTCCAGGATCTGATAGTCCGACATGAGCTTCAAGAAGGCGTCAATTTTTTCGGGACGGCCCGTCAGCTCAAAGACCATGCTGTCGGGCGACAGGTCAATGATCTTTGCCTTATAGATGCCGGCGATCTCCCGCAGCTCTGCGCGGTTGGTGACATTTGCCGCCACCTTGAGCAGGAGCAGTTCCCGCTCGAGAGCGGTGGACTCGTTGAGTACGAAGACCTGACGGGTGACTTCCAGACGCTCGGTCTGGAGGATGAGCTGCTGGAGCTCCTTTTCGGTACCCGAGACGGAAACGGTGATGCGGCTGACTGTGGGGTCGTTGGTGGCCGAAACGGTCAGGCTGTCGATATTGAAGCCTCTGCGGCAGAACAGGTTGGACACCCGGGCCAGAACGCCGCTCTGGTTGTCCACCAGCAGGCTGATGACCCTGCGCTGATTGGATTCCATGTCGCTGTGTCCTCCTTATTTCATGATGATGTCGTTGATGTCGCCGCCGCCGGGGATCATGGGCAGGACCTTTTCGTCCTTGTCGATCATGCATTCGATCCAGGTGGGGCCTTTCTGCTTCAGAGCGTCGGCGAATGCCTCCTGGAACTGAGCCAGGTTCTCGCAGTGGTAGCCCTTGAGGCCGAAGCCCTCGGCCAGCTTGACGAAGTTGGTCTTGCGGTGGGGGTCGGTCTGGGAGAAGCGCTTGCCATAGAAAGCGGTCTGCCACTGGCGCACCATGCCAAGCACCTGATTGTTGAAGATGACGGTGATGATGGGCAGCTCGTAGCTGACAGCAGTGCAGGCTTCGTTGAGGTTCATGTGGAAGGAGCCGTCGCCGGTGAACATGACCACCCGCTGGTCGCGGCCCAGCGCCATCTGTGCGCCGATGGCTGCGCCGTAGCCGAAGCCCATGGTGCCGAGGCCGCCGCTGGTGATGAAGCCGCGGCTCTTGGTGTGGCGGATGTACTGTGCCGCCCACATCTGGTGCTGGCCCACATCGGTAACGTAGACCGCCTCGGGGCCGCACTGGTTGCAGACCTCGCCAATGACCTGATGAGGCATCAGGCGGGAGGCGTCGGACACCGGGTGGTAATCCTGTGCCTGCCACTCGTGGATCATCTTCATCCAGTCGGGATGCTTCTTGTCCTCGATCATCGGGAGCATGGCGTTCAGCACATAGGCGGCGTCACCCACGATGGCAAGGTCAACATCCACGTTTTTGCCCAGCTCGCTGGCGTCGATGTCGATCTGGATGATGGTCGCATTCTTGGCGAAGGTCTTGGGGTTCAGGGCCACACGGTCGGAGAAGCGGGCACCCACCGCGATAAGGACATCGCAGTCGGCCACCGCCCGGTTCGAGGTGTAGCAGCCGTGCATACCCACCATGCCGATGTTCATCGGGTCGCCGTAAGGCACGACGCCTGCGGCCATCAGGGTATAAGTGGCCGGGATCTCAGCCTTTTTCAGAAGGTCACGCAGGGGCTGGCAGCTGGCCGCCGAGCGGACGCCGCCGCCGAAGTAGACCAGCGGGCGCTGTGCGCCGTTGATGATGTCTGCCGCCCACTTGACCTGCTCTTCGTTGAAGGTGGTCACGGTGCGGATGGGCTCCGGCTTTTTCGGGGTGAACTCACACACCGCAGCGGTGACATCCTTCGGGATGTCCACCAGCACCGGCCCTTTGCGGCCGCTCTGGGCGATACGGAAAGC
Source organism: Faecalibacterium sp. Marseille-P9312 (assembly GCF_902497445.1). NCBI lineage: Bacteria > Bacillati > Bacillota > Clostridia > Eubacteriales > Oscillospiraceae > Faecalibacterium > Faecalibacterium sp. Marseille-P9312. The sequence goes on from NZ_CABVEW010000007.1 coordinate 150,980, forward strand.
CGCACGCATGGTGTCGGCCAGGTCTTCGACCCGGCGCACCGTGAAGTTGTGCTTGGTGATGGGCATCGTGATGCCCTCGATGTAGGCTTCCTGGAAGCCGTCCTTGCCCAGACCTGCCGTGGTCACGTTGCCGGTGAAGGCCACCATCGGCACAGAGTCCATATAGGCGGTGGCGATGCCGGTGACGAGGTTCGTTGCGCCCGGGCCGCTGGTGGCCAGCACCACGCCGGTACGGCCCGTTGCACGGGCGTAGCCGTCCGCCGCGTGGGATGCGCCCTGCTCGTGGGCGGTCAGCACATGGGTGATGCGGTCGGCGTTTTTGTACAGCTCGTCGTAGAGGTTCAGCACTGCGCCGCCGGGGTAGCCAAAGAGGGTATCCACCCCCTGCTCACAGAGCACCTCCACAAAGATTTGAGAACCGTTCAACTGCATGGCGAGTTTCTCCTGTTTCCGTTTCCAATTTCCACTTTACACACTTTTTTCCCAACGCTTTCAGGGAGCAGCACCTGATAAACAAAAGGTCTCTGTCTCCTTATCCAAGAGACAAAGACCTGGAATCAATCCAAAACTCTCTGCGGTACCACTCTCGTTGACGCTTTCCGCGCCCTCTCACGGGCTTCCAACAAAGCCCTGCGCTCTAACGGCCGCCACCGGCGCTGCTTAGCAGACGTCCCATATATCGTCCTTCAGCAGGCTGCTCCGGGAGGATTCCGCGCCGGGCCGCCTGCTGCCTTGCATCGTCCGGCAGCTCTCTGAAAAGCAGGTATCCTGCGTTACTTTTTCCCATCTGTGCATTTGTTGGGTCAATTATACTATAAATCGGGCCGTTGTCAATCGACGATTTGTAACGTGAATCATGGCAAACATGAAGATAATTAAACACCATCTTGCGCAGGGCCTTACATCGCTGTATAATTCTGAGTAACCGACTTTACTTAAAGCATAGCCTCTCCCTTTGGGAGAGGTGTCATCGCTTGCGATGACGGAGAGGGCAAGGCCACTGGCAAAGCCACACAAGCTCAGCGATCGTATCACTCTGACAAAGAGCCTGCCTATCGCTGTGCGGTCAGCTTTATCGCACAGTGCTTGCCCTCTCAGGCGCTCCCGCGCCAGCTCTCCCAAAGGGAGAGCCAGTTATATAATAGAAAGGGATATTATGAACCTCACAGAATGGAACGCCCGGCTCCACGGGCTGGTCATCTTCCGCGCCCTGCTGGACGATGACGTCATTGCAAAATTGGTTGACCTCACCGACCGGATGGCCGCTGCCCCCCAGAGCACGGGAGCCGTGTGCAACGCTGCCGCTTCCTTCGAAGCAGCTCTCTTCGAGCACACCACCAACTTTGGCGAATACCTTTCCGCTGCCGTCCTCGAAGCCGAGACGGTCTGTGTCCGGCAGGCGGCTGTCAGCGAAGTGCCGCCCGTCTTGCAGACTGCACTGGACAATGAGCTGGACTTCCTGCGGCAGCTATGCAGCCTGACGCTGGACGAGCTTCTGGACGCCGCCGGTGCCGCCGACAAGCTGCCTTTCCTGCCCCGGTGGGAGACGAAGGCCATCGACCTCCACGCCGCCTACGCCCAGCGGATGAGCGAGGTGGGCAAAAAGGGCTACGGAATGTTCGCCAAGCACCACGTCTTCACGGTCGAGAACGGCCAGCTGGTGCCGGTGCGCTACCCCGACCCCCAGCGCCTCGACGAGCTGCCGGGCTACGAGCAGGAGCGGGAGAAGGTCATCGCCAACACCCGCGCCCTGCTGGCCGGGATGCCCGCCAACAATGTTCTGCTCTACGGCGACGCCGGTACGGGCAAGTCCAGCACCGTCAAGGCCATCGCCAACGAGTTCGCCGCCGACGGCCTGCGCCTCGTGGAAGTCAAGAAGAACCAGCTCTATCAGATCCCCGATTTGATGGACAAGCTGGCCGCGAACCCACTGAAGTTCATCCTCTTCATCGACGATTTGAGCTTCACGGCCAACGACGACAACTTTGCGGCCCTGAAAGCCATCCTCGAGGGCAGCGTGGGCGGCAGAGCCCGGAACATCGCCGTTTACGCTACCTCCAACCGCCGCCACCTCATCAAGGAGACCCTCTCCGACCGCACCGGCGACGACATCCACGAGGCCGACACCCGTCAGGAGCTGATGAGCCTTTCGGCCCGGTTCGGCCTCACCGTCACCTTCCAGCGGCCCGAGAAAGCCCGGTTCGAGGTCATCCTCACCGAGCTGGCCAAACAGCACGGCATCGAGATGCCCCACGACGAGCTGCTGACCAAGGCTGAAGCCTTCGCCATCCGTGCCGGAGGCCGCAGCCCCCGCGTCGCCAAGCAGTTCATCGAGCAGTGCGCCGCAGGAGTGCAGAAGTAAATAAAAGGAACGATTCAAATCTTCGAGAGTTCCCTCATGGAATCCCTCCGGAGGCATTCTCTTCGGATGCCCCGGACCACAGCGCCGGGATCCTGCAAAAAATGCGAGATCTCATACTGCGCAAAAGCACGGCCCTTATCCGAGACGAAGATTTTCCCCTCCGCAAAGCTCACGGTGAACCCCCGGAATTCAAATGCAAGGCCGTTGTCCGGTTCATTGATGGTGTCGCCCCAGACGGCCCGCTTCAGGGCCGAACAAAGGCGGTATTCCTCTTCCGTGCGGAGCCAGAGTTCCGGCGTCTGGACACTGTGCTCCAGCAGGAACAGGTTGGTAAAATCCCTTACAAAGCCCGTTTCTTTGGCCTCGATGGGCCGGTTCAGCTGCTTCCATTCCCGGATGTCGAAGCGGTAATAAAGGTTTCCTTCCGTCCCTCTCCGGGGGCTGACCTCTGTGATCGCGCTCCGGCGGACGGCGTTGCATTTCGTGACTTCGCCGTAGTACCGGACACCTGCCTGTGCGCCGAACACATACTGTGACTGGTAAAGGGCCACATAGCGGATAGGAAAATCACTGTCCTGCAGGCGCTCTGCGGGGATGTAATAAAAGCAGTCCTTCCGGCAAATATCCAGCTGCTGCAGGCTGCGCATGGTACCCACCAGTACATCCCGCACGGCCCAGTCCACTGCTTTCAGCTTCGCTTCCAGTTTCTCCATCTCGCCCGCCCCCTGCTGTGCTTTGTTTTATTGTACCGTCTTTTCTGCCGGGAGGCAAGATGCAGATAAAATATACGAGTCCTCTTTGTAAAGAATCCGGATCCAGCTTCCCCGGTAGACATTCCCCCAGAAGCTGAATCTGAGGTGTGCCGCCTTGACGGGTTGCGTTTACTGATTTTTCCACAGCCCCTTGGCGGGGCCTTGAAAAATCAGAACGCGGCCCCAGCCTCGCCTCCCTGTTTCCGCCGCAGGCAGACGGGTTGCGGCACCCAGCATCCGCTGCGCCTTGCTTGCGTATCGCTGGCCGCGGCCCCAACAACTCCTCGCTGCTTCCGCCGCTGGCGGCGCTCGTCGTCGTTGCAGTCGGCTCCGCTGCTGTTCGAGTCCCTAATTCTCCATACTCTAGCATCAGCTGCATTACATAAAAAGAAAAGCCACTAACTTTCGTTAGTGGCTTGCATTTGGTGGAGAATTAGGGACTCGAACCCCAGACCCCCTGCGTGTGATGCAGGTGCTCTAACCAGCTGAGCTAATCCTCCGAATCGGAACGTGCTTATTATACCACTCCGTTGGCCCAAATGCAAGCCCAAATTTTCGTTTTTCGAAAAAAGTTTGAGCCGGCAGCGCTTTTCGGTTGCTCTCCGGGGGCAGATGGTGTATACTGGGGCTGGAATTCTTTCGAAAGAGAGGTCTTTTTTATGATAACTGTACGCGGTATCATCACCTTGCTGGTGCTGGCTGTCCTGTTTGCACTGGCGGTGGTGTGGATCTCCCGGCAGGGCGGCTGGAAAGGCGAGGGCTGCGGAGGCAACTGCTCTTCCTGCCACCAGCACTGCGACACCCCCGAGAAGAAACACTGAGCACACGAATGCCCCCTGACCGGACGGTCAGGGGGCATTTTTGCGTCACAGCTCACCGTAATGGGCGGCAAAGACCGCGATGGTGCTCAGCAGGTCGTCGTGGGCTTTCTGATAGGTGCTGTAACTGATGTTCAGCTTGTCCATCACCTCTTCCCGCCTCCGCCTTTCCATGTAGCGCAGCTGCAGGATGCTGCCCCGCAGGCCCGGGTCTGCCTCGCGGTAATACTCCTCGGCCAGCTGGATGGCCCGCTTCCAGCCCCAGTTGCAGGGGCCGTAGACCCAGTTTTTCTGCCCGTAGCGGCTGAGGGCCTCCTTCGTCTTCTGGCGCTGTTCCTGTGTCATGGCTTCCATCCCCTTTTTCCCCTCAGCCCGCCGGGCCAAAGAAGCAGCGGTCGCGCTGCTCGACGGTCATCCCCAGCATCTTCGAGAGTTTTTCGGCCTCACTCACCTTGAATTCACTCTCATTTTCCAGCTTACAGCGGAGGGTGTTGTTGGTGATGCCCAGAACATGGGCCACATGGCCCAGTTTCATGCCCTGGCTGCGGATGCAGTCGCGGATCATCATGGTATCGGTCATAGGCGTTTCTCCTTTCAGTTTTGCGTTCAAAGTGTTCAGTACAATCATTGGTTGTATTATATCTTTCAGTTGATTATTTGTCAACATTATTCGCAAAATAGTCCCTAAAAAGTTGATTTATAGTAAATTTTTTGCTATACTGTCCTCAGAACACCGAAAATCGTGCAAACCGCAGAGAAAGCGAGGCCCTATATGTCCGATACCGATTTATCCAGCCGCATCCGGCAGCGCCGGGAGCAGCTGAGCCTGTCGCAGGAAGAGCTGGCCGCCCGGATGGGCTACCGCTCCAAATCCTCCATCACCAAGCTGGAAAAGGGCATCAACGACCTGCCCCGGGCCAAGCTCGAGGAGCTGGCCGCCGCTCTGGACACCACACCCGCGTGGCTCATGGGTCTCGCAGACCTGCCCTGCCCTCCGCCGGGTTTCGAGCCTCTGCCTGAGATGGCGCGGGTGCCTCTCGTAGGCTCCATCGCCTGCGGCACCCCCATCACCGCTGAGCAGAACATCGAGTGCTACATCGGCGTCCCCGCCGCATGGCACGCCGACTTCGCCCTCACCTGCCACGGCAGCAGCATGGCCCCCACCATCTGCGACGGCGACATCGTCTGCATCCGCCGCCAGCCCGAGGTGGAGCAGGGCGAGATCGCCGCTGTCCGCATCGGCGAGGAAGCCACCCTCAAGCACTTCCACCGCCAGGGCGAGACCGTCATGCTGCTGGCCGACAACACCGCCGTCTGCCCGCCCATGGTATTCGCAGGCCCCCAGCTGGAAGAAATTCAGATCGAGGGCCGTGCCGTGGGCTTCTGCCGTGGCTTATAATAAGGAGGACTCCACATGTCTGCACCCGAAGAAATGACCCTCAAGGTCATCGCCCATATCCGCACCGCCTTCCCCACCAAGTTCGGCATCCCGCGCCAGAGCGGGCTGGTGGACAGCCTGCGGGGCGAGGTCATTTTTACCCCCGAATACCGCAACGCCGACGCCGTGCGCGGCCTCGAGGATTTCAGCCACATCTGGCTGGTGTGGCAGTTTTCCGGCGCGGTGCGGGACAGCTGGTCCCCCACCGTCCGGCCGCCCCGCCTCGGCGGCAACACCCGGATGGGCGTATTTGCCACCCGCTCGCCCTTCCGGCCCAATCCGCTGGGACTGTCCAGCGTCCAGCTGGAAGCCATCGAGCACCGGCCTGACGTCGGCCCCGTCCTCATCGTGGGGGGCGCCGACCTGATGGACGGCACCCCCATCTACGACATCAAGCCCTACATCCCCTACGCCGACTGCCACCCGGACGCCGCCGCAGGCTTCACGGCACAGACCCAGTTCCACCACCTGACCATGGTCTGCGACGCCGGCCTCTGGGCCAGAGTGCCTGCCGTCCAGCAGGCCGCGCTGCAGGGTGTGCTGGAAAACGACCCCCGTCCCTCCTACCAGCACGACCCGGAGCGGGTCTACGGCATGGAGTTTGGCGGGCTGGAAGTCCACTTCAAAGTGGACGGCGAGGTCCTGACCGTCACCGGCATCGACCGCCGCTGACGCCGGAGGGACAGTTATGGAACTCCGAAACATCAACACCTTCCTTCATATCGCCGAGCTGCACAGCTTTTCCAGCGCTGCGCGGGAGCTGGGCTACTCTCAGTCGGCGGTATCGGCCCAGATCTCCCAGCTGGAAGCAGAGCTGGGTACGCCTCTCTTTGACCGGGTGGGCAAGACCGTCCGCCTCACCGATGCGGGCCAGACTTTCCAGAGCTATGCCCGCACCCTTCTCATCACGGCCCAGCAGGCCAAGGCCGCGCTGCTGCCTGCCCGGGCCGTCAGCGGCACCCTGCGGGTGGCACTGGCCGATTCCGTATGCAGCACCTTCCTGCCCGACCTGCTGCAGCAGTTCCACGCCCTCTGCCCGCAGGTGGAGCTGGTGCTCCGCACCGCCACCGCCGACGAGATGCTGCGGCTGCTGAGCGCGAACCAGATCGACCTGGCCTACACCCTCGACCAGCCTCTGCTCCTGCCCAGCCTGACGCTGGCCGTCAATGTGCCGGAGCCGGTCTGCTTCGTGGCCCCCGCCGGGCATCCGCTGGCCGACAAGGCCGAAGTACCGCTGGATGTTCTGGCTCAACAGGAATTTCTTCTCACAGAGCGGGGCATGAGCTACCGTGACGCCCTCGACCAGCGCCTCGCCGCCCGCGGGCTGTCTATCCACCCCTACATCGAGCTGGGCAGCGCCTCGCTGCTCTGCCAGATGGTGGAGCGTGGGATGGGGTTCTCCTTCCTGCCCGAGTACATCGTCCGTCCTGCCCTCTCCGCCGGGCGTATCGCCCGCCTCAATGTCCCCGACTGCACTGTCACCATGCACCGGCAGCTGTTCTATCACAAGGACAAATGGCTCACGCCCCAGATGAAAGCCTTTATTGAGCTGGTAAATCAATAAGCAAAAGCCCCGCACCACATCGAACGATGCAGTGCGGGGCTTCCTCTTTGTATTTTCGGTTCAGCTCAGCCGGTTCATCCGGACCGCCACATAGGGGTCCGGAAGCTTGAGTTCCTCGGCCAGGTCCTCTTCCGTGTCGTACTTGTCTGCCGCAAGGCCCACGAAAACGCTGCAGCTGTCGAAGCGTCCATCCGGCGAGAGAGCCGTTATCTTTGCCTCGCCGTCGGCGACGGCAGTCACGACACCAGAAGCGTCCACAGTAGCGACGCCGGGATTGCTGCTGACCCATGTGATGGGTACATTCGTGCCGTCCTCCACAGCGACAGACGCTGTGAGTGCCTCTTTGCTGCCCACCGTGCGGAGCAGCAGGTCGTGCTTATTCAGAGTCACCTTGCCGACATCGCTGTTGACGGTAACGGCGCAGCGCAGCGCCTGACCGTTGGTGGCCAGCGCCGTGATGGTGGTGGTGCCGGGCTTCTGGGCCGTGACAAGGCCCTCCGGATCCACCGTTGCCACCTCGGGGTTGCTGCTCATCCACTGGTAGGCATAGACAAAGGAGCCGCTCGTGTTGATGAGCTGCAGTTTCTGGCTGGGGTGGGCGTTGTTGTACTGGATAACGAGGTTGAGGGTGGTGTGGTCGAGGGCAGGCTTTTTGCTGGCCGCATTGCCACTCTCCTTGCGGACAGTCACCTTGCAGGCAGCGCACTCGCCCCGGTCAGTGATGGCGGTGATCGTGGCCTCACCGGCGCTGCGGCCGGTGACACGGCCATCGCCGTCCACGGAAGCCACGGTGGGGTTGCTGCTCATCCAGACGATGAAGTAGTAGTCGCTCTGCCCGCCGGTGTAAAGATAGGCTTTGGGGCGGGGGTCGTCTGCCGTGATCTCCAGCTCCATCTCGTTCACTTCCAGCTCAAAGTTCGCCGATGCTCCCAGCAATGCGGGGGCCGCCTGTGCAGCAGGAGCTGCCAGAAGCAGCCCGCTCAGCACAACCGCCGCTGCCAGCCGTGTGATCTTATTCATAGGGTAGCACTTCCCTCCTTTGGATAAGGTTTATCGCAATGTGCTCTGCACAAAATCCCTCTCACTATTAGCCTCTCACTATTAGTTTATTGTACACGCACCCAAAAGAAGGGTCAAGTTCTTCGCCAGAAGTGTCACAATTTCGCGCACCTTTTCGTGAAAGGCACTAAAACACCCCCGCCAAATTTATACAAATCGTGCAGACTGTATTTCACCAGACAGCAAAAGAGCCGCCGCACTTTATACAGGTGCGGCGGCTCTCATCGGACGGAATATCTGAAAAAACTCAGTAATTTTTGGCCTTCAGCTCAAAGTAGCTCTGGGGATGTGCGCAGACCGGGCACTTGAGGGGAGCAGACTTGCCGATATAGGTGTAGCCGCAGTTCCGGCAGACCCACACCTGCTGTTCCTCACGGGCAAAGACCTTGCCCTCCTTGAGGTTGGCGGCAAGGGCGCGGTAGCGTGCCTCGTGCTCCTTTTCGATCTGGCCCACCAGCGTGAAGAGAGCGGCCAGCTGGGTGAAGCCCTCCTCCTTGGCCTCCGCTGCCATGCGGGGGTACATATCAGTCCACTCTTCGTTCTCGCCGCTGGCTGCCATGTCGAGGCAGGTCAGGGTGTCGGGGATGGAGCCGCCGCAGAGGGCCTTGAACCACAGCTTGGCGTGTTCCTTCTCGTTGCCGGCGGTCTCTTCGAAGATAGCGGCCAGCTGCTCGTAGCCTTCCTTCTTTGCGACGCTTGCAAAGTAGGTGTACTTGTTGCGGGCCATGCTCTCGCCTGCAAAAGCTTCCATCAGGTTCTTCTCGGTCTTGGTTCCCTTGAGTTCCATAATCTGTTCTCCTCTCAGATAGTCTGACACTGCCAGTATGGGCTGTGTCCGGTTTGGTTTATTCTACGCGCAGCCCGCTTTGTTCGGTACCGGGTGTGCGATCGGTCTTCCTTGTCTCTGAGGGTATTATACCAGAATTTCGGGCATAAATCAAGAATTATTCCTATTTATTTTGAGAATATTTCCTATTTATTTTTCAACTATGCTGCTTGAGTGCGCACACGGCGATGCTGAGAGCGCTCCATGCCGCCTGATACATCAGCACCGCAGCCACGCTCAGCATCCCCACGCTGCCCGCATAGGTCAGCAGGACGGCGATGGCCACCGAGAACCACACCGACACCAGCTGCACCGTGGTAGCGGTCGTCTCGGCGTTCTGGGCCTGCTCTGCGGCCCGCAGACCGCCGGTCAGGCTGGCAAAGCCGTTGGTGCAAAGGATGCAGCAGCCTTCGGAGCCGGTGTCTTCGGCGGTGGCAGCGCCCAGTGCGGCACACTGCTCCTGATCCAGCAGGACGACCATGCCCTCGGGCAGATGGTAGGCGTCGGTGATGTGTCGTGCGGTCAGGGTGGGATCCTGACAGGACACCAGCAGCTGGATATTCTCTTTTTGCAGCTGTTCCAGACCGCGGGCGGCGTTCCGTCCCCCCACATAGTGGAGCACGAACATGGCGTGCAGACTGCCGGACACGGCCAGATAGAGGATCTGCAGCTCGCCGTTCTTGGAGTGCTTGGCCTCATATTCCTCGTCGGGCAGGGGAACTTCTTCTTTTTCCATGTACGCACGGGTGCCGATGAGGATGCGGTTGTTGTCGCACCATGCAGAGAAACCGAGGCCGCGATGGACCTCCAGGTCCTTGACCGGGTAGAGGATGTCGGTGCGGTCCTCGATGATCTGGCGGAACAGGCCGCTCAGGGTGTTGCAGCACTTGCTCAGAACGCTGGCCGAATAGAGGATAGCCCGGTCGATGCGTCCGCCCTTGAAGATGCGGATGTCCTCGAGCATGGCACTGTCCGGGGTGAACAGCTCATCGGCGTCAGCCTGAACGGTATCCACACCGCCCAGTTCCTCGATGGCCGCCCAGCCGGGGATCACCGCACCCGAGGCAGCGGCAGTCTGCTGCAGCCGCAGGGATGCAAAACCTGCGATAAGGGTGGAGGACAGAGGCGAACCCATGCAGAGCACAGCGGTCAGCGCCGCAGCACCGCCGTTGAGGCCGCCGCCAAAGACGCAGAAGACCAGACCGGCCAACACAGCCGCACCCAGCAGGATGTAATTCGTCTTACGGGCGCGGCGCTCACAGGCGCGGGGGCCGAAGCCCTGCTCCACCATCGCGTCGTCCCACTCAGCGGGTCGGCTGAGCAGCACCCAGGGGTCTTTTTCGTCCATGTCCCTGGAGAGGATGCGGATAAGGTCTTTGTCCTTGGCACGGAACGCACCGCGATGCTCCGGACCGGCCTGCGCCAGTTTGAAGCCGCCCTGGACCGAGGCCAGAAGGACACGGTCGCCCAGCAGTGCAAGGAACAGCCCCAGCGCCGCAATGCCGGACAGAAGGGTGAAGCTGGACGCCTGATAGTTCTGCGCGTTCAGCAAAGCCACAGCGGCCTGCAAAAGCGCAGCGCAGGCTGCCATCGCGGGCATGGTCTCCATGCTGGGGCGTTCGCCCCGCAGACCCTTCAGGCCATCCCTCACGACGGGCCAGCCCACCGCCAGCGCCAGCGCCAGGAAGAGCAGATCAGCGGCATAGAAGGCCGCCGGGGCAGTTACGGGGTCAAGGCCGCCCAGCGGACCGACAAGGCCCTCTGCGGCGAGGCCGAAGTGGAGCAGCACCAGTGCAAGGATGCCGCCCAGCGCACAGCGCAATGTAAGGGCCGCGCCCATCTGGTGCAGCCGTTCCCCCACCTGTTCCGGCGTCTCGGGCGTTTTTTCCTCTTCGACAGGCGCTTCCTCGACGGGTGCAGCCTCCGGAGCAGCCGGGGCAGTACCGGCCTCTTCGGCCGACTGTGCAGGCGCTTCCTCCTGCGGCGGCTCCACCGGAGCCGCCTCGTCGCCGTCGTTCAGGAACATGAGCGGCAGGCTCATGCTGTCGTCATTGTCCGGCGGCGTCGCGCGGGCCGGGGCTGCGGGCGCTTTCTCGTCGTCGCCCTTGCCGAAGAACTGCATCGCCGGGGCCGCATGGGGCTTCGACACCTTGTCTTCTGCAAACACCATCTCGGGCATCGGCACGGCAGGCTTCTCCGGCACTGCATCCGGCTCTTTTTCTGCGTCCGGTTTCGCTGCAACGACCGGAACTTCCGGGGTGCTCTTTTCCGGTTCTGCGTGCTTCACCGGCTGGGGAGGCTCTTCCTCCTGCGGCGGAAGCTTTGCACCAAACAGCATGGCTTTGAGCGCCTGCATCTCCCGGTCCTCATACTGCTCCTGCGGGGTGCGCAGCTCGTACTGGACCGCCTTTTTCCGGGGCGCGGCCTGCTTTTCTGCCGGCTTTTTCTCCGGCTTGGGAGCAGGCGGCTCCGGCGCTTTGAGGGGTCCTGCAGGCTTTTGGGGCTTTTCCGGCTCAGGCTGGGGGGCGCTGACCGGCTCGACTGGCTTCGGCTGCTCGGGCTTCGGCTCTGCGACTTCCTCTTCCAGCGCCAGGACCAGCTCCAGGTCGGAGGGTTCCTCCGGCTCCTCGCCGCCCAGCTGTATCTCGCCGGTACGGCTCTCTTCGGGTGTGCCGCCTTCCTGCTGTTCGCCCTTTTCACGGCGGAACAGCCGGCCCAGCAGGCTCTTGGGCTTTTCTTCATTCTCATCGTCCCGCCGGGTCATCTCCTCCGGGACCTGGGCTACACTGGTGGTAAAAAAGGTGCGGAATTTTTCTTCGCGGGCGTCGAGCTCTTCCTGCGTCATTTCCTTCCGCTCGTCATCCTTTGGCATCCTGATCTTCCCTCCCTTGTTTCGTTCGGCACGGGCCAGCTCAGCCCTGTGCGGCGCGCTGGCTCTGGATCTCATACAGGATGATGCCTGCGGCCACCGAGACATTGAAGCTGTCCACGCCGGTACCCTGTGCGGTCATATCGAGGCTCACAACGCCGTCGCAGAGCTTCTTGACCAGCTGCGACACACCGCTGCCCTCGCTGCCCAGCACCAGCGCAATGGGGCCGGTGAGGTTATTCTTGCGCAGGGACACGCCGTCCATGTCGGCGCAGTAGACGAAAACACCCTGCTCCTTGAGGCGGCGGATGGTCTCGCCGATGTTGGCCACACGGGCCACGGGCAGGCGCTCAGCCGCACCGGCGCTGGACTTGATGACGGTGGGGGTCACGGATGCGCCGCCCCGCTTGGGGATGACGATGCCGTGAGCGCCGCACAGCAGAGCCGAGCGCATGACAGCGCCCAGATTGTGGGGGTCTTCGATGCCGTCGCTCAGCACAAGGAAGGGCGGTTCGCCCTTCTCTTTGGCAGCGGCCAGCAGGTCCTCCACCGTTGCGTATTCGATCTCACTGGCAAAGGCGGCCACGCCCTGATGGCTCTCGGTGCCGGTCATGAGGCGCAGCTTGTTGGGGTGTACCCGCTTGACGGTGGCACCGGCTTCCTTCGCCATTGCGGTATAGTAAGCGGCCACAGCCGGGGCCATGCCCTCGGCCAGCAGCACCGTATCCACGCCGGAGCCGCTCTTCAGCAGCTCTGTGACCGGGTTCTTGCCGTAGACGAGGCTCTCGTTCCGGGGCTGGTCGTCGGCCTTTTCGCGGCGGGGACGGCGGGGCATATTGCGTTCTTCCATGAAGTTCTCCTTCCGTTTCTATCGCAGGACGCCAAAGCCCTTCCGGCCCGGCGTCATCGTATCGCTTCAAACGAGTTTTCAGGGCCGCAGCGCTGCAAAGCTGCATTTTGCGGCAGGCACTGACGCATTTCAGACGTACAGCGCTTATAACTCATCTTGAAGTATAACATAAGCGGCAGGGGTTTGCCATAGAATTGCGCTTTTTCTTCCCGTGAAATTTCTGTGCCGCCCGCCCGGGCAGCGCCTCATGGGAGAAGTGTTGCCTTTTGTGCGCCGGTTATCCGTCTTTTTGCCTGTGGTAAAAGTTTTCCACAGGCAGGCCGCTTTACCATCCGTATACCCGCCCTGTTTTTTCCACAAGTTGAAAACTCTGTGGAGAAAGTTCAAAACTCAAGCGTTCAAGCCTGTTTTCCGGGTGGAATTCCACACTTTCCACAAGGTTTTCCACAATCTCATCTCGACAAGCTCAGAACCCTTCATACATTTTGTAATTTTCAAGTCAGAATTATGACAAAATTTTGAAGCAGAGCGGCACTTGTTTTGCCTTTTTATCCAACATCATTTTGACGAATGTGGATCCCTGTTGAAAATCGTCTGCTTTGGTGCCTCCGCCGCCGGTCTGGCCGGATGTTGTCGAAGCCTGTATAAAATGTTGCATCACACTTATTTCTCTGTCTTTCGAGCACACTGCTGGCCAAGAAAGCTTCGGTTTGGTTACAAAAACTCTCCGGTGGATTGATTTTACCCGCTGTTTGGGGTATACTTAGGGTGCAACTTCGTTAAACCATGCACAAAGCGGTGTGTGGGTACGAACAGACCCCGATAATTTTTGGAGGTAATAATAATGTTGGTAAATGCAACCGAAATGCTCATCAAAGCTCGTGACGGCCACTACGGTGTGCCTCAGTTCAACATCAACAACCTGGAGTGGACCAAGGCTGTTCTGACCGCCTGCGAGGAGATGAAGAGTCCTGTCATCCTGGGTGTCTCCGAGGGTGCCGGCAAGTACATGACCGGCTTCAAGACCGTCGCTGCTATGGTCGATGCAATGGTCGATTCCATGGGCATCACCGTTCCCGTCGCTCTGCATCTGGATCACGGCACCTACGAGGGCTGCAAGGCCTGCGTTGAGGCCGGTTTCTCCTCCATCATGTTCGACGGCAGCCACTACTCCATCGAGGAGAATGTGGAGAAGACCAAGGAGCTGGTCGCTCTGGCACACTCCAAGGGCATGAGCATCGAGGCCGAGGTCGGCTCCATCGGCGGCGTCGAGGACGGCGTCGTGGGTAATGGCGAGATCGCTGACCCCGCAGAGTGCGCAAAGATCACTGATCTGGGCATCGACTTCCTGGCCGCCGGCATCGGCAACATCCACGGCGTCTACCCCGCCAACTGGAAGGGTCTGGACTTCGAGGCTCTGGACCGCATCCATAAGGCTACCAATAACATTCCTCTGGTCCTGCACGGCGGCACCGGCATCCCCGACGACATGATCGCAAAGGCCATCAGCCTGGGCGTCTCCAAGATCAACATCAACACCGAGTGCCAGCTGGTCTTCGCTGAGGCTACCCGCAAGTACATCGAAGAGGGCAAGGATCAGCAGGGCAAGGGCTTCGACCCCCGCAAGCTGCTGGCTCCCGGCGCAAAGGCCATCGAGGCCAAGTGCAAGGAAAAGATCGAGCTGTTCGGCTGCGCCGGCAAGGGCTAAGCGGAAGCTTCCTTCTTAAAGGATATACCACCCAATAAATCATCGGCCCCGCTGCGTGGAAAACTCCAACGCGGCGGGGCCGTTTTGGGGTTATATAAATGCTTTCGCACAAAAGAAAACGCCCTAAGATTTCTCTTAGAGCGTTTTGATCAAGTCGGCGACTACCTATTTTCACAAGCCGTTTCCAGCTAACTATCTTGGGCACGAGTGAGCTTAACTGCTGTGTTCGGAATGGGAACAGGTGGAACCTCACCGTCATCGTCACCGACCATATGACTGGCTCAGTATACCATAAGGTCTACTGTTTGTCCAGTATTTTTTAGAAGGACGTGCCTTCAAAACTGAATAATCACTGCTACTTCTCGTTGACTTGAGATACTCAAGCGAATTGTGGTCAAGCCCTCGACCTATTAGTACACGCTTGCTGAATGGATCACTCCACTTACAC